>JAJRQT010000056.1 GCA_024280115.1 Bacteroidota bacterium | reverse complement strand
TGATGAATATTTTTTTAGGTTTAACCGGAGAAATCATAGGATTTCAATCTTAGATAAAATTATTGAAAGATGTGTACTACATGAACCTGTGAGCTATGCAATGATTAAATCAAATGCGATCTAAATGGGTAACCCTAAAAATTAATTAAATGATCTTTGCTCACCGGTTCCGTTTTTAACGAAACAATTATACTCAGCAGCATTGAGAAGGCAGAAACAATTGGGAAAAACACATACGTTGGTATTTCAGGGAAAAACAGTGCTATCAATGACAGGATCATCCCACCAAGCGTACCAATGGAATAACCCCAGCCATTCAGCCGCCACCAATACCAGCGCAGCACATTGGGCACCACAACTCCTGCGCCAAGCGCCATCATAATCCAACTCCAGATTTGCGCAATTGAAGTCGCATTGAATCCGATGATCAATCCTATGAAAACCATCAACAGGGAAGCGAAATGACTAGCACGTATAGATGATCTTCCTGTTGCATGAGGATGAAAGTACGGTTGCCATAAATCACGCACAATAAATGAAGCACCGCTATTGACGATAGAGCTGAAAGTTGACATAAACGCAGCAATGAAACCTGCGATTACAAGTCCGCGTATTCCAATGGGTAAATATTGTAAAAGTACGATAGGCATTACCTTTTCAGAATCGGTGACACCGGTAATCCCTACCAGCGCCATCAGCGCAATACCAACAGTCATTGCCCAACGTACAAAAAGAAAAAAACTCCAGGCAGCTCCAATTTTTGCGGCATCGCGTGGATCCCGGGCAGCGAGAAATCTTTGAAAATCATACATTTGCGCAGGCCCACCAGCATTCAGTAATAAACCTTTCATTACCCACACAATAACCAGTGCTCCAAAAAACTCAAATTCCGCATTCCCAGTACCGGCAAAAGATTCTATTCTCCAGGGAACGCTTAATGACGTCCAATCCTCAGGAAGTTTACTTAGTAATTCTGGCGTCAGTATTGACCAGGCTATATATGCTATAAATAGACTGCCCAAAGTTAAAATGAAGGTTTGGAATACATCAGTTACGATCACACTATAAAGTCCGCCAAGAATGACATATAAAGTAGTAATGCCAATAATGATTATAGCAAGAATGTCAGCATTGTGTTGTAATATAAAAATACTTATCACTGGAGATGAAACCAATGTGGATAAGGGCTCAAGGGAAATATAAATTGAAGCAAATTTTCCAATGCCCTGATAGGCATATCCGATGAAGCTGGCCAGGGTAAGCACCGCCATCAGTGCATAAGTTGTTCTGGCCAAGCGCCCTCCCCTATCATCGCCGAATCGTGTTTTCATCCATTCGGCTGCGGTCATGACCTTCGAACGGCGAACCCTTTCCCATGTAGGCCATAAAAAATGCTGCCATATATACGCCCCACATCCAATGATGCCACATGGATTTCATTCCTAAAATAAATAAAATAGAAACTATCCACATGGTTCCGGTAATATCGAAAGTGGATACAGATCCGGACATTGCCAGCGGAAGCCAGTGAATATTTTTACCTGCCAAAAAATAGGAATCCAAATTTTTTGACGCACGTTTCTGATACCACAGGCCTAGCCCAATGACAATAATGAAATAGAGTATAATTATTGCGTAATCAACTGCAACCATATATTTTTGTTTCTCTCACGAATTCCGGATAATATACGATTCTTATTCATAAAACAATTTCTTTTCCCAAGCTGATAAATTCAATAATCAATGCCCTATTTCAGAAATTCTTGTTTTTATCGGGAACATATTAATAATTGAATTCCGTCCTTTGAGTCACTCTTTAAAACCTGTCTGCCAACACGTGACAATTAGCCTATCGGAAAGGCCGGACTCTGAATGGTAATTATAAATAGTAAACAAAATAAATAAACTGTTTTGTCAGTTAAATAACTGGTAAATTAGTTGTTTAACTGACTTATTCGTTTTACCTTTATCCTATTATGAAAAAACTCACACGAAAAGAAGAAGAATTGATGAAGATCCTCTGGCAAATAAGGGAGGGTTTTGTAAAGGAAATTGTCGAATTTTATCCAAATCCTAAACCGCATTACAATACCATATCTTCCCTTGTCAGGTTGTTGGAAGAAAAGGGATTTATCGGGCACAAGACCTATGGAAATACACATCAGTACTTTCCGCTCATCAGCAAACAAGAGTACAGAAAATCATTTATCAAAGATGTGGTGAAGGATTATTTTGACAACTCCTACAAACAAACGGTATCTCTTTTTATTGAGGAGCAAAACCTGAGCAATGAAGACCTCAACGAATTGATCGAATTGATACAATCTAAAAAACAACAGTTATGAGAGCACTGGTAATTTATCAACTTGAGGTCGCCTTTTGTATCATTTTGCTTTACCTGTTTTACAGGATAATGCTTAGAAAGGAAACAAATTTTCAATTAAAAAGGCTCTTTATCATCTTCTCCTCTTTGGTGGCATTTTTGCTGCCCGCATTAAATATTGAATACGGGCTAAAAACCGGGGAAACGTCAATTCCTCTTGAATACCTCACCATGATTCCGATGCAAATAATTGCCTATTCTCCACCATCCGCCCCAACAAATGAGATGAATCTGTGGTTGGCACTTTCAGTGATTTGGGGCATTGGGTTTATAATCATGCTGTCAAGATTATTTTTCAGCCTTTATCATGTCAATAAAATATTAAAGGGCGCAACAAATGAGCCTGATGGAAAAATATTCAAAATCACCAACACAAATGTACAGTCATTTTCATTCTTCAAAACTATTGTACTAAATACCCGCCACTATCATTCTGAAGCCATGAAATATATACTGGCTCATGAGCAGGCACATTCTAATCAATACCATTCAGTAGATGTTTTGCTTATAGAATTATTAAAAGCAATCCAGTGGTTCAATCCTTTTGCATGGCTTTTTGCTATGGAATCCATACAAAATCTTGAATATCTGGCAGACAAGGAAGTCGTTACCTCTACTAAAAATATGCGTGATTACCAACTGGCCATTGTTCAGTTTGCGCACCATTCCGGTAATAAATTATTAAAATCAGAATTTTCAAAATCCAATCTTAAAAACAGGATCATCATGATGAATCAGCCAAACAATCAAAAAATACATGTAGGGAAATTCTTGCTTATTCTCCCGTTAGTCGTCGCGTTATTTATGTCTTTTTCCATAAAAGTCGAGAATCTCGATTTGAAGAAAGAAGTATCCGAATTGCTACCAATTTTAAATATACCGACATCATCAATCAATGAATCATGGAGTATTTCTTCTAATACCCAATTACCTGTAGAGCACCAAAATAATGATGCCCTAATTTCAATAAGAGATACAGCGGAAATTTCGAAAAGTGAAGTATTTTCAATTGTAGATGAACAACCTTATCCTAGCACAGGTGATATGGGTTTGTATTTTGAAAAAATCCATGCTGATTTGAATTATCCTGCTGAAGCAAAGGAAAAGGATATTAAAGGGAAAGTTTTTGTTCAATTCATTATACAAAAGGACGGAACACTTCGTGAGGTAATGGCTGTGAAAGGAATTGGATATGGATGCGATGAAGAGGCGGTAAGAGTAATAAAAAATGGACCGCTTTGGGTGGCAGGAAAACAGAGGGGCCATGTCGTTGCTGTACGTATGATTATGCCAGTAGCTTTTGGCGTGGATCACACTTATAAGAGAAGTGGGGTGAGTGGTAAGATTAGAGATAATAACGACAATCCTATTATCGGTTGCAACATTATCATTAAAGGAACACATACAGGAACAGTAACAGATAACCAGGGGAAGTTTTATTTAGAAGTGAAACCTGAGCACAAAAATAAAAAATTAGTTTTTTCATCATTAGGGTTTATATCTCAAAGCAGATATGCTAGAAATGGCACAACCTATCTAATAGTGATGAATCGTGATGAGGATTATCAAGATCTTCCCCAGTCCGAAAACTTTGGCATTTCCATAAAGGCTTCCGGGAGGGAACTAATGTTTGAAAAAGATCAGCCAATGTTTATTCTCAACGGGGAAGAAATTCCGCGTGAAGATTTTAACTTAATTCAACCTGATGATATTGAAAGTATCACTGTATTGAAAGACCATACTGCCATCGATAAATATGGAGAAGATGCTAAAAATGGAGTGATCATTATAAATACGAAAAATGGCATTAAATTAAATTCAGGCATAAACTTAGATATAGATAAAGACAATCCACCTTTGATCTATAAAGATGGTGTTGAAATTTCCCTGGAAGACATTAAAAAAATAAATGAAAACACTATTGAGAGTATCAATGTATTTAAGGGAAAGTCTGCAAAAGAAAAATATGGAGAAAAAGGCAAAAACGGAGTTATCATCATAAAAATGAAAGAATGATACATTTCTCCAAAAGGTATCCGCCTTTCCGCTCTTTCGGATTTACAATCCGAAAGTAGATTTATCCCAGTGTTGCTATTTAGCAATTGCAATCCGCAACTATTCAAAATAACTGTTACAAATAGAAATACAATTCCTCATATAATCGGATTCGGGAATGCAATTCCCGAACAGCTTGATTTTGCACCAGACATCCGATGTTTTCGAAACATCGGATGTCTCCTCGGGCCACCATCACTCCGATCGTCCTATTTTCTTCATGTCGTCAGAGCGTCATTTATAAGAATAATTGCTCAGTAAAAATAAGAATCCAGCAATACAAGCGTTGTCTAAAAAAACATTAAATCATGACACGATCAAAAAAAAGCTCAGAACATCAATTAAAAGAAGATTACTTTCAGTTGGTGAAAAAAGGAATTAAAATTCAAAAAAAAGGAGACATCAAAGCATACACGGTTAACGCGATTCAAGCGGAAAACGTAGCACAGAAAATCCAGAGAATTGCTCGAGACAGGTAGTTCAACAATTTCAGTTCATTAAAAACTTCATAGAACCAAAATCACCGGGTATTGATGGGAGTTTACTACTAATCATGTTTAGACTATGCCTGATTATTTACGTAGTGGACACGAATACTAACCCTTTCGGGCTTTTATATATACCATTCCACCCTTTACTTTTCTTTCAACAATTTGTAGCCCATTCTGGTCTATGATACGGCAAATTTCATCTGAATTAAGCGGTTTTGCTACGTGCCCTTTTTTATTCAGTAATTTCAAATATTTCGCACTTAATTTTCTTTCAGTGCATAAACTTGTCAGATGTAAAAAACCATCGGGCTTCAGCATTCTCTTTATTTCCAAAACTAATTTGTCCGATTTTTCAAATACATGAAAGATCCCAAAACTTAAAATAGTTTGAATTGTATTGTCTCTGAATGGCATATTAAAAGCATCCGCACGCAAATAGGAAACAGAATTATGCTCGACTTTCCGGGAATCGATTCTGCTCTTACCGATTTTCAACATTTCAGCCGAATAATCGCATAGAAATAATTTTCGCTTGTTATAATTGGCATAAACTCCCGAGGTAAAAATCAGAGAACCACATCCCAGATCAATCACTATTCCATCGTTACTATCATAGAGACTTTTTCTAGCAAATTCTGAATAATCACTAGGCGAATTACCCCACATTATTTTATTATAAATCGCATTACCTACCAGCTTGTCGTATTTGGTAGCTTGTTCGTCATAATTTCCTCTCGCAAGTCCTTCGACTTCAAAAATGCCATCTGCTCCTTCCAAAATTTTAATCCTGAATATTTTTTCATTCATAATTTTACTGTCATTTACCATCACACTTTGCAACTTTCACCAATTTAAAAAATCATCGATTTCAATTTATATGGGCCTCTGATAAATTTTCTCAAATATTATAACCTGACACGCTCTGAATTATCCCATATTTCCCATTTACAAGCCAATCTTTATCTGATTTAAAAAGATCAGTTATTTGCTCTTTATCCATTCCAAACATTAATTCAGATTTTAAAATTCTGATGGCTACGCTTCTCGCCGGTAGATAATTAGTGAAATTAGCTACTCCTCGATTATAAGGAATTTCCCGGTCACCAAAAAGACGCCTGTAATTGGCATCTCCTTTGAAAATTATTAAATCTGAATCTTTCAAATAATTGTTTAATTTTTTGGGAAACTGATAGTAATGCAGCGGTGCATTCCAAAAATCATCATCCTTCACAAAGATTTTCCCAGAGGATATGAACTCATTTATCATTGTAGAAATGTTAAAAAGGGCTTTATTTCCATGAAGTTTCAAAGCATTCAATAAGACTTCTATGTCCGTATAGGTTGCATCCGAAACAAACGTTGGATAGGCCTTTGCATGCAACACAGCATGATCTACCAAATTGCGTTCAATTAAAACTGCGACCAGCAATAAATCAGCAAACAGCTCCATTCCCGAATTATCCAGGATGATATCTAACCTGCGAATTCCTTTGAATAAAATATCTGAAACAGGTTCTGTATCATCAATAATTAGAAAATCATTTGATAGATTGTCACGATTTGTTTTGCTCAGATGAAGCTGACTTAAATCCGATTTATTCCCCCACAATGCCATGCTCAATAGAGATCTGATAACAGCTTTATCGGAACATTCTTCAGCGATCGATTTATCCAGTACTTCCAGAAGATTTATAAACTGCTCATAATTATCTTCAATATCCTTTTTCTTTTGGGTTGCGAATGGATCGTATTTATTCGCAAAAAATTCGGTTTTATCCAATATAATCCTATAAAAACATGTCTCAACAAAATAAAAAGGCGCTTCAAACCATGTGAGTTTCCGGTATGGTTCAAGCCAGCTATTCCACTGATCTATTCCTGGCCCAGTGATGATTGGTATATTTAGTGTCACTAAGAAAACGCATCTCTCGTTTTTGCAATATAATTATTTTAATATTTTATTGCACTCTTAATTTTCTGATTTCTGATGGATTTCGAACTAACTTTTAGCTTTTCCATTTCTGAACCAAAAATAATGAG
>JAJRQT010000055.1 GCA_024280115.1 Bacteroidota bacterium | reverse complement strand
GCGAATCTCTGACCGTTAATAGCCTGAATATCTGCATTTTAACTGAAAAAACCTAATAAATAGCGAAAAGATTCACATAAAAAATTGACCTTAATTTATTGATAATCTTTTAGTTACATGATTTAAAAGAGACACTAAATAGAGAAATAAAACGAGTTGATGAAGTATGTGGGGGCTCTTTTTTAGCACAACAATTAGAAATAACTTCAGTCGAAATGTATAATTTAGCAATGAACGGTGATAAATTGGTGCTGAAAGTGGTTGAAAAGGGAGGATACTATTTAGGAGTTGCAATTGCAGGTCTAATTAATATGTTGAACCCATCAAAAATTTCAATAGGAGGAGGCACTATCAGTTTACCGCTTTACTGGGAAGGAATTGTAAGAGGAGTAAAAGACAATGTTATTCCAGAATTCTGGAATGAAAATATATTAAATAAGGTAAAGGATGATTATAAAGTTGTAGCCTTAGGTGCAATAAGAATTTTAGAATGAAAATATAACGCACTACAATAATATGGAATCAAATTTAAGTGGGTCCGGAGGATCCCGCTAAATTTTTGAACCCCGATCTGCCTCGGGGCAGGCTAAACCTATTGGGGGCCACCGATAAATCAGAGTATTTTAATCATTTCTCCTCCATTCCAAATACTACCAAATTAGCTTCCGACTTCCGACTTCCGACTCCGGACTAATCTTTATTTCCACTAAAATATCAGTGTGAGAACCATGATTTTATATCATTTGCCTTTTTTTTATACCCGCCACCCATTCACATTACTTTTTCACCATTCATTTCATTTTGTTGAACAAAAGGATTCTAATCCACTAAATTTATTTCTTAAGGGGAAACCTTTTCCCTGATGCCTTGTCCTTAAATAAAAATTAAATACAAAACGTTTGCAAACCGGTCAGAAATCAATTCAGTCTTATTTGATTTTGAAGAGTCAGGAGGGTGACCGAAGAGCTCAAAGTGAGCTATTCAAGCTATATGCAGACGCTATGTACAATATCTGTCGCAGAATGATGGGTGACGAGGATGACGCTAAGGATGTACTTCAGGATTCATTTATTCACGCATTTACCAAAATCAGGGGATTGAGAAATTTGGAGACATTTTCAGCATGGTTAAAACGGATCGTGATCAACCATTGCATCAATGCCTTGAAAAAGAAAAACATCTTTATGAGTGACGTTGATGAAATCGGGGATTATCCTGAAGTTGATGAAAATAGAAATGATTATAGGTATGAATTTAACAGAGTTTTGGATGCAATTGACAGGATTTCCGAAGGATGCAGGACAGTGCTTAATCTATACCTTTTTGAAGGTTATGATCATAAAGAAATCGCACAGATTTTGAATATTTCTGAGTCAGCCTCCAAGTCACAATACAGCAAAGCAAGGGCAAAGGTCAGGAAAATAATCGCAGAGGAAAATTTATTGTCATGAAGGACGAACTAAAATTATTTACGGACAAGAACAGGGAAAGCTTTGAAAGATACCATCTCGATATCGGCGAAGCCTGGAATGGCATTGAGCATGGGCTCCATGAAATTGAACATAAATTGGGAAACAATGCCTGGAAGGTAATGCTGAAAATTGCAGCAATAATTGTTGTGATGATATCAGTTGCTTTTGGGTTTTACCTGAATAATCAGCGAATAGCTTATAATAACAAAGGCATTGCCTTGCATAACATATCGTCAGAATTGGCAGATACAGAGGCTTTTTATACTTCTAAAATTGATGAAAAAATCAAACTGATTGAAATTTCAACGGGAGATATTGACCCTTAAATTCAAAATGAATTGCACATATTGGATGAAGATTATCAGTCATTAAAAAACGATATCAGGGATGATGCAGATAGTGAAGAGGTGATAAATGCTATGATTGAGTATTACAGGTTAAAGCTGGCTATGCTCGAAAAAATTCTGGATGAGGTACAAAAAAATAATGATAATAAAGATCATGAAGATGCACTCGCAATATAAAATTTACCTGGTCGTAATGGCGCTCCTTTTAAGCCATGGTATTAGAGCTCAGGAAACCAAGCTCACCAAATCGATAAGTAAATCTTTTGAAACTTCCGACAGGTTGGATCTGGAAATCACCAACAAATACGGTAATGTGATTGTTGAAACCTGGTCAAAGAATGAAGTGTCGGTGAAAATAGAAATACTGTCGTATGGAAAGGATGAAAATGCCGCCGAAAAGCTAATGGACAGGGTGGAATTTGATTTCAAGCAATCCTCTGATTACATGGAAATAGAATCAGTTTTTGACAGGAAGAAAAGTTTTTTTAAGGATATGATGAACGCGATTGGTGACTACTCAGCGTCGATTATGAGCAAGCACAAATTGCAGGTAAATTATGAACTAAATGTACCAGAGTCCATAGCCTCCCTAACAATAGACAACCGATTTGGCGATGTTCATATTGGCGAGATTGACGGGAGGTTAAATATAACAATTGCCCATGGGGATTTGAGAGTTAATAACATAGCTGATCATTCTAGATTGACTGTTAATTATGGAAAAGCGCGGATTAAGGAGGCAAATGAATTGAACCTGTCGATGAAAGGAGCTGAACTTGAACTTGAAAAGGTCCAAAAGTTGAAATTAAAAAGCAGTTCATCTACTGTATTTATTGGGGAGGTCTCCATATTGGATATTGAGTCCACCAATGATAATATTGAAGTGAAAGAGGTAAGAGATTTATCAGGCGTGGCAAATTTTAGTGAATTGTCAATTTCTAATTTAAAAGAGAGCTGCAGGATCGATCAAAGTTATGGTGCACTGACCATAAAAAATGTAACAGATGATTTTACTTCGATAAGATTGAAAGGTAAATCGACGGATTACAATTTGAGATTTTCAAAAAATTCTAATTTCAATACCCGTATTTATGCCAGAGACGATAAACTCAGCATTGTAGATTTTCCTGGAGATCGCAAAAAACGTTACATGGACGATAAATCTAAATTTGTGAGATTGACAGGCGTTTTTGGCACAGGAAGTGAGGAAAGAAAACTGAATATTGATGCGCAAAATGGCCAAGTGAAAATTGACTTTGTAGATGTGCTCCCTGAAACATATAATAAATAAAAAGACAACCCATAATGGCCATGAAATACACAATTACGATAATGTTAATGTTTCTGATGACTTCGATAGTAGCTCAGGACTATAAAAACTCTGTCGGTTTGCGACTCGGTAAAACTGACGGCGTTACCTACAAACGATTTCTTACTGAAAATGGCGCCTTAGAGGTCATGTTGGGCTTTGGTGGTTATGACAAAGGCATGCAGATATACACCAATTACCAGTGGTATTTTCAGATCCCAGCGCAGTTTACTGAAAATCTATACTTGTATTATGGGGTAGGGGGCCATGTGGGTTATATCAGACGCTACAACAATAGAAATTATTATATCAGTGATTCCACCGTGGCATCAGAAGAAGGGGAGTCCACCTATTATACCATAGGCGTGGATGGTATAATAGGCCTGGAGTATAGGATATTTTCGGTGCCGATGACAGTGAGCATGGAGGTAAAGCCATATTTTGAATATTATGGTTTAAGATATACTCAATTCAGATTTTGGGACTTTGGTCTAACTGTCAAGTATATATTTTAATCGTGAATTCAGGAAATTATAAAATAATGAAGACAAATATTCTAATCATTGTAATGCTCCAGGGATTGGTAAGTTTTACTTACGCCCAGGAAGATGCAGGAGAAAGTAGCAAAAAGAATAAAATGCAAACACTTTTTGCTTTTGATTCTAAAATCACCGGATACGGATCCTTCGATACTAAATTTACAAGAATGAATGGTGCGGATGCTGTACTCATTGGCGGTCATGGAGGAGTTATTTTCAACAGCTATTTCTATTTTGGTTTGGGCGCTTATGGGCAGGTGACAAATAGTCAATTTACCGGATCTCTTCCGGAAGAAACTTTGAATATGCACATGGGTTATACCGGCATGATGATGGGATTCAATATTATGCCAACAAAAGTCGTACATTTCTCGGTGCCTCTTTTCGTTGGCGTCGGGAATATTGAATTGGATAGAGATAATATTTTCGTTGAAAACTCAGCATTTCTTTTGTTCGAACCGGGACTTCAAGTCGAAATAAATGTGTTGCAGTTTATGAAAATCGGTCTCGGTGGGGGATATAGATTGGTAAATGGAACCAACCTGAGAAATGACATATCTGATGATGATCTCACATATTGGACAGGTAATTTTTCATTGATATTTGGAAAGTTTAATTAATAATTTGATCAGGAGGTTGAACTTCTATTTTCTCAGATTATTGCTTTCCATCCATTCTATTAAGCGTTAACTTGATCGAATAAAAATTAAAAATTTGATTTTCAAATATGATTAACGCCGTACAGACCATTCCACTTTTAAACTTATCCTTATCTTTTATTCCTGTCATCATCGTTTTAATTGTTCTGTGGAATTGGAAACTAAAATTTAAAAATTCGGTATATGCCGTACTCCGAATGCTTATTCAATTAATGCTCATCGGATATTTTTTGGCATATATATTCGAAGCAGACAATTCGTTGATTGTGCTGGTTGTGCTGGCAGTTATGCTTTTTTCTTCTAGTGTAATTGCATTGAGAACCATCAATATTACTGGCTCAGTCTTGTATTTAGTGTCTCTTTTAAATCATGTAACTAAAAGATTATCAATAAATTAAGGTCAATTTTTTATGTGAATCTTTTCGCTATTTATTAGGTTTTTTCAGTTAAAATGCAGATATTCAGGCTATTAACGGTCAGAGATTCGC
>JAJRQT010000054.1 GCA_024280115.1 Bacteroidota bacterium | reverse complement strand
GATGCAGTTAAATACTTTGATTTTGTAACCGGATTTACTGACAAGGATGTTATAATCGATATTCTGAACGATGCAGAACAACATCGACCAATTGGATTACAAATATCCGCAACAAAACAACCTACTATCCTTCCGGGAGTAAGAGAAAGGTGGAAATATATTGAACCTAACTTAAAAAAAGCTCCATTTATGAAGATCATCCCAATGATCGGAAGCATGGGATGTCCTTACACTTGCGCGTTCTGTATTGACTCTGTCATTCCATACCAAACAATGGAATATGAGCAAATTAAAGAAGATCTGCGTCATATTTCCGCATTAAAAAAACCGCCGTGGGTTGGATGGCATGATCCGAATTTCGGGATAAGGTTTAACGAAGTTATGGATGTAATAGAATCAGCGGTGAAACCTGGCGACATTACTTTTGTAGCAGAAAGCAGTCTTGCGGTTCTATCGGAAGATAACCTGAAACGCATGCAAAAAAATAGTTTTGGCGGTTTGTTACCCGGTATAGAATCATGGTACGATATGGGCAATAAATCAAAGGCCAATCGGATAAAGGGAATTGAAAGAGTGAAACAAATAGCTGAGCACACAAATATGATCATGAGGTATATTCCATATCTTCAAACTAATTTTGTTTTCGGATTAGATAGTGATTTTGGGTCAGATCCTTTTGAATTAACGAAAAAATTCGTGGATCTCTCGCCGGGATCATTCCCAGGATATTCCTTATTATCCGCTTTTGGCGAAGCTGCCCCACTGAATTTAACTTATCAGGAAGAAAACCGGGTACTCCCATTTCCTTTTCATTTCCTCAACAATCATCTGGCTATGAATGTGAAACCCAAGAATTATGATTGGGTAACATTCTATGATCATCTCATTGATATAACAGAATACACCTTTTCATGGAAAGCCATTTACAGGAGAGTAAGGGCTAATTCGAGAGGTATCCCGAAATGGCTGAACTTTGTAAGAGCTATTTCGCATGAAGGATCCGGAAGAATCAAGTTTTTCAAAAAGATCCGTAATCACCTAATAAATGATCCTTCATTCCGAGATTATTTTGAAGGAAACACGACTCAATTACCACAGTTTTATCTTGATATTATTAAAAAAGACCTTGGCCATATGTCGGAATGGTTACCTGAAGGCGCGATATATCATGATCATAAAGCATATTTGAAAAAACATGAAATGACTCAGAAGCAAAAGAGTATGAGTTTGTGATTAAAACTGTGGTAGTTTATGAATAAAAATACTATAGAATAAAACTACCACCAGCTTGAAGTTGTATAGGTCTAAAGTTTGTCCTCAGATGACGGCTTTAAAACTGATTATCGAATAACGAACATTTGAATTGTGACTTTTGAACTGAAAACTCAGTGAATATCCACCTTGTCCACTTCAATATTCTTCATTCGTTGTTCAAATGTTCATTATTCAAAATGAAATATCACATTAAACCCCCGCCTGAAAGTTAGGAATTCCTGGCTACTCGTCAGACAGATTCTCTCATTCCCAATTGGTGACATAAATGATTACAATTTCGGTTCCCATCCAGGCTCGTATTCACGGCCCCACAGTTTCATAGCTTCCCTGTCAAATATCCGTCCTGATTTCTCATCGATGTCAAATGATTTTCCGGTTCTGGAAGAAATATTTGCATAGTGCGTCAACAATTGACTTACTACTCCCTGCTCAATTGGAGAATTCAGTTTCTCTTTTCCTCTAATGGTTTCAAAAAAGTTAACCGCATGCCTGGTGGTCATATCACCACCACCGCCAAGTGCGGTTCCGGCCTCATTGCTTGCTGACTTGCTGTCCTTAACTAATTTCCCTTTGATATCATATAATCGATATCCTCCACGGTTTACAAACACCGATCCTTCTGACCCATATATTATGGTTCCTCTTCCACCACCGAAAGTGTCATATTTATTTCTACTCTGACCTTCCCATTTAATAATACGATTATTCGAGAAATGGAATACGGCCTCCATGGTATCGTACATGCTCCATCCATCATTTATATATTGAAACTTTCCGGAAAAAACATCAATATGCAAAGGGTATTTGACATCCAGGGCCCAGCGGGCAACATCTAACTCATGTGTGGCATTATTGCCCATTTCTGCAGTTCCAAAATCCCATCCATACCAGTGCCAGTTGTAGTTCCATGTATCATCTTCATAATCCTTCCTTGGAGATGGTCCCTGGAACAGGTCCCAATCCAATCCTTCCGGAGGAGCCTGCTTTTTCGGAACAGGTACCTCTCCCCTGCCATTGGTATAAAATGCCACAGCTTTATATGCGTTCCCAATTACCCCATTATGGATATCCTTAATTATCTCGATTGATTCCGGTGCAGATCTCTGTTGGTTCCCCATCTGAACAACCTTGTTATACTTTTGCTGAAATGCTACAACAATTTCACCTTCCCTGGGATTGTGACTACAAGGTTTTTCAAGGTATACATGTTTTCCCGCTTCCATGGCCATGCATGCGCCAGGTGTATGCCAGTGATCAGGAGTGGCGTTGAAAATAGCATCTACTTTGCTGTCTTCAAGAACTTTTCGGATATCATTTTCTAATACAGGTTTATTTTTAATCACCTCCGCAAAACGATCTGCCGCTTCTTCCCTTTGGCTTTTCATCACGTCACAAAGATAAAGCAACTCCACGTTGCTCTCTTTCCTGGAGATTGGTTCAAGGTATGCTCCCAGCCTTCGGCCTAGACCAATGATGGCTACATTTATTCTGTCATTAGCTCCAAGGATCCTTGAATAGTTTTTAGCTGAAGAGGCTAAGGCGCTTCCCCCGATAGATATGCCGGTAACTCCCGCTATGGATTTCTTTAAAAAATTTCTTCTGTCAGTACTCATGCCCGTTACGTTAGATTTATACAATAATGTTTTATGCAAAAAAAATAGTTTTTGATTTCGTGAAATTAGTAATCATCTGATTAACATACTTTTTTTTAATCAATTATATTGAACTTTTAGCTTAGGAAAATATGTTTTTCTTGAAAAAATTTCAGATCTATTAAACCAGCGATATAAAAAATTGTCTAAGACTCATAATTGTTGTTTTATTTTTACATTTTTTAGTTGAGTTTTTTTAACCATCTGTTGAGTTTTTTAACCCCTTAGTTTAAAACTTCCTTATAAGTCATTTGAAAGTGCATTTTATCACAAATAGATTTTTATTATTGAATGAATTTTACGTTTTAAATATAAATTTTTAAAGAAATGAATATCAAGAAACACATTGCTGTTAGTGAATCTGGTGTATTATTTAATGGATCAACAGGAGATTCATTTTCTGTAAATCCAATAGCTGCAGAAATATTGGAAATGATAAAATCTAATCTGCCGGAGGAAGAAATGAAAATTAAAATAAGCGATAAATACGATGTGACTCCCGAAAGACTGGATGGGGATTTGTATGATTTTTTGGCGCACCTGCGTCAACTTAACCTTGTAGAAGTCGATGAGTAAACAGGAATTAACCATAGCTGTAACAGCTCTAAATGCGATAGATAATCCCGGACCAGGCGTTGGAGTTATCCGCTCTTTACGGGCCTGTGAGGATTTTGATCTAAAAATTGTCGGGGTGTCTTATGAGACTATGGAGCCGGGCGTATATATGCACGACCTTGTGGATATCAGTTATCAGGTACCCTACCCTTCTGCCGGGAGCGATCAACTCCTAAACAGGCTGCTATACATTCACTCTGTAGAAAAATTAGATTTTATTATACCAAACTTTGACGCAGAACTTAGAAATTTCATAAAGATCGCGCCAACACTTAGACAGCACGGCATTCAAACGCTGTTACCGGATGCCGACATGATTACAACCATTGATAAAATGCATCTTTTCGAATTTTGTGAGAAGAATGATCTGTCAACACCAAAAACATGGTACATAAATTCGATAGATGAAATAGAAAAACTGGAAGATGAATTTGAATATCCGGTATTTGTTAAAGGCTCTTTCTATGAGGCATATAAAGTGGTTAATCATGGTCAGATTGTAGCATATTTCAATAAGCTTAGCGCGAAATGGGGTCTCCCTGTAATAATACAGGAAATGGTGCAGGGAACAGAAATTGATATCGCCGGGCTTGGAGATGGTAAAGGAAATCTCATCGGAGCTATTCCAATGAGAAAACTATTTATTACAGACAGCGGCAAAGGATGGTCTGGTGTGGTATTGGAAGACACTTCATTGATCGAAATTTCCAGGAAATTTGCTGAGGTTACAAAATGGCGTGGCGGATTTGAATTGGAATTTATGCGATCAGAAGATAACAAACTAATGCTTTTGGAAGTAAATCCCCGGTTTCCGGCATGGATTTATTTAACGGTAGCCGCAGAACAAAATCTTCCTGCAGCAGCTATCAAACTTGGCATGAACCTCCCTGTAACACCATATGACAAGTATATTTCAGGCAAAATGTTTGTGAGATATGCATGGGAATTGATCACAGACATCACAGAATTTCAAAAATTTTCTACACAGGGCGTATTATCTCGTGAAGAAACCCCTCTAAAAATCCAACAGAAAAAATAATTAAAATGGAAAAATTAAAATATGAACGACCGGTTATACAGAAGCTCAATACCGGGTTAATGAATAAATTTGGGATGAGTACCGAAAACCATCCTATGCGTGACATTGATGGAATTCCGGTAAAAGAATTGATCGAAAAATACGGTTCGCCACTTTTTGTTTTGTCGGAAGATAAAATAAGAAATAAATACCGGGATTTGCACACTTCTTTTACCGTACGATATCCAAAGGTTCAATTTGCATGGTCTTACAAAACCAATTATCTGAATGCAGTTTGTAATATATTTCATCAGGAAGGTAGCTGGGCTGAAGTGGTTTCCGGTTATGAATACAACAAAGCACTATTAAATGGTGTCCCCGGAGAAAAGATCATTTTCAACGGCCCTGATAAAAGCATTGATGACCTTAAACTCGCCGTAAAAAATGGCTCACTGATCCATATCGATCACCTCGATGAGCTCTACACACTTATTGAATTGGCTCGAAATTCCGAACGAACTCCGAAAGTAGCTATACGGGTAAATATGGACACAGGGGTTTATCCTATGTGGGATCGCTTTGGACTGAATTATGAAAATGGCCAGGCATGGGATGCCATCAATAAAATAATGGCAGTAGGTACCTTGAACCTGGTAGGATTACATACCCATATCGGTACTTTTATGCTCAGCCCGAATGCTTATAAAGTTGCCGCAACAAAGCTTTCAGAGCTTGCTATTCGTATCAAACAAAAATTTAATAAGAAGATTGAATACATCGATTTAGGCGGTGGTTTTCCTTCACAAAATAATCTCAAAGGTGCTTATCTCCCCGGAACAGACATGGTTCCGCCTTTAGAAGAGTATAGTGAAGCCATAGCCACGGCGTTGCTCAACAGTCCGCTAAATCCCCAGGAGCTCCCCTTGCTGATTTTGGAGACAGGCAGAGCCCTGATAGATCATGCTGGATTTTTGTTGGGTACTGTGATCGCAAATAAAAGACTGAATTCAGGCAAGAGGGCAACGATTCTGGATGTGGGTGTAAATATATTGTTTACTTCATTCTGGTATAATCACAAAGTGACACCTGCTCAGGATTTTTCTGATTACCGTGAAGACATGGAATTGTTCGGTCCACTCTGTATGAACATTGATGTGATCAGGGAAAGTATTCAACTACCCTCTCTGAAAAAAGGAGATCATGTGGTGGTTCATAATGTGGGTGCATATAACATGACCCAATGGATGCAATTTATCACGCTCCGCCCGAATATTGTATTGATTGACGAGGACAAAAACGTTCATGTGATCAGGGAAAGTGAGCATGTTGAATACATCAACAGTATGGAAAAGGTTCCGGGGCATTTAAAGACTTTTGATTTATCATAATAAATGAAAAACCAAAAGCCAACTAATGAGAAATAAAGAATCGATAATATCATTTACTGAAGGGATACTTTATAGTTATTCGCAGGTCTTTTTCGCGAGAAATAAAACCTTTGCGGCATTCTTATTGATCGTTACTTTTTTTGATCCCGTCATGGGGTTCAGTGGATTATTATCGATTATCATTTCTAATTTATTTGCGTGGGTTCTTGGATATGACCATGAGGCCATAAGATCCGGAAATTATGGATTTAACAGCCTGCTGGTTGGTTTGGGGTTGGGATTTTATTATGCCCCAAATCCGGAATTTTTCATTCTGTTGTCAGTAGGCGCTCTTTTGTCTTTTTTATTTACAGTGCTGGTCTCAGGAATACTCTATAAATACAACCTGCCATATTTGAGTATTCCATTTCTGTTAGCCTTGTGGGCTTTGACGCTCTCTTCCAGAAATTTCACGAGCCTCGAGATTAGCGAGCATGGAGTTTATACTTTAAATGAATTATATGCTACCGGCAGTGGTTTTCTCGTTGGAATATATCAATTTCTGAAACAAGACTCTATGCCTGAGATGATCAGAATTTATTTTAATTCTCTTGGTGCAATTCTGTTTCAGTACAATATTTTGTCTGGAATTCTGGTTGCAATAGGATTATTGATATATTCCCGGATTGCTTTTCTGCTTTCATTTATCAGCTTTGCTACTGCCTATTATTTTTATCAGATACTCGGCGCTGATATCAATTCGCTCAGCTACAATTACATTGGGTTCAATTTTATTCTAAGCGGTATTGCCTTGGGTGGTTATTTCCTAGTGCCTTCAAGAAGCTCGATCCTTTGGACAATTTTGCTGGTTCCTGCCCTGCTGATTCTGACCTCATCGCTTAGAAGTATTTTCACCAACCTTCAGCTAAGTATATATTCATTGCCATTTAATATCGTGGTCATTACGTTTCTATATGCATTAAAATTAAGACAGAAACCTTCCGGGCCAAAAGAGGTAGCAGTACAGCATCATTCTCCGGAAAAAAACCTCTATCATAACCTGAGTGGTAAAGACCGGTTCAGGAATTTTAGACCAATTTCCATATCATTACCTGTATTTGGAAACTGGTATATCAGCCAGGGTCACAATGGAGTTCATACCCATCGTGGAGAATGGAAGGATGCCTGGGATTTTGTACTCGTCGATCAACATGGAAAGCAATTTAAATCCGAGGGTAAAATGCTGGAAGATTATTATTGTTTCGACAAGCCGATCATAGCCCCTGCCGATGGAGAAATAGAACAAATTGTAGATGATGTAGAAGACAATATAGTCGGAGATTCGAATTTAAATCAGAATTGGGGCAACAGTATTGTTATAAAACATGGTTACCAATTGTATTCACAAATTAGCCACATCAAAAAAGGTACAATTAAAGTTAAAAAAGGAGACTTGGTTAAAAAAGGAGATTCGCTTGCTCAATGCGGTAATTCAGGAAGATCACCGGAGCCTCATGTGCATTTTCAAATTCAGACTACACCCTCTATAGGGTCAAAAACACTCAATTATCCGCTAAGCCATTTTGTGACCAATCTAGATGGTAAGGTAAATTATGAGTTTTTTGGATATCCTGCTCAGGGTGACCTGGTTAAAAATATCGATGTAAACCAGTCACTCTATTGGGCTTTTCATTTACTGCCAGGGAAAATCCTGAAATTTGCTGTTACAGATGGAGAAAAAAACTGGGAGGAATCCTGGGAAGTAAAGGCGGATTTTTACAATAACAGTTACCTGGAATGTGCTAAAACAAAATCCATCGCTTACTTTATCAATGATGGTTCGCTATTTTATTTTACACAGTTTAAGGGTGACAAAAAATCATTGCTTTACCTGTTTTTTCTTGCTGCGTTCAGGGTCATGCTCAGTGTACAGAAAGAACTTACACTGACGGATGAAATACCTTTGCACCTTTATACCAGTTCGCCTGCCAGAAAGCTGCACGATTTCATCGCTCCAATTTCTCCATTTATGAAAGCACAATTTTTGCTAAAATATGCTGAAACCGGTAATAATATCGGAGAAGAAAGTATAGTGCTGAAATCGAGAACCACCTTGAAAAGGTCTCATTTATATTCAAAAAAAATCGAATTCAATATAGAAATAAAGGATTACACCATAAACAAGGTTTTGACCAACTATAAAAACAAAACCATCACAGCGACATGTATAAAATAATAATTCTTGTATTCATCATATCTTTTCCAAATTTACTCCTGGCTCAGGAGCAAAAGGATTTTACTTATTATAACAATGAAACCTATCGCTTGTACCAGGAGGCAAATTGGGAATCTCTTGCCAAGCTTGGTAAGGAAGGACTATCCGCAGGCCATGATTTTTACTATATGCGCATGCGCATCGGTATCGCATTTTACGAGCAACAGAAATATATACAGGCAATTCCTCAATTTGAAAAAGCCCTGGAATTCACACCTGGAAGCCAGGATGCGATGAGTTATTTATATTACTGCCACATATACCTTGGGAGAACAAATGAGGCTAAAAAATATTATGACATTAATGAAGAGGAAGGACAGTTTATCAGCTCTTTAGCCTTTGAGCCGGGCATTAAGCTCAGTGACAATAAAGCCTATACCCGTGATACCAGGTATGCTTTTTTTGGCCTTGGTCATAATATCAGTAAAAGTATATCGCTATTTCATGGCTACCAGCGACTGGTGGCAGATTTTGCGCTACCTCCTGATCAAAGCAATCCAATCCCCGGCCCCAGTGGCGGAATTAATGGGAATGAAACCATCTATTCTGTCAAACAAAATGAGTATTATGCAGCACTAACAATCCTTGCTGGCAAAGGATTTTATCTGATTCCCGCCTATCATTTTCAGGACGTAAAAAGCGATACTTACCACGGCAGAAACAATGTATTTTCATTTCAACTTGCAAAATGGCTTGGTAAACTTAAACTATATGGAGGAGTGTCGTTTTCAGAAATTAATGATCTAAATCAGCAACAATACGAAGGTGGATTGGTACTATATCCTATGGGCAACTACAACCTGTTTTTTCAAACGCAAGCAACTTATCATTCAGAAAATTCAAATAGTAATATTGTGTCCTTTAGTAAGGTTGGGTTTAAACTTTTTTCAACTACCTGGATAGATTTTTCTTATTCGTATGGCGATATGATCAATTACAGCGACATGAATGGATATGTTGTTTACAACCAGCTAGACGTGATCACATCGAAATGGGGCATTACTTTAAACCAGTCCATAGGGAAGCATTTTCTATACTTGAATTATACAAAAGAAAACAAAGAGGAGTATCTGACAGGAACACCATTTGCTCATAATGATATTATCCTCGGACTTAATTTAGTATTCTAAATCAATGAAACCGGTATGTTCGGAACAAATAATGGAAATGCAGTGAAGATGAATATTGCTCCGACAAACTGTTGAAATAAAAGATTAAAATAATGAGATATATAGTAACCGGTATTTTTATAGTATTCTTCATAAATCAAATTTCAGCTCAGGATTTTGCGGGTTGGCAAAGCGCATTTGAGAAAAGTTATGAATTGGAGAAGAATAAAGATTATGTCAAAGCGCTGGAAATAATTAATGAAATCTATGTTCCCGAATCCTATGACTTCAATATCAGGCTTGGTTGGTTGTATTATAGCCTTGGTGATTTCCC
Organism: Bacteroidota bacterium; assembly: GCA_024280115.1. Taxonomy (GTDB): domain Bacteria; phylum Bacteroidota; class Bacteroidia; order Cytophagales; family Cyclobacteriaceae; genus JAAUQL01. The sequence continues at coordinate 32,857 of JAJRQT010000054.1, read as the reverse complement.
GAAGTCAAAAGAATATTATCTTAAATCCACGGAGATAATGCCTTATTCTTTGGAGGCGAAATTCGGTTATGTGCTACCCTTATCTGGCCTCGGAGAATGGGACGAAGTGATAAATGTTTATAATTCGATCATTAAAATTGATCCCCAAAATACAGTAGTCAACTATAGATTAGGCTCTATATATTACGCCAGAAAGAATTATCAGCTCGCATACAATTATCTCGAGGTGGTGATTAATCTTTATCCCAATGATTATGATTCAAACCTCTTATTTGCCTGGACAAATTTGCAAATGGGAAAACTAAAGGAGGCAAAGGTATTATTCAATAAATCACTGCTCATAGAACCAACGAGTGCTTCTGCAAAGGAAGGATTAAAATTGATAAAGTAGCGCAAAGATTGTAATTCCATATCCTCTTTGCCGGTGCGCTTTGCAATCCCGAAACGCTCCTCTATTTCATCAAGTAAGGAATTTTGCAAAACACACCATATGGAATGATTAGGTCAATTAATCGAGTACATAGAAATATGTGAATCAGCCATTTGCATTAATAAAAAGTTTTAAATCCAATCGATGAAATAAATGCCAAAAACCACCTCACAATGGCAAGAATATTATATTGCAGACTTTAATCCGAGGATATATGGAACGTGCATTTCATGAAAAAAAATTAGGCCCTGTTGTTTTAAAAAACGCCTTTATTAAAACTGCAACCTATGAAGGGATGTACGATCACGGGATACCAAACCAAAAATTGATTGAATACCATACGTCTATAGCCAGAGGTGGTGTTGCACTTACCACCGTTTCTTATGGGGCTGTATCCGCTGATGGCCGGACCTTTAAACATCAAATGTTCATCAATGATAAAAGCCTGGAGAAACTGTCAATCCTCGCTAACGAAGTTCACGAAGCTGGCGGTAAAGTTTCCATACAACTGACGCATTGCGGATACTTTTCGAAGAACACCGATGTTAAACGTCCGCTTGCTCCAAGCCGGGTTTTTAATGAATATGGCTTCATGTCCGGGCTTGTATTTTCCAGGGCAATGACACAGTATGACATGGACAAGATCTCTGATGATTTTGCAAATGCTGCATTCAAACTAAAGAAAATCGGTTTTGATGCTGTAGAGATACATATGGGGCATGGCTATCTTTTAAGCCAGTTTCTAAGTCCATGGACCAACAAGAGAAAAGATAGTTACGGGGGTAGCATTGAAAACCGAGCAAGGTTCCCACTCGAAGTACTTCAAAATATAAGAGATAAAACTGGAAATGAATTCCCAATATTTGTGAAGCTAAATTTAAGCGATGGCTTTAAAAAGGGTTTCTCGCTCGAAGATAGCAAATACGTATCAAAAGCACTTAAAATTCACGGTTGCTCTGCGATTGTTTTGAGTGGAGGATTTACGAGTAAAACTCCATTCTACCTCATGAGAGGTGATGTCCCGTTGAGTGGTATGATTAAAAATGGTGATGGCTTTGCAGAAAAAATCACAATGGCATTGTTCGGCCCAATCATTATCAAGAAATATAAATTCAAGGCAAACTTCTTCCTCGATCAGGCCAAAGAAATCAGGGAAGTTGTTGATATCCCACTGGTATATCTCGGAGGTGTCGATTCAAAGCAAGGAATAAAGGAAATATTGGATGCCGGATTTGATTTTATCGCACTTGGACGCCCATTGATTCACGATCCAAATTTTCTTTTAAAGCTCAAATCCGGAGAAATTAAAAAATCCGGATGTACAAGATGCAATGAGTGCATTGTGGAGATGGATCGTGATGGTATAAGGTGTGTGATATAATTTTAATTTTAGGTCAGACCTAAAACAGGGTCTTCGCTGTAATGTGCATCTACGTCTTTTTATATTGATGTTTTTCTCATTATTGAAAATTATATTAGATGATAAAATTGAGTTTGCTACGTTTAATTATCATTGTCCTCAAGCATCGCCTTCGCGAAGCTTCGGCGGAGCAAGGCCGGACAGGCTTTTACTTTCTGTCTTGAAACAGAAAGTAAACAAAGAATTCAAGGCTCCATAAAAATCTCTAAAATTTGGCTTTAAAAGCTAAAAGAATTGAAACTCACCCAGCCGCACCTCCTAACCCAACGCTCAAACACCAATTCTTTCTTCACGCTTTTCAAGTCAATTTTTTTAACGAGATTTTGATGAGGCCAACTTACTTTCCAAAAACCAACATTTTAAAAACGTACTCATTATTAATCCTCAATTATGCTATAGTTACTTATTGTAGCCTTGAACCAAAAAAATAGTAACAATAAAAAAGAATTTACCGGCAATCGGACGAAACTGGAGAATATTTAATTGTCTAATAAAAAACCACATCACATTCCGGATTTTTTGCTTTGAATTCCTCGATTCTTTTAGCTTGTATTTTATTATTGTAGCACTTCAAGACCTTGAGATTCTCCAGATTTGACAATGCTTTAATTTGCTTAATCCTTGTCTTTGAAAATTCTAAAACCTCCAGGTTTTCCAGGCGGGAAACCGGCGATAAATCTTTAACATTTGTACCGGAAAATTTCAATTCCCTCAAATCTGTTAATGACCTAATTGGGTTCAAATCTTTGATTTGAGTATTTTCAAGATCCAAAACTTTAAGCTTTTTAAGGGATGATAATGCTTCTATATCCGAAATTGGATTTCTCGGACACCTCAACTCCTCAAGCCTTTTTATGCTGACCAGAGAATATAAAGAGGTTATATGACTGTCGGCAAATGATAGCTTCTGCAATCTGATAAACTCCGAAATTGGGCCAAGATTGGATAATTTAGTGCTTTCAACATCTATGGCTCTTTTTCCGGCAAGTTGATGCAATTCCTCAGATGACGGCCTGGTTGACAGGTTATTGGACGTCCTGAAAATATTTTGCCACTCATCATCCATATTTCCCCACCACGCTCTCAGCTTCTCCGTTTTATAAATTACATTTGAACTATTTTCATCGTAGCTTAACCCTACAACATCTTCATCCGTCACCAGGGAATTTTCAAAATATGCAATGTTAAAATTTTCCATTTCATTTAAAGCTGATACATCTTTAACCTTAGTGTCACTAAATCTAAGCGTGTCTATCTGAAGTAATCCCGCTAATGAAGAAATATCATTTATTTCGGTATGCTCAAAATTGATATTTTGTAAACTTACAAGCTCTTTCAAAGGCAACAGATCATCCACTTTGGACGCTGATCCATTAAGTATTTTTAAACTACCCAGCGATTTTATTGGAGTTAAATCAGAAATGGAGGTATTTGAGATATCAAGACTTTCAAGCATTGGCATGTATTTGAGCGGATGCAGGCCCACAATTTCGCTATTACCTTTAACACTTAATTCTTTGATTTTCAGGATTTCGTGAATTTGCTTTCTTGAAATTGTATCGGGAAAATTCAGCTTTGTTTCGATGACTTGATCCCATGCCGCATCTAAGTCTTCCCAAAACTCAAATAACTCATCTGAAATAAAAATAATATCAACTTCAGGATTAACCTTATTGAAATTTATAAAATCTTCCATATCAATCCCAGAGTCATCAGCATATATTGTCTTTAGGCTTTTTATCCCGGAGAGCGCATTCAAATCATCAATTTTAGTATTTTCAAAATTCAAAACCTCAATACTTGTTGAAGCTTTTAAGGGTTCTAAGGTTACAACGCTTGTTTCATTAAGTACAATTTCTTTTAAATGCTCAAGATTGGAGATAGGCTCCAGATGCTCAACAGATGTTTTTGAAAAGTCAATTATTTCCAATGATTTTAGATATTTGATCGAGTCGAGGGTTACGAGATTTGTACTGGCACAATTTAATTCCTTGAGATTTACAAGTTTATCAATAGATGGCAGGCTATCAATTACGGTTTGCTCCAAATGGAGTGTTTCCAATTGGCTGAAGTTTTCTATCACCATTATACTCGTAACCGGGGTATTGCTCAGGAAAAGTTCTTTCAGTGATTTCGAATATTTCAACGGGTTGAGATTTTCAACCATGGTGTTTGAGCAATTGAGGTATTCGATGGTAGTTAGATTTCTTATAGGAAACAAGTCAACTATATCTGAAGATGAAATATCCAGTTTTTTCAAATTTTTAAGCTCATCCAGTGGTTTTAAATCTGTTATAATTTTACTGCCCGACAGGTTGATTGCCTCTTTTCCAGCGGCGATTTTCACATAATCAATAATTCTAATACTATCTGTTATTTGCTGGTCATCAATTACATATGTTGAATCAGAAAATTCCTGAATCTCGCTCAGTATTAATCCCTCCCTGATTTCAATATCAACTCCCAGAAGCGTTTTCCATTCGTTGTCAAGATCTGCCCACCAATAGGTCAATTCCTCGTCCCGGCTAAGCTTGGTAGTATAAATACTCGCGATCTTAATATCCTTATCCTCCTCGTTAACATTTACCTCAATGTATCGCTCCTTATCCGAATTAATGCTGTCATCTTCAACCGTTATGCCTTTCAGGTTGCGCATCAGTTTGATCGTGAAAAATAGCTGCCCTTCCGGGTTTTTATCATTAGCAACATCGATGATATTAAATTCAAATTTCACTTCTTTAAAAAAGAAATCGACATCCTTTAAATAAGCTTGTACATCTTTGTTGGTAACAACATCACGATTTTCATCAAGATCATCTTCAATCTGCACCTTTTCATCCAGGAATATTTTGGCATAACTTTCATTGATGATCACATCTTTGTCTTTGGCAGTCACATTGGGATCGCCCAACACATTCATCGAAAACTCTAAAAATGATACAATTTGCCTGACTTCAGCCTCATACTCTGCCATCTTATCCTTTTCAGGATTATCCTGGCCATAGGTCAATTTTCCGAACAGCAATATTGCTAATACAGTTAAGATATATTTCAGAAAAGTCTTTAAATCAGTCCTCATAATAAATGTACTTGAGCAACTGGTCCTTCTGGTCTTCTGGTATTCTTGAAAGATTGGAAATTAACCATCCTGTATTGTACCCAGATCTGTTAAATTCTTTCAACTGGAAATACCAATTTTCCAATTGAAAAAAATGAAATGATACCTTTTCTACAGTTTCAAATACGAGATCTTCATTTTTTACCTCATAAAGAAACAGGGTCCTGAAATCGGGTTTGAAATCTTCGTCAAAGTAGTATTCAACAGTTTCTTTCTCTTTGAAAACCTTGATCAAATTCATGAAATCAAGCTCATGGCTCATAGGGTGCAAAAACTTTGCCTTTGCCGTAGAGTCCGTATAAAAAATCTTGGTAAAGGGATAGAAATAAACATTGTTGATAACCCACTTTATTCCCAAATTCTCTTTTTCCAGTTCCAAAAATAATACTACTGTTCTCGATTGTCCTTCATAGGTAAATTTTGTGTCCACCTCGGCAAACCATCTGCCGCCATAATAATCAAGAAATGACGGTGACGATGGATTCGTTACCTCTTTTATAAATTCGCTTTTCAAGTCCTCGGAAATATCTTTATTCTGACGATCAAAAAGCATTTTTATATAACTCGATCTGTATTCTTTGCTCCGGTAATTTGGGTTTCCTTCATAAATTCTTTTTCCTTCGAGATCTTCTTCGGAATTAAATCGTCTGAAAAACTGATTTATCTGCTTTGTCTCTGCATATAGAAAGCTCTCATCTCCAAGATATGTCCCAATATCCTGAGCTGATGCAAATGCACAAATTAGCTGGAAGATTACAACCGCTATGGATAACCTCATAATCATTAAAAGAAAGTGTCTTTGATTTTTATCCTGGTTTTGTTTCTGTAACGCGGATATCGCCTAACAGCACATCCCAAAAGCCAATAACCCTGCCCTGGATCTGTGTCTGCTTACGCTCTACATATACCGTGATATCTTTTTTTGTTGTATCCACATATTTCAGTCCATCATCAGATTCACCGGTAAACCTCTGGTAAACCGTAATTACTCCTACATACCTTCCATCGGGTTGCCTGACAAGATCGCTTATATATTGGATATTGAACCAGTCTATTTTAACCCTGTCATAATTCAAGGCCATGAGTCTTTGGAAATATTCCCGGATGCCATAATAATTAATGTCTTTTTTATTGATTGAAGAGACTCCCATCTGGCTGCCTTCTGCAAATAGCTCCAGCGCCCTGTCAATCACTCGGTTAGCTTCTGAAAACGGAGTATCCTTGTTCCCAATGATACTAATGTACTTTCCTAAATCTCTTACTTTTTCCAAAGCGAGAGAATCAATAGCCTGCTTTCTTTCAGGGCTGATTTCCGGCTGGGCAAAAAGAGAAACTGATCCTGCAAATAATAATATTACAGCTAAAAATATACTTGATCTATTCATTATTTCTTGATTTATATTCTGAGAAGTTGAGGTTTATTTCTTTATTAATTCCAACTCTGTAATCTTACCATTGGAGTCATAAACCACGTTTTCAATTTTATTTCTTACGACTTTTTGATCTTTCAGATATTCCAGATACTTTTTTATTGTTGTTGGCCGGTCATAATCAACTATACCTCCGGATTTGCTGATGATTATTAAAACAGGAGTATTATCCGAGGCGAATAGCCCAAGTGCCTCACTTATATAGCGGTTGGCGGTACCAAGGTTTGTACTGCCGGCAATAAGGCCGAAGTAATCATCAAGCCCTTTCTGATCTTCTCCTTCCCGCCGGAGCTGCTCCTCGCGTTCCCTGGCCAATTTTTCAGCCCTTTCTTTAGCCGCAAATGCCTCTCGCTCTCTTTTGAGCTTTTCATCAACTTTAACAATTAATTCCTTAACATCAGCATCATCGATATTCATATCTTTGATGACCTTCAATCTACTTTCCTTTTCATCGAGGGTAAATCCATTATTATCGCTAAGTAATTCTTCGAGATCTGCTTTTGCTTTAGCCACTTTTCTGGCCTCTGCTTCTGCTGCCTGCTTTGCGGCAATTTTTTTCTGGCTTTTGCAAGAAAAAATACCTGCGCTGGCTGCTACGATAAAGACTAAAATAAAAATTCTATGCAAGCTTTTCATAAATATATGTGCGTTAAAAGATTTGAATAATCATATAAAAAATATGACGAATAGTTTCCATTAGTTGAAAATCGGAAAAAATGACTTATTTATTTTTTCACAAAAATAGAAAAATAACCGTGCGCTTCATATAAATTTTAATTTTGTAGCTCACTTTCCGTTCAGATTAACGGTTGAAGTTCATATAAATTTGATTATTAAAATAATAAATCCGACAACGAATGTTTATTGATAAAAATAAGGGTAAAATCATCATCCACATTGAAAATGAAAATGGGAAACTTAATTCCAATATGGAATTCAGCGGAATCGCCAAAAAACCAGGGACAGCGCTCACCACGCTTCTAGTAAATTTCGTATCGCTTTCCAAGGAGAAAGGCAAAGACCCTAAAAAGCTTATAGACAAACATCTCGAAGGTATTTTGCAAATGATTGAGCCAACAAAAAAAGAATAATTCATGGCAAACTAAAAAGGAGGTAGTTCTGAGACCACCTCCTTTAGCTAACCATTAATCAAAACCTCAAACCTAATAACAACCACAAATGATTAGTCTATAATGAAAGATATAATCCAAAATCCATCTTTCACAGGTTCTATTATAATAACGAGAATGAGCGTTCAATGTTTGAAGAATGAATTTGCATTTTTTGCAAAAAATTTTTCTCGTAAAATAATAACTACTCCGGGTTTTTTTCGTACATTCACTTAGATGCCAAAGAATAAAAAATTGACATCGTTACAAAGTGTTTGGGGATAACCCCTAAAAAGCTTAATTCACTATTAAGCAGGCAATATCAAAAATTGCAATTAATGCCTAAGCATTAAGTAAAAATGACAGGACCGTAATTCTGTCATTTTTATTTTGAGCCATTTATAAAGTAAATTCTACCTAAAACCTTCTATTAAATTGTTGAGAAATCTGTTATTATATTATGCCTTTAGTAAATGATAACAGCTACAAGCCTCTGTTTTTTCTTATCAACGGACATTTTGAGACTATTTACCCGACATTTTTCAGGAAAATCTCTCCTCCATGTACACCAAACACCATTTCATTATCAACTCCTGATGATGATTATTTCGAACTTGATTACTACGATAATAATTCGGCAAAAACTATCATTATATCTCATGGAATGGAAGGGAATAGCAAAAAGCCATATGTGCTTGGGATGGCCCGGATATTTTATGAAAATGGCTGGAATGTCATCGCCTGGAATTATAGAGGATGTAATGGCAAAATGAACAATTCGATAAAGTCGTATCACAGTGGATTTACAGAAGATCTTGAAGTAGTAATAAAATTTGCAGATATTCAATCCGTAGATAAGATTGCTTTGATCGGATTTAGTCTTGGTGGAAATCTAACTTTAAAATACCTTGGAGATAGCCAAGATGTGCATCCAAAAGTGAAAGCCGCTGCAACGTTTTCCGTTCCGCTCGATCTTTATAAAGGGGCTATTCAAATTTCCACACGAGGAAATGTTGTCTATTCAAAACGGTTTTTAAGAACTCTTAAAAAGAAGATACTGGGAAAAGCCCGAAAATTCCATGAAATAAAATTGGATAAACTTCCGAAAATCAAGGATCTTAAATCTTTTGATGATTACTATACTGCTCCCATGCATGGATTTAAAGATGCTATGGATTATTACCAATCCTGTAGTGCAATCAACATTTTAGACAAGATCACCATCCCAACTCTTATTGTGAATGCAAAAAACGACCCTTTCCTCCCGGAGGAATGCTATCCGATAGCTGCTTTAAAAAATCATAAATATGTGTATTTGCAAACACCTGATCGCGGAGGTCATGTTGGTTTTTGCACAAGTTTAAATGGAGATTTCTATTGGTCAGAAATACGTGCACTTGAATTTTTTAATTCGATGATTTAAGTATAAATTTCTATTTTAGAGTTTCACGAAAATCTATGTGCGGAAGATATACCATTATAGCCAAAGCAGAAGAAATTGAAAAAAGGTTCAATATAGAAGTCCCGGAATCCTATATTCCAAGATACAATGCAGCCCCGACTCAAATCCTCTCTGTGATCACTAACGAACATCCTGAAGGTTTATCGTATTTTCAGTGGGGTCTGATTCCCAACTGGGCCAAGGATAAAAGCGTCAGTTCCAAACTTATCAATGCGCGGGCAGAAACTATTTCTGAAAAGGCCTCTTTCAAAAATGCATTTAGACAGAGAAGGTGCCTTGTGATTGCTGATGGGTTTTATGAATGGAAAAGATCAGTTAAAAAATCGAAAATTCCATATCGAATCGCTTTAAAAAGGAAAGAATTATTCGCCTTTGCCGGACTTTGGGAAGAATTTGAAGACGAAGCACGAAACATCATTCATACGTTTACAATAATCACAACCATCGCAAATCGTACCGTGTCAAAAATCCATGAACGAATGCCTGTCATTCTGGAAAGAGAAACTGAAAATATCTGGCTGAATCCATCAACATCTGCGGAAGATCGAGCAAATCTACTAAAACCATATAGCGAAGACAAGATGGACCTTTACCCTGTTTCACCATTGGTAAACTCTGTGAGTAATGACAATACTCCATTAATCGTCCCTACCCCTCTTGCAGATCAGTTTGGTAATCTGACCTTATTTGATTGATTATTCCTTTCTTCTCAACCAGCTGTCCAAAAAACAAGAGATATTTAATACTCAATTTATCAAATTAGTTTAAATTGGCGTTTAATTAAATTAATGACATGAAACATGACCGGAGCAAATAGAGGCCACACGTGCGGATGATTATAGGTTTTGGTAAATTGCGGAATTTCAAATATAAATAAATGAAAAATTCAAAGATAGTAGGGGTTGGTCATTATGTACCCGAAAATGTGGTGACAAATCATGACCTGGAGAAGTTGATGGATACCAGTGACGAATGGATTGTGGAAAGAACCGGAATCAGAGAAAGAAGATATTTTGACTACACGAAGGACACCTGCTCCAATATGGCTTCAAGGGCAACAAAAATGGCGTTAGAGCGGGCGAATGTTGATGTAAATGAGATTGACCTAATTGTCTTTGCCACCATCACACCTGATTATATGTTCCCGGGTTCAGGAGTTTTAATGCAAAGAGAACTTGGACTGGATAAAAAGGCCATTCCAGCAATTGATATCAGAAATGCTTGTTCCGGTTTTATTTACGCACTATCGATTGCAGATCAATTTATTAAAACCGGGATGTACAAAACAGTTGCTGTTGTTGGTTCAGAAATTCAATCATCGGCACTGGAATTTTCCGACAGGCAAAGGCATGTGTCTGTAATATTTGGAGATGGCGCCGGTGCGATGATTTTACAGGCAACAGATGAGCCCGGCAAAGGAGTACTATCAACGCATATGCATTCCGATGGGACATTTGCTGAAGAACTTTATGTTAAAGATCCGGGTAGCAGCAGAAAAAGAGAAGAAAGAATGACTCATGAAATGTTGGAAGGGTTGAGTTTAAGAGCACACATGAATGGAAATCTTGTTTTTAAACATGCTGTTGTTAGATTCACAGAAGCGATCATGGAAGCATTAACGGCCAACGGTAAGAAAAAAGAAGATATAGATCTATTGGTGCCTCACCAGGCCAACCTGAGAATTAATAATTTTATCCAGCAAAAATTAGAACTCAGCGAGGATAGGGTATATAACAATATTCAAAGATATGGCAACACAACGGCGGCAACCATTCCAATATCTTTAAGTGAAGCATGGGCAGAAGGTAAGATCAAAGATAATGATTTGATTTGTCTCGCTGCTTTTGGCAGTGGGTTCACCTGGGCCTCTGCGCTTATCAACTGGTAATTGACACACTTTTATAATTATGATAACAAAAGACTACAATCCAAGCCCGATCGAAGTGCGATTCGTTGAAATTTTGTCTGAATTGAAAGATGATTTAAATAGTAAACTTATCAACTTTGACATAGTGAAAATCGAAGAAAACATTCAACTCGATAATCCTACCATTGATTTTTTTCTAAAAGACAAAGATGGTGATGAGCACGAAATTGTTCTAAAAGTCATTCAAAAACCGGATAAGAAAAATGTAGAATAGACTCCTTTTCATTTAACTATTTGATTGAAGACCGAAGTCAGGAGATCAACTTATTTTTGGAATCTAACCCATTATCCTGAATTAATCAGAGAAGTTGGCCTTCTTGATATAGTTTAAAATATAGTATCCTTTTGTATCTGCGATTGTTGATGCATTTTTTAGATTTTCCGCAATAATTGCATCGCCAAGGTATTGACTATTGGTGAGTAACAACAAATAATCCTGAAGCTGCCCAACAGTCATATCATCAATTTTAGCTGATAATAATTGAAGACTGGCAATGCACACATTTTCGATTTTATGCAACCCGCCTAAAAACAAACTTTTTCCATTAATGTCCATTTCAGAAAATATATTCGCCAATTCAAGCTGATGTGTAGAATCGACTAAAATTGCATTGGGAAGTTTCTTTAAAATGTACATCTCTACCAAAGAGTTACTCGTTTTTATCAAGTTGAGCATGTCATTAAATTGGCTATCATATTCATCATCAGTGAATAACCTTATAGCAAATAACTGATTGCGATAGTCTCCAGACTGAATAAGCTGATCACGGATTAAAGGGTTATAAATTGATTCGGTATGTTCGCGGATTTTAGCCTTAATCTCACCATTGGCGATATGCCACAACTTGTAGGTCGAATACAATGCCCCTTCAACAATTGCATTTTTTACAGCATTTGCAGTTGCGCCAGTTGTGGCATCCTCCTTTTCAGAAACCCTGACTTTTTCTTTATCAAAAAGCTCGTCTAACTTCTTCCTCTCCAGGACAGAATTTTGATCTCCAAGAATGGTTTGCAATTTTTCATAGTCCATAGATGTAAATGGCAGATGATCAAATTTTGTTAGTGGTTTTTCCTCAATCGTATCATATCCAGTAAAATTCCCAATAAGATTCCAGTGCAATTCAATTTCCAAAGTCTGACACAACCCATCGTTGCAAACAGGCGTCACGATGATAGATGAATACTGAAATGGGACACTATCCGGGTTTGAAATGATATTTACGCGGCAAATAAAGGACGTATCAGCTAAAGGATAATTAAATGCCAGAACAGGTTTATTTGTATTGATATTTACAGATTGACATTCTCCATTGGGTATGCGAAAAATATTGAGAAATATACAGATTATAATAAATGACCTTCTATTCCACATGCATCGACAGGGTCTTTTGAGTCATGATCAGGTTCATGTATTCATGGAGGTACTTCTCATAAATTGCCCTTGGATCCACATTGTATTTCTTACAGAGCGAAGCAGCATACCCTACGGCTGCTCCCATTTGACCTGTTGTTCGCATTACTCTTGGTCCGCCTAAGCCGATGTGCGAACAACTGAAATTTCTTCCTGCCATAAACAGATTTGTGATATTTTTAGAGTATAACGACCTGTAGGGGACATAATACCTTTCAGTTTTGTAAAACAATGCTTCACTCAAAAAATCCGGTTTTTCAGGGTCGATGAGATTTTGCTGATAATGCACATCAACTTCCCGCTCCTCCACAACCACTGAATCAGGAAATTTCACACTATTCTTTGCATCATTGAATGTGTAAATATGATCGCCAACCAAGCGCCTCGACTCACGTTTACCAACCAGGTAAGAGACCCACTCCAATTTCAATTTGCTATTTCCCGGGTTTTGTTTTTCATTATAAAATGATCCGTAAATGCCTTTTAACAAGTGATCCCGGATCATTTCAGCATCATCCACCTGATTCAGATCATTCCTTGAAAACTCCCATTGCCATTCACCATTTTTAGCGGCATATTCATTCACGATATCCATGGCCCAGGGGACTTTTGGAAAGTTATAATCTTCATCGCTTTCAAAAGATCTCCATAGGATAGAAGCTCCCATCACAAAATTATCAGGCTCTTCAGGACTCCATAATTCTCCATGTTTCTGCCAGGCTTCACCAAATTTGTTGACGGATTCCCGACCGTACATATATTCTGCCCCGGCCCAATAGCCAATCCAGCCATCACCGGTACAATCCACAAAATAAGGCGCCTTAAATCTCAATTGCGCCCCTGTTGATGTTTCCCTGGCATCGACAGAAATAATTGTATTTTCTTTAGTATTTGTTCCATACGCCCTCCAATTGAGATAAAGGTCTATATTTTCCATCTTCTCCATATTCAGCTGGCGCTTTTCCTGATCTTTTAATGCATCAGGAGATCCATTTGGATAGTGTTCGGTGTCGATCATTTTCAGAATCCGCTCAAAATGTCCGTAAATTCCCAGAGTATGCACTCGAATCTCACTGCTGGCATTTCCTCCCAACAATGGCCGGTCATGGATTAGTGCAACTTTTAATCCCTGTTCAGCAGCCGCAATCGATGCCGCACAGCCAGCAAGACCTCCGCCAACCACCACCAAGTCATATGACTTTTCATATTCCGGTGTTGCGCTTTCTCTCAGTTGTTCCTTCCGGAAAGTGGCCAGCGCTTTCAATTCTGATGGTGGCGGAATATTTTCAATATTAAAAAATAAGGCATCACAGCGGCCCTCAAAACCTGTGAGGTCCTGAAGCTCAATTGTTAATTCCTTTGAATCAACATTAATTTTACCCGCGTACTCCCAGTTCCATTCCGGATTTAAACCAAGTTCATTCCCCAATTTCACTCCATTCACCAGTATTTGAAATATGCCTGGCGCCTCCCATTTACCCGGCGCCCAGTTTTTGGTTCGGGCCCACACATGATAGTTGCCTTTTTCCCGGAGCTTTAAATTAGATTTGGCATTGGTAACAGGCTCCCCCATGCCATGCGCCAATAGATATGGAGAACCCATCTGCTCCACAAACTGCGGATCGACCAGCCATCCACCTTTGTCATTAAAACTTTCAGCTTCAACGAATAGTGATTGACTGTATAAATGAAGGGATATGAATAGATAAAATAAAATCAACCAATTTTTCATAACGCGGTTTTTACTGCAATTTAAAAATAATTCGTTGGAAAATTATTGATATCCCAAAAAGGACGTAGGCCAATTATTTAATGATTACAACTTGGGTCGCTTCAGGATATTTGCATGGATGTTTTCAAAATAGACACACGAATAATGCTCACCATACGATTATTACCACAACGTTGGGTCTTTCCAAAAGGAAAGATTAAACTCGTGGCAGGTGGGTGATTGAATGCTTCTTTGAAACGATCAAATCAGCGTTGGTAAATGTTTATAATTTCATTTTAGTCGAACGGGAACACAATTCGTCCAACTGCGATTATCTATTTTTATCTGAAGTTCTTCTCCGTTTTTGCCATCCAATTTTATCAATTCTGAAGAAGCATCTCCTAATTTTATTGTAAAATTATCCTCTACTTTTATTTTCAATTGATCTTCTAATTTTCTGACATTGCCTTTTTTAACAAATACTGTCATTTTGAGTTCTTCAAAATTCAATAATATCGGCCTACTACATTCAGATGATTTTTCGCCTGGGATTACCATTACGTACGTATCATCGGATTTTATTAATTTCGTATTTATTTCTGTAGATTTATCCGAATCGTAAATGCCTAAATCATACTTTCTGGCAAAGGAGATATTTTTTTCAGGGATATATACCAGTGCGTCCATACTCTTTAGAGCGGAAAGGAATTTAGAAAAACACTCTTCTTGTTGAAAATTTACATAGTTTTTGGCTGCATTTGCCTGTTCTTCTTTTTCCCTCACCATAAAGCAGCTGAAAGCTATTACAATGGCGGCCATGCTAATGTGGATTAATACTTTTTGTTTCATTGGTTTATATGTATTTAGGTTACGTAAAATAATTTATTTTAATGACTTTGCATTTTTTAAAATCCCGTGTCTGAAAAGTGAAATTATAATTTCAGGCTCAAGTGTTGTACTAAACTTATCGAATAATTTTCGTATAATTTCTTTTGTCGAAGTATTCCCATCAAAATAATCAACCACGTACTTTGGAAGCTGAAAGGACCAGGCGATGGTTTTATTGGTCGGTCGAATAAAACTGGAAATATCAATTTGATATGAATTTCGGTTGATGGCTCTTATTGCATTTTTATCAGCGATTAAGAATTCCGGAAGAAATACAAGTTCATTTTGTTTAATTTCAACTTCCTTTTCCAAACTTTTTGCATCTGAGATGAAGCTGCTTGTTAGGTCTAAGGAAAGGTTTTTAACTATTTCAAAACATCGAATATAATATTGATCTTCTCTGCCTTCCCATTTTCCCCATGTTTTAGAATACTGTTCTATATTATTAAAAGAGTTATTTTCGCCATCTAATTCGTACGATGTGTTTTTGCCATATAGATCCACAAGTTGAAGCCCACATTCATTTGCTGAAATAGCAATAAATGATCCCTGGATATTTTTTAAATAATCAGTTACGCTTTTCCAAAATTCAGCCCCAATGTCTGAAGCGAGATGTTTGCAAAACCAGAATGAACAAATTGCTTCCCGGTATTTCCAAATGGTACAATTAAATTTATCATCTACAAAAAACGGGCAACGAAGTTTTTTACTTCTGCCAAATTCATTTTGCGCATTCGCCTCATAGTAATCATGGTATCTTTTAGTTGGGTAAATCCCGTTAGGAATCACACCCTTTTTTAATTTTATCCTTTCAAGTATTCTTTCTTTTCCTTCAATTAAAGATGGATCTATATCTGAAAGAATCCCTCCCACCATGTAATTGGGAATTCTGGGAGTAAAAGTGCAGCATTTAGTATGAGGAGAAAACGGTTTGGCCAAATCTGAATCTGGAGCATCCATTTTTTCGGCAATCATAGGACAATTTGAACAATTGGAAAATGGTTCCGGTGGGATATCCTGATGAAATATTTCCGGTAGAAAGGAGTGATAAATATCAGGGATGCTGTGTAGAATCTTACGAAATGACATAAATTTAAAACATCAATAAATTGTTGATCATGAATATTTAAACCATGAAATATTATTAATAGCTACTTCCGCAATCGTTTTTATTGCTTTTATGAGAGAGGCTTTTTAGCATACAATTGGATCAGTTAGGTTAATAATTATTGGCTCTTCAAATACTCACCTTCAAATTAGACTTACAAGTATATAAAAATATTCAAAATATATCAATAGCTGCAAGGCGGACTCGGATTCATCTTCCAAAAACCTATTTTTATTATCTCCTATCCGGATGGCGACCCCATTCGTATCTTCTTTTGGGATCGAAATTGGGGTTTGGAACCGGGAATTCAGCCTTTACTTCTTGCTGCCATGCTTTTAATAATTCATGGAGTTCTGTTGTTTTATTGGGCATGGATTCCGTAAGGTTATGAGTTTCTCCAATGTCATCTGAAACATTATATAATTCTAACGACCCATTAACTAAATTCTCAATAAGTTTAAAGTCTCCTTTCCGAACAACGCTTGCAGGCTCATCATGATGATAGACAGGATAGTGCCAAAAAATTGGTCGATCATAATTTTCTTTAGAATTTAATAAAATGTTCACTAAACTTTCCCCATCCAGTATTTGATTGTGATCCGGAGCTACGCTCGCCAATTCCAGAAAAGTGGGATAAAAATCCACACTTGTCACAACAGAATGGTTTAAACTGCCTTTCGCTACATTTCCTGGCCACTTCACAATAAAAGGTTCGCGAATTCCTCCCTCATAGACTGTCCCCTTTTCGGCGCGTAAAGGTGCATTCGAGGTGGCGATATATTGCAGGGTATCACCTTCGTAAACTTGAAGTTTTGAGTTCGCAAGCAATGGAATTTTATCAAACCTACTCACAAGGCCACCATTGTCCGAAAAGAAAATTACCATTGTATTTTCAGCCAATCCCAGCTCTTCAAGTTTGGCTTCTACCCTTCCGACGCTGATATCCACATTTTCAATCATGGCGGCATAGACTGCATTTGATGGATATCCTTCAATTTTTTCTTTAGCGAGGTATTCATCAATCAGCTCTTGCTGTGCATCGAGTTGTACATGCACATCATAATGTGCTAAAAACAATAAAAAGGGTTTGTCTTTATTTCGCTCAATGAATGAAAGACTTAAATCTGTCAACGCTTCTGACAGAACTTTATCATCCGGGAATTCTGTTGGAGGGTCCATTTTTTGTCCATAACCAAAAAATCCACCGCCATTATAAACCACTTGTTCGTCATAACCCTGGTTGGTTGGAATGTAATCTCCCCAACCAAGATGCCACTTCCCATAATAACCGGTAGCATACCCGGCTTCCTTTAGTTTTTCAGCAAAAGTAATGTTTTCCAGAGGCAAATATTGTGTCCGGTTTTTTGGAACGATCACCTCCTCGAATGGCCTCCAATGACCTGTAATGAAATCTGTAACTCCTACTCTTGCCGGATATTGCCCGGATTGGATGCTTGCCCTTGTCGGAGAACAAACCGGGCAAGCAGCATAGGCATTGTCAAACCTCATGCCCTCTTCGGCTAATTTGGTGATGTTTGGAGCTTCATTGAATTTATTTCCATAAACAGGCAGATCTGCCCAGCCTAAATCATCTGCGAGGATGAATACTATGTTTGGGGGATTGTTACTTTCTTCCTGTTTAGTTGAACAGGCATTACAAATAAAAAAAGATATGACAATGAAAAATAACCTATGGATTTTCATGATAAATCAGAAGATTAACATTAACACGATAATTACAAAAAGTCTTTCCGCAAAGGCGTGAAACTATCTACTAGCCTGGCCTCTTTCGTCAAGAGTTTAATAGTGTGCATTTTCCCAGAAGGCACTACAAACATATCTCCTTCTCTGAGATGTTCATCAGGTTCACCTTCGCAATAAAAAATGATTTCACCCTTAGCGATATAAGATGTTTGTTCGTGCGGATGGGAATGAGGTGGTTCCTTTTCTTTCCACGGGCCATCTGTAAAATCCAGCAAAACGGTCATCAATTCCTTTTCATGAATAATTTTTCGCTTTAGTCCATCGCGGACAATTTCGTATGGGATATTTTTGAATTTAAGTACCGGCATATTAATAGTGATTAGGTATGCATAAAATGAATAACTAAAAATAAAGAACTATCTTTGTAACTAATTATGAATTTCAAATATTAATCTAAGAATCATAATTATTTTTTAAGTTCCAGCAAATCACTTGGATGAACAAGTATTTCATTTTTTTTATATTCATGAGCCTATCGATTATTCCAACAGAATTATTATATGGCCAGTGTTCTCTTTCCGGGACACAAACAGTTATACATTCTGATATTATTGCTTGATTAGGCAGTTGTTCGCCTTGTACAATTGACATTGAAGATGGCGTTATAACAACAATTCCAGCAGATGATGTATGGGATTTAGCATCAAATCCAGGTAATGATGTAACATTAACGATAAAAGGCACTGGGCAACTTTTGTTCGATGGAAATGGAAAAAGCGGGTCTGAAATAATAATGACAACAGGATCATTACTGATTATAGAGGATACAAACAACTCAAATGCCTTGCAAGCCACTAACCAGGGAAATGTTAGAATCACAATTGGTGTTGAAGAATATAAAGGTATCGATTTTGGTGATATAATTAGTGCTGGAGGCGCAAATTCTAACGGTACTCTTCCCGTTTAATTTTTATACTTCAAAGGCAATGAATCCAATAAAGTTGTTCTTCTTACCTGGTCCAAAGCCTCCGAGCTTTTCAATGATTTCTATCATTTATAATAATAAAACAACGAGCTTCTCAATCAGCCCCAACCCTATTCAAAATCAAACAGCAAGTTTTAAAGTCAGTGGAAAGGCTAAAAATGAACTCTTAACATTAAATATTATCGACTTACAGAGCAAACTTGTAGAGCAGAATTATTTTCATACTGACGATTATGGGAATGTTGATACTGAACTCCAATTGAAAAAACAGCGTCAAAAGGGCACTTATATTTTCGAACTTGTATCGGAACAATCAAAAGAATATCTAAAAGTGGCGAGCAGATAGTTTACTGATATTTTTCAATACATTTTATTGATCTCCAGTTCCCAGGACTTACGATTTTTCACTTTAAACTTCAATTCCTCTCCGGATTTTGTTATAACATTCAAGCCATTTGGAACAATAGCAAAGGTATTGAAAGGTAGTACCTCCTTAATCTCAGTAGGTTGAATTTCCTGATTATAGCTATTGTCATCAGCATCTTTGGCTACAAAATATAATCTCTGGTTGGTGGCAATTAGTTTCCCATTTACATCTTTTCCATTAAGAAATTTAGAGTCTCCGGCTTTAACTACCAATTCGTTTGCTTTAAGGTCAACTTTCATTTTAATCGTATTATGTTTGAAGAGAATGACTAAATAATCGTGCCAGTAAACTTATGAAGCTGAAAGGTAATAAATTAGAGATTTGCCCGGTGGTAGAAAATCTATATAATGTCCGAATATGAACTAATAACCGTTCATAGATATTAAACTTTTTACCCTATTACTACTTTACAAAGATGGCGAAATCAACCTGTTTTACCCCAAACCCTAAAGCCTGCCTAACGACAAGGCAGGGGAGCCAGGTTGATTTTCGTCTTCTTCCCTTTTGGGATCAAGGGTAAAAAGAAGATGAAAATCAAATGACTGCCCAACTTAGTAAGGTAGAACTATTTTAAAAAAATAAAACCCATATTAGCCAAACCGTAAACCGAGCGGCTAATATGGGTGAAGATTTTTAAAACAAAATTAATTTAATTTCCCAAAAACATACTTTTAGACCGACACTCAGACCTTGGCCAATGCTGCCAACACCCTTTCCGGGATCATTGGCATCCTGATCATTCTGGCTCCGCATGCATCATAGATGGCATTTGCAACAGCTCCACCTGTACAAATAATTGCAGGTTCACCACCACCCTGTGGCGCCGCTTCAGGATCATCGATAAAATAAGTCTCAATCTTTGGCGTCATGGAAAATGTGGTGATATGGTAGGTGTCAAAGTTTCGGGAGTTGATTTTTCCTCCTTCAAATTCCAGATCTTCAGACAATGCATAACCCAATCCCATCGTAATGCCTCCTTCCGTTTGAATAGAAGCTCCATGAGGATTGACCACTAATCCCATATCCTGGGCGCAGACACATCTTTTTACCTGTACATGACCCGTACTTTTGTCAACACCCACTTCAACGATTAATGCCACCCAGGTTCCGGCGTCAAAACCGCAAGCGATTCCCCAGCCTTTGCCACTTGGCCCTTTAATCGGCTCCCAGCCAAATTTGTCTGCGGCCAATTTTAATGTTCGGATCATTTGATCATTTTTCAGATTTTTCAATCTAAACTCTAATGGATCCATCCCTAGCTGGCTTGCCATTGTTTCTATATGAGATTCCCTGGCAAAGGTATTGGTATTGTTGGCCGGGGCTCTCCACGCACCTGTCTTGAAAAAATGCCCCTTTTCGCCATCATCAGCATCTCCCAATGACCTGACAAGCTTGTTTGGTGACTCATAAAAAAAATGTGCCCCTCTTGCTCCTGCATAATAAACGTCATAATTCCATGACTGGATTTCTCCGGAATTTTTTACGATTGACTTTGTTTTTACAACTGCCGCAGGTCTATAATAGTCATAAAAAAACTCTTCTCTCCTCGTATAGGCCAACTGAATGGGTTTACCGGTTATCTTAGCCAGTTTGGCGGCTTCAATAGCCTGTGGATTATAAATTTTTCCTCCAAATCCACCACCTATAAATATTTCTTTCAAATGCACTTTTTCTTCAGGCATACCCAATTCCTTCGCAATATCTCTTTTGCTACCGAAAGGTGTCTGGGACGATGCCCACATCACGAGTTCATCTCCTTCCATCATGGCTGTGGCAGTATGTGGTTCTATCGGGGCATGCGCTTTATAACCATCTAAATACCGTTCTTCGACAACAATCTGATCTTCTTTCGGATTTGATGATGCTTTTCCATTTTCCTCAACTACCTTTTCCTTCGTTCCGGTTTTTTGAAGATGATCAAAAACGGTTTCTTCATTTACTTCACTTTTCGGGTAATCCCATTTTACCTTTATTTCATATTTTGCATTACCGGCAATCTCCGGGTCTTTATGCAAAGCAGCGACCAATCCACCTTCATTAACAACTAAAACTCCTGGAATATTCTCCGCCGCTGAAGTATCAACACTCACCATTTTAGCCTTGTGGTCGGGCGGACGAACTATACTGGCATATAACATTCCCGGTAATTGGATGTCCGCTGAAAATTTAGCTTCGCCGGTAACTTTCCATGTGGCATCATGTCGCTTGACGGATTTGCCTAATACTTTAAATTCAGATGCCTTTTTTAATGGAGGTGTTTTGGAAATTGTTTTCACAATTTGCTTTCCTTTCGCTAATTCAGCATAAGATATCTTTTTGCTTTTATCATTTTTAACCGAAATAATTCCATCAGATACTACCAAATTATCTTTAGAAACTTTAAGCGCTTCAGACGCCAGTTCGAGTAAAACTGCCCTTCCCTCAGCACCACCTGCTCTCAGGTCCGGACCAAAGGATCTTATGCTCAACGAACCCCAGGTTCCTGCATCGAATGGACATAATTTCGTGTCGCCTAAGATGATATCCACACTTTCCAGGGCTACATCAAGTTCTTCAGCAAGCAACTGTTTCAATGATGTATAAACACTTTGTCCCATCTCAATTTTACCTACCAGGCAATCCACTCTCCCATCTTCTTTAATTCTCAGATAAGCATTAAAGTTTTCCTTATCGCTTGCATCCGATGTTGTACAACCCTGGATTGTGGCATATCCACCAACGGTAATAGCAATGGTTACCCCACCGCCCAAACGTTTCAGAAAGTTGCGACGGCTCAACCCTGATGGTATTCTTTTTAAATCAAACATTGTCATTGCTGTAGTTTTCATAATTTTACTCCTCCTTTCACAGCTTTAGAAGCTGATTGTATAGCGTCAATGATTCTGCCATATGAACCGCACCGGCAAAGGTTTTCCTCCATCACCTCAATGATCTCTCCCCGGGTAGGTTCCGGATTTTCATATAATAAACCGGTTGCATTCATTATCATCCCCGGGGTACAAAATCCACACTGCAGCGATTCATGATCGACAAATGCTTTTTGAACTGGATTCAATTCTCCATTTTTCCTAAGCCCTTCAATGGTAACAACCTCTTTTCCATTTACTAAATCGGCAGTAATCATGCATGCTCTTTCTGGTTTTTTATCTATTAACACTGTGCATGCCCCGCAATGTCCCATTCCACATCCGTACTTTGTCCCTGTCATTTCAAAATCTGTTCTGATGACCCACAATAGTGACCTCTCCTCCTCCAGAACCAGATTTTTTTCTATGCCATTAAGTTTGAATTTTATTGTTTCTTTCATTTTACTGTAATTTTCTGAATTATAGATTTGTTTATTTCTACGTTAAAGTTTGTGCTATAAAATAGATTTTAACCAATTGTAAATTTACCTGAAATGGAAAATATTACCGAAGATAACTCAATACTGTCATTTATCAAATAGCAGATCACTGTAAATGGGCTTATTGAAGTTATTCATATTTATTCTAAAAAACCACTAACGGATAAGTTGCTTTTAGAAATATAATATTAGAATGGATCTCATTGACCTGTGTTGGCAGATTATCATACTCGTCATACTGATCTGTGCTTACAATTAGGTAAACTGCCCCAAAAGGTGGTTTGAATCGCCATCCAAAAACACCATAAAAATAATATTTATTGATGCTGCTGTTGTTTTGAGTAAATACCCGGATCCATAAATCTTTATTAAAAAAGTAATCAGCACCAATCACGTTTATGGTCGTACTCTCGTTATTTTCATTCGGAGTATATTTAATAATGTTGAGTTCATAGTCTATGTTAAGTTTTTTAAAAATCAATGCTTTGGCCCTCGCCTGAATTAACTGAAAATCACGATCAAAATTTCTTCCTGTGGAATATGAGGCCTCTATAAAGGCAGATTCATCAGTATTGTATCCTAAGCTTGCCTTCACAAAATTATTGTAGTAATCTTTGTCCAGCAGTTTATACTCGTTGTTATATTTTAAATCGAGGCTAAATTTACTTTTAGTATATGCTCTCCCACCATATGTAAAATACCAACTTCTCAAGACGCCATCCTGGCTCCAGAACATATTATTCTTTCCAAAAACTTCAATATATTTTAATCCTTTGTCAATCCACCATTTATAGTTGATGTCACTGTCAAATTCATGGCGGTCATCATCCCGTATAAATCCGGTTTCATTTACGTTGTCTCTAAAATTCTTACCAAAACTTGAATAGCGGATATGATAATGATAAATATTATTTTCTTTTGCGACACGTACAAACCAGGCAGAGTGCGATGCAAAATCACCGGGAGCGCTCCCTACTAACTGACCGGTAATTTTCCATGTTTTACCGAGGTTCAAAATATAATCAAGACTCAAAGATCTTACATATTTTCCATCCCAGATTTTATCCGCATAGGTAAGACCGATGCTGGACGAATTCAAAATATCACGTCGGATACGCAAAGCATTATGCCAGGCGCCTGGCTCAGAATTATTTTCATCTCGGATTTCTTTTGTCTTAGCAAATAAACCATTGAACTGGTATTTTCCTGCTTTTCCAATAAATTTACCACCGTATCGCATGTCTCCAATCCGCCTGGAATAAAATGTGTTGATCCTTGTAGAAAACATTTCATTACCATCCTGAAAAAACAATCGTTTATCCGGAAATCTGAGCTCCCAGGGTGTGAGGTTAATTTGCTCTTTATCTCCTTCCACAGTGGCAAAATCAGGGTTGTAAGTGAGGTTGGCAATAAGATTAGAACCAATATTATACTTCAAATCCACTCCACCATCAGCTTTTACTTTATTGTGTTCACCGGTTATGTCACTATCCGCATATCGCAATGTTCCGTATGGAAAAAGACTCAAACCACTCTTTTTCCTTCCTTTTGGATTCACACCCTGCAGTGTCCCTCCCTGAGAAACTCTAAAATTTTCTGTCACCTCTGACCACCATGAAGTTTCCTGATTTGCCCTGATCACTCTAGA
Source organism: Bacteroidota bacterium (assembly GCA_024280115.1). Lineage (GTDB taxonomy): Bacteria > Bacteroidota > Bacteroidia > Cytophagales > Cyclobacteriaceae > JAAUQL01. The sequence continues at coordinate 8,733 of JAJRQT010000054.1, read as the reverse complement.
AAAATTGACTCCCCAAACTTTTGTTTTTGGAGCAAATTGCATGGAAGAATAAGGCAAAACCAATTCGACCGACCAACCGTATGGAGTCCTGATCGCTTTTGCTTCCCACTCCATATCCCAGTTAAAACCCATGTTTTTTCCATCATCTGTCACTTTAGCATCAGCGAGTGTCCCTAAGGGATTTACAATAAATAAAAGAGAGGTTCTTCGGTCATTATAGGTATCTAACAAAACGCCGATGATATCATCAGAATCATCGAGCTGATCCCTGCGTTGAATTCGGGCGCTTATTTCACTTTCATCCTTTACATAGCATTTAAATGCGAAATACAGGTTCTTACCATGTTGAGCAGAGTAAACAACTGTTTTCCTAGTGGAAGGCGCTCCTTTTTGAGGTTCAATCTGGAAGAATTCCGATACTGAATCAGCTTGCTGCCATTCTAATGGATCTATTATTCCATTTATTATTGGAGCTTGATCTATATCAAATACATCCAATAACTTCTGACCGTAAACTGTAATTGATAAGAGAAGTGAAATACCGAATATAAAAAATCTGAAAAAGTGTATCATAACTAAAAAAATGGTTGAAACGAAGTGGCCATTTCAAAGTTAAGAAATAATAAAATGTACAAGGTTTATTTATACCTTTTTCTTGTTTCTACTTTTTGTAACTCCCGTTCAATGACCAACTCAGCTAACCTCATGGATGGATCATCACCTGTAAATGCTTCTTTGGCTTTTTGTTCATTGACATCAATTCGATATAGCATGTTTAAAAAACCGTGGAAATCGTGGCCGATAAGTAATTGAATTTCCTGAGCAAGCCATGCTTTCAATTTATTCATATTTGAAATTTCCAGGCCCGTATCTCCGGAAAGACCAAAGTCTTTAATGGCCAGAGTTTGAATTTCTAATACTTGGTTTTTCAATTTCATTGATTTGCTACACCGGGCGTTGGTGTATTGTATTTTATCCAGTTATCCCCTCCGTCAGGACTTCGTCCTTCTGATATATCTGCAGATTGAATTCCAAATGCATGCTCATCTATCAATCTCCCATCCTTATAATACAAACTCAATATTTCTCCGTCAGCGCTCAGTTTAAATTTAAGATGATTTGGCCCTTGTTCGGTATCGCTATCCGCCCAGAATAATAAATACCCTCCTGGTTGAATGGTGGTTTTTTCAGGCGCATCCCTGGGGATTCTGTCATCGAATGGATTTTCAGAATCACTGAAATAGAATCTACCCATATCCACAGGAGTGGTCCCTGCATTATAAATTTCAATCCAATCATCAAATTCATCTGCTGCTCCATCAGGATCAACCATTGTAGTTTTATTGCTGGCCATTATTTCATTAATAACCAGGTTTGGTACATCCCCGGAAGTAATGGTGATATCATACGGATCTTCCATCGCATCATTGGGGAGCAGCACCTCGCTCCCATTGTTATCTATTAGCTTGAAATAATAAAACAATTCCCCATCAGTGGTAAGGCCCGGAGTTGTAGTTGTAAAATTAACAGCGTCTGTAGAAGTCATATCCAACGCCTGGTATGCAGCATCATCAATGGCATAGAGCAACTGAATTTTTGAAACATTTGTCCCATCTGAAATTTCCAGTGAAAAGTCTATATCGTCACTAACCATTGGAATTTCAGGCGTATAAGTGTATGCTTTAAAAAATGAAATAGGCCCATCGCCATTTGTTTTATTTTCAGTGGCAAATCCTGTGACCTGCCACATGCCGGTTCCATCAGGAAATCTTGAATAAGTCTGGCCGTTGTCCATGGCTGGAAAAACCACATGATCAATCATTTTTCCATCAGGTCTCTGCAATGTGATGTCCTCACCCAGGGATGTCAGTTTAAAAGGCACGTTCAAACCAACCCCCTGGTCATCACAGATAAGAATCAGGAAATCGCCGGGATTGATACTATAACCCGCGGGTAGGGTGTATTTGTTTACCTCATCATCATAAACCATAAATCCCTCCAAATCCACTGTTTTCTCACCAAAATTATACAATTCGATCCAGTCAGGATTTCCTGTTGAATGAATTTCATTGAACACAATACTATCAGGTAAAGTATTATCAATGGGTTTTTCCGGTTCATCATTTGAGCATGATAAAAATCCGATAAACAATATAATTAATGTGTATTTTCTCCAGTCCCTTCTATCCATGATTTGAAAAAATTATAATAACTAATAAATCTCTGATGCAACAATTATCTATTTATCCAATAAAAACATCAATGGTAATAAAAAATTTGAATTTTTTTAATGAATAAATGAACTATTCATCATCGTGTGATTTTTGTGATTTTTTTAAGCAAATTAATAAATTTACTTTTCAGATTATTTATTCAATATTGCAGGAATTATGAAAAAAATATTAGCCTATATCTTAACTCCAATTTTTTATCTCGCCTTCGGAGCGATTCTAGGTATCTTCCATATTATTCAAGTAATTTGCTGGAACGTTTTCGGCTATCTCGCACAAAAGCAAGCTGTGGATATCATGAACTTTCTGATAATCAAAAGTCATCTCATTCTTGGTTCACGAGCAAATTTCGTTGGTTTTGGAAAACTTCCCGAAAACTGCCCTCTGATCATCGTTTCAAATCATCAAAGTCAATTTGATATTCCTCCAATCATTTGGGGGTTTCGGAAACATTTCCCAAAATTTATTTCTAAAATTGAATTAGCTAAAGGCATTCCCAGCATTTCATATAATCTTCGCAAGGGTGGTTCTGCATTAATAGATAGAAAAAATCGTCCCCAGGCCATTAAGGAGATCATCAAATTGGGAAGGCAGATAGAGGCCAATAATTATTCAGCTTGCATATTCCCAGAGGGAACACGAAGTAAAGACGGAAAGGTCAGAAAATTCAAAGCAGGAGGATTGGGAACATTATTAAAAACATCACCCTCAGCAGCGATAATTCCATTCGCAGTAGATGGTAATTATCTTCTGCAAAAAACAGGTTTTCCAATGGGTGTGGGAGAAAAACTGACCTATACTGTTTTGGATCCTATCGAAAGAGGCAACCACACTCCTGAAGAAATAGCTGAATTGGCTGAGATGGCAATTAAAAAGGCATTGAATCAAATTTAATTTGAAAGTAATTTCAATTTAAACCATTATTCACTATGACAAAATATATCCTGACTACAAGTGCAATCAGCGTTTTTATTTTTACCTTTTTCATTACAAACGCACAGAATTCCAACAAACCCTGGTGGCCATCCAGGTATGGTGTGGGTGATACGCTTGGCGCTGCCAACCTTTTGACTCCTGAAAAGGTACTGGAAGCGAATAAATTAATTAAGGAAGGCAAAATATTTCAACTTGGAAGACCATACGAAAAGGATATGCCTAAAGGAGGTCGCACCTACAAGATGGTGATTGAAGGCAATCCGTCCGACGGCCCATTTGGAAGAAATAAGGCCATTGGCATGAGTGAAATGATCGTTGGAGAGCTCGGCCAAGTAGGAACACAATTTGATGGATTGGGTCACTTTGGAGCTTGAATCAATGGAGAGGACCGGTTTTATAATGGCTTTAAGCGGACGGACATTGTCTCTCAATACGGTATCGATAAATTGGGTGTAGAAAATGTGGGTCCTATTTATACAAGAGGAATTTTGCTGGATATGGCTGGATTTCTTAATAAAGTTATTTTACCAGCGGGATATGCCATTTCAACTGAGGAAATTCAAGGCTTCCTGAAAATGCACAAGCTGAAAATCCATTCCGGGGATGTCGTTTTAATTCGCACGGGGCACGGTAAATTATGGATGACAGATAATGAAGCTTACATGGATGGTGAACCAGGCATAGGACTTGGCTCAGCTCAATGGCTTGCCGATCAGGGCGTTGTATTGATCGGTTCTGACAATTATGCAATTGAGACCCACCCTTTTGAAGAAGATGGCTTGTTTTTTCCTGTGCATTTGCAAGACCTTGCAAAAAATGGAATCTATCATATAGAGCATATGAACCTGGAGGTGTTGGCAGCAGAGAAAGTTTACGAATTTGCCTTCGTATTTATACCCGTTCCTTTCAAGGGAGCAACAGGATCACCCGGAAATCCAATCGCAATTAAATAGATTCACAATTTTCGGCACGCTCTTTGGTTATACATTTTTATAATCATAGCCTGAGAGCAGATGAATTTTAAATTAGCAATCATATTTTTGACAATTTGCGTCACAATTTCATTTCAGATATTTGCTTCTGACAAGAATAACCCAGATACAAATACATCTTCAAACGATGAAAAAGGTATTTTTTCTAATTCAGATGAAACAAATCTGATTTCAAACTATGACTTTGAAAATCTCACGAGCAATTGGACATTGGGGAAATACAACGGAGCATCAGGCCTTTTCAGCATCGATTCTGTCAATGCAATAGCAGGGAATCAAAGTGCGGTGGTATTTACAGAAAACCATGAGCAGTCGATAGGCGATGTTCAGTTATTCAGCTTTTTTACAGTTTCAAAAAATACGGTTTACTCCATCTCTTTTAATGCAAGCGTAACAAAAGCATGCCTGATTTCCATCTCCGTAAGCAATGGAATTGAAACTTTCTTTGAAGAAAGGCTTCTTCTTCGTCCCGATGAAATCAACTATGGCCCGTTTACCTTTAAAAGTGAAATCGATGAACCTTTTTCATTTTTTGCTTTTAACCTGGGAAAAGTAAATAGCACAATCCATTTTGATGATGTTGTAATCCAGGCTGATTATACCGATAAAGAATTCAAGAAAATTTTGGCAAATGCCGGAATTAATGTTCATCAAAATACAGAAATTGGAGAATTATTCATCAGCCTTCCGACGGTCTCATCGGACGAATATCCTGTCATTTTCATGGATGAAAACGGAAAAGTTGTTTCCACGACCATGATCAGAAAAGGAGCACAAGAGTTTCATTTCACACTTAATTCAGATTTTGCAGACGGGCGATACGTGCTCAAGATCTTTACACCTACCAGAACTTTAGCATATAATTTTGAAATTGAATAAAGCTCAATCATCAGCTCAATTGCCTTACATTTCCTATTACAATCCAAATTCGAAATATTATTCGTAATCTGCTTCTGCTTACACTTTTTTTTATGATATTCGCAACAACTTCAAGCCCAATTTAAATCTTTAAAATTATGAAAAAGACAATAATATTCTCAACAATTATCATTTGTTCATTTAATTCCTTCAGCCAAAACATTCTTACCAACATAGAAAAAACAGATGGATTTGAGCTCCTTTTTAATGGCGAAAATCTCAATGGATGGGTAGGTAATAAAACAGATTATGTAGTTGAAAATGGTATGATTGTAATTTATCCCGACAAAGGAGGTAAAGGCAATCTATTTACAGAAAAGGAATATGCTAATTTCAACTTCCGGTTTGAATTTCAACTAACGCCTGGCGCTAACAACGGGCTGGGTATCCGGGCCCCTTTAAAAGGGGATGCGGCATATGATGCCATTGAATTACAAATAATAGATAATACCGCAGATAAATATAAAGACCTGGATGACCGGCAATATCACGGGTCGGTATATGGGGTAATAGCTGCAAAAAGAGGCTTTTTAAAACCCGTTGGTGAATGGAACTCACAAGAGGTGATTTACGATGGTTTTGACATAAAAGTAATTTTAAATGGTGAGGTAATCGTTGATGCTAACCTTAAAGATGCGAGAAAACTGGATACGATGCATGATAAAAAGCATCCGGGGCTAAAAAATAAAAAAGGCCATATAGGATTCCTCGGCCATGGAGATTTAGTAAAATTCCGTAACATCAGGATTAAAGAACTTTAGATTTATCGAGGGCTGATTTCGCAAACCGATAGAAAACATAACCTGGTCCGTGCATCTCACTTGTCTTCAGGCAAGGCAAGCTCGGGCCTCTTTTGTTCTTGATACAAAATAATAGATTAATGCAAGGCGCCCACCCAGCGATCGTGTGAGAGAGATGCTTACAATAAACGATCAGCTTACTTTGCTTATCCAATGCTGAAAAGACAATGGTGGTTTTACTGTTTATATAAAAAGTTTTTTGCTGCATAGTAAAATCGCCGTTTCAATTATCAAATCTTTAGATCAAAATAATCCAACTGATCACAAATCAAATATCAATCGGCGATTAATGCACATGAAATTTGAAGATATAAAAACTCTATTTCTTCATATATCGATTCAACTGTAAATTCAGCGTTAATAATTCTGCCAACGAATAGTTTTAAGTATCTTTCAAAAAGAAACTAACTACGTATGCCATTAGTAAAAACACATTTCCGGACCTGCAATCTATGTGAAGCCATGTGTGGCCTGGAAATTAAAGTAATCGATCAGGAAATTCAATCTATTAAAGGTGATAAAAATGATCCGTTTAGCAAGGGTTATATTTGTCCAAAGTCCATGGCATTGCAAGATATTTATAATGACCCTGACCGTTTGAAACGACCTATCAAAAAAGTAAATGGTAAGTGGATTGAAATATCGTGGACAGAGGCCTATGATATGGCAGTTGAGGGGATTAAAAAAATTCAGAAAAAATACGGTAATGACGCCGTAGCAGTGTATCAGGGAAATCCAGCAGCTCATAATATCGGAAGCATGCTGTTTTCATCTTCTTTTTTAAGAGCACTTAAAACAAAAAATAAATATTCAGCTTCATCGGTAGATCAACTGCCGCAGCAACTCGCAGCTCAATGGATGTTCGGACATATTTTTACCATTCCGATCCCAGATATTGATAGCACTGATTATTTTCTAGTTTTGGGTGCAAATCCCATGATTTCTAATGGCAGTTTAATGTCAGCTGCAGGAATGCCCAATCGCATAAAAGCTCTGCAATCGAGAGGAGGGAAAATGGTTGTCATCGATCCGAGAAAAACCAAAACGGCACAAGCGGCAGACCAGCATGTTTATATTAGGCCCGGGAAAGATGTCTTTTTCTTGGCGGCGATTATTCACGAATTTTTCGAAAAGCAACTTATCGATATTAATCAGCTTCCCAAATGGATGATCGGAATAGATGCAATCTCAAATATATTTAAACGATTCACTCCGAAAATAGCAGAGGAAATATGTGGGGTAAAAAAGGAAATCATCGAACAAACAGCCGCCGATTTTATTGCAGCAGATGCAGCTGTTTGCTATGGAAGATTGGGCGTTTCTACTCAAGAATATGGAGCGCTCTGCCATTGGCTTATCAACCTTATCAATATTTTAAGTGGAAATTTCGATAAACCTGGCGGAGCGATGTTTCCTAAAGCGGCAATTGATATTGTTGGTTTTATGTCAAAAAAAGGAACCTTCAAAAAATACAATCGATGGCAAAGCAGGGTGCGTAAACTTCCGGAAACCAATGGCGAATTGCCGGTTGCAGCCTTAGCAGAAGAATGTCTGACTCCGGGAGACGGGCAGATAAAAGCATTTATCTGTTCAAATGGAAATCCTGTGCTTTCAACTCCCAATGGGAAACAATTGGAGAAGGCACTTTCGGAACTTGAATTTATGGTCTCGATAGACATCTACCTGAACGAGACAAGTAAGTATGCAGATGTGATCTTGCCTCCGGCAACCGGTTTAGAAATCGAACACTTCGATTTATTCTTTAATAATCTCGCCGTTCGCAATGTCGCCAAGTATTCCTCCCCTTTGTTTAAACCCGAAAAAGGCATGCAATACGACTAGCAAATATTCAAAAACTTAGCGAGAAGCCTGCAACAAAAAAGATCGCTGGCCGAACGGATTCTATTTCCCTTTTTAACCCCATCATATATGCTGAACGTGGGATTAAAGAAGGGCCCGTATTCACTCAGTTTAAAAAAAATAAAACGCCACCCACATGGCATGGACTTAGGGCCATTAAAACCGAGAATGCCAGAATATTTATATACTCCGGATAAAAAAGTTCACCTCGCACCTACCCTTTTAATTGAACAGTTAGAAAAGCTGAGCTTCGGGAAAGATGAAAATTCTCAGCTGGTCTTAATTGGACGTAGAGAAATGAGGAGTAACAATTCATGGATGCACAACAGTTACCGGCTGGTTAAAGGGAAGAAAAGATGTACTTTGTTAATACACACCGATGACGCCAATTCAAGAAAAATCAAGGACGGGGACCTGGTCAATGTTAAATCTGCTAAAGGATCCGTTGCGCTTCAGGCTGAGATAACTGATCTCATAATGCCGGGAGTTGTCAGCATTCCCCATGGATATGGGCACAACATCTCCGGAATTAAATTAAATATTGCCGGGGCTCACGCAGGTGTTTCGATCAATGATATAACAGATGATCAGTTTTTAGATAAATTATCCGGTAATACAGCTTTTAGCGGGGTTGAGGTGGAGGTTAAGTTGTATGAAAATTAAACATTAAAAAATACCCGGAGATAAAAAATACACAAGGATTTTACGTGATAGAAACACGTAAGGATAAACTGTGACCAGACGGATTGTTCGCTTTACAATTTCTTTTACCAAAAGCATGGAGTATGTTAGTTTGCTAGTGGTTAAAAGGCACAAGCGAGACGCTTGCGCCAGAGGAGAATATGACATTATAATTAGGGGATATCTAAAATTAACTTATTGAAATTCAGATAGATGTGTTATCTTAGCATCAAAGAATATTAGATGGCACAAATATACAAACCCACTGGCACAAACAGTTTATTTCCCGAAGAATTCAGGTTGGAAAAACTCAGT
>JAJRQT010000053.1 GCA_024280115.1 Bacteroidota bacterium | reverse complement strand
GATGAATATTTTTTTAGGTTTAACCGGAGAAATCATAGGATTTCAATCTTAGATAAAATTATTGAAAGATGTGTACTACATGAACCTGTGAGCTATGCAATGATTAAATCAAATGCGATCTAAATGGGTAACCCTATAAAATTTATATAAAATCCGATATTCATTTTAATTAACGCCTTCTTATAATGAGATGATTCCACCTCCTACTTTTGAATTTTTATCAAATTTTTTGAGACAATATTGGACGTTTCAGATTTGTTAATTTTTTTGTAGATAATTATATCATCGCCAACTCCTCTATATATACCATTTATAAAGCTACAGTTAGAAATAGCTTCTTCAATTCGAATCAAAGATTGACCATCGCCTGTAATATTCATAGCATGGATATTATTTATTTTCCCCGGTTGGGAATCATGACCATATCCTTTTCCACCCACAAGCATGGCATTGTGCCCTCCGTTAAACATTACCCCGTTTATATACACATTATTAATGCTGGCAACATCGTTTGCCCGGATAGCGATTGCTCGTGTAGAACTTTTGCAGACAATGTTGGTAATAAAAATTTGTTCTGTATCATCTTCTGTCCCTCTCCACGTCCGGGTGGAGACCATCGTTGAATTTATACTTCCACTTTCTGGACTTTCGGAATATATCGCCAAGGTTGAAAGTGCAATAAAATCGTCGCCTGTAATTCCGGAAACATTGTCAATACGGAAATTTTTACATCCATGACGAAGATCAATTCCATCTCTGTTTGCAACAAACACTTCTTTGCCGTTTACTATTTGAGTTTCAGGACAGTTAAATCTGATGTCGGAAATTTCTGCATTTATAGTTCGTTCAAAACTTACTGCCCATGCATGCGCATTTTCAATATTTACATTCTTCAATTTGAAACCATCAACATAGGCCATTAGGATCATAATATTGCGCCAGTCTCCTTTCTGCTTTATACCTTCTTTCCCGGCATCACTGGCATAACTAACCCTCCAGTTTCCCACTTTTTTTTCCTCTGCCGGGTCTAATGCCAAAGTCCTGTGAGCATCTCCTGTTGCCCTTGGGTTATTTGCCCCTTTTAGATAAACGTCCCCGATTCCGATAATACTAATGTTCTTATTCCACACAGAATTGGTAATTCCAACACCAACATTATTACTCCTGAACATATTATCCCTGCATTTATCCGATAATTGCAGGGTGCAGTTATCAAGTATTACGGTCATATTACTTGGTAATAAGATGGCACTATCTAATAACCAAATATTTGTCCCGTTGGCATTTCTTGAGGGGATGACAATATTATTGGTTGTTCCCTTAGCAGCATCAATTGCAGATTGAATGCGTTGAATATCAGCGCCTTCAAAATGATTAGGATTGATTTGTACAATACTATTGTTTTCAATCTGCGCAGAACAGCAATTTAATAGTAAAACACATAGTATAATAAGTGAATAGGGCAAAAACGATTTTGGCATAACTTTTTTACTCATATTAATTTATTGTTTAAAAAATTCAAATTATCTACTTTGTTGAACCCCAGATGAAAACCGGGGCAGGCTAAACCTAAAGGTAGCAATTCTTTGAGTTAGAAAAGTAATCGTTAAACTCTTCATAATCAAAAATATAAATTCATGAAGAATGAAATGTCAAAAACACAGGAAGGGCTACGAACTTTGACCAGTTTCGAGCCTGGCATTCGGCAAGCCTTGCAACTCCGACCTCGCCGTGGAGTAATAAGGGCTTAAATTTTAAAGCACTCCATACAATGAAACATCAAAAAAAATCTTGGATAAAGACAACCTATTCTTGGGTAAGGGAATCCAACATAGATAGATATTTTAATAAATTTAATTTCAGATTAAATCGATCACAAAACAAGGCAACTATATTTAACAACCTAATTGTAAAAACGGTCAAAGCAGATAAAATTTATCAAACAGAAGTTATTAGTAACAAACTACTGACCTCAAAAAATATTGTAATATTGTTTATGACTAGAGAAAAACGTTAAATAATCTGCGATTATTTTAGCTAAAAGCAATAAAATGCATTTTAAAAAAAACCTTAAAATTTCATTGTGAGAAATAAACTAAAAAGATCGATTTCCTTCCTTCCTCTTCTGTTTGCATTTATTGCTTTCAATTCTTCAGCTCAATCTGCACCTTCATTTACAGCTAACTCTATAATATACGTATCAAAATTAGGCGATAACTCAGATGGTTCCACTTGGGCAAAATCATTTAATACTATTCAAGAAGCTTTGGATGCCATACCCGATAGCCAAGGAGGATATAATATCATTATCCGACCTGACACCTATTTTGAAGCTAACCTTTTCCCGAAGTTCAAAGGAACAAAGGGTAGTTATAATTCCCTTATTGGTGATTTCGATGGTTCCTTTGGTTCGGGTACTTCAGGGCACGTAGTTATTGATTCTGGAGACCCTAAGCAAAAGGGATTTAAAAGTTATGATTGGTGGTCAGCATTTCATGCAACACAGCAAGGTTGGTCAAAGGAACACAAGGATGAAACTTTTTCTGCAATAGGTTGGGATAGATGGTCACTTCGGCATTTATATGTAACGGGTGGCGATGCCGGTCTTTTTTGGGATGGCACCGATCAGGTTGAACCGTTTACAATTATTGTAGAAGATTGTATTGGAATTGGACGAGCTTTTGGAGGTGGTGTTGCAAATGTGCTTTCTCGTCCGGAAGAACCGATTGTTTTTCGTCGGTGTACACTGTGGTCATTGGATTGGTGGGGTGATACGGCTAGTGCTTATATTCGGATAGAAAATGAAGCTATGCCCAATGTTCCCGATATCTATTTTGAGGATTGCACGCTGGTCAGTCCGCAATGTTCAATGAAAGCAGGAAATTATGGATTTAATACATATATACATATCAAGCTTGAGCGATGTTCTCTGATAACTCTTAATTTTTCACAACCACATGGCACACCAACTGATGGGATAATACAAAGTGTAGAAGATGGAAAACTTCTTCTTGTTGATTTAGAAGATTGTTCATTGATGGGATATAAAGTTTTTGGCGTAAAGGTAAAAAAAGAAACAGAGAAGGATATTCAATATACTACAAGTGGTTCTGTGCAGGCTTATATTCAATTTCAACAAGAGATGCCTGAAGGATTTCATAGACTAGCACGTTGGCCGGTAGATATTTTTGAAAACATATCCCCTTCCGCCCCAAAAAGACATACCATGCCTGTTGAAGAGAAAAAGCTTTTTCGCCGCGACATGTCGGAAGTTACACCAATAGTATGGAAGGGCAGACTCTGTGTGCTGGAATGTAATCGTCCACCAAGTGGCGGTACTATGAAAGATTATTATATCACTTTGAAAGATCTTAAGACCGATGAAGAAATAGCACATTTTGCGGAGGGATACGGATTGGGGTCAGCATTTGTTCACGATGAGCAATTGTATGTCACTGCCTCTCGCTTTGAAAACTCCAATTGGAATGATGTGACAATATTTCAATCAGCAGATCTTAAAAAGTGGTCTCAAAAGGTAATTATTAAGCAGGATAGGGATGAGCATCTGTTCAACAGTTCGGTTAGCTCGGGACCTGATGGGTTTATAATGGCTTATGAATCGAACGATCCTGAGTACCCGGCTTTTACAATTAAATTTGCGCAATCTTATGATCTTAAAAAATGGTTTATACTTCCGGATGCAGTCTTTGGAACCAATCGATATACAGCATGTCCTACAATTAGATACGTTGACGGATTTTACTATCTGTTATATTTAGAAAATCGAAGTCCTGGCCACTATTATGATACATTTATAGCTCGTTCGAGTAACCTAAAAAACTGGGAACGAAGTTCTGCAAACCCTGTGCTTACTGCACATGGACTCGATGAAGGGATTAATGCTTCGGATCCGGACATTATTGAATGGAATGGCAAAACAATGTTGTTCTATGGAGTTGGCGATCAATACACCTGGATGAACGTGAAATATAATTTGTATGACAAGTCCATGAAAGACTTTTTTCAAAGCTGGTTTCAATCGCCGGGAATTCCCGATGTAGGAACGAAAGCGGGAATAATAAACAAATAGATTAAAGGCAGGATCATAAATAATCAACAATGAAACAAATTTATATTATTCTCTCATTCTTTCTTTTTAATTCTACATTATTTGCACAATCTGACTATCTAACGGAATCTCAATCAGAAATAGACAATCGTATGCAATGGTTTAATGAGGCAAAGTATGGTATGTTCATTCATTTTGGATTGTATAGTCAGTTGGCCGGAGAATGGGAAGGAAAAACTTATGAGCAATATGCTGTATGGATACAGGCAAATGCCGATATTCCAGCGCAAGTTTATGCAATGCTTACCTCCACTTTTAACCCTCAAGAATTTGATGCTGACTTTATAGTAAAAACAGCTAAGGAATCAGGGATGAAATATATTGTAATTACAACAAAACATCACGATGGTTTTTGTTTGTGGGATAGCAAATACACTACTTTTGATGTGGCCAGCACTCCTTTTGCGGGTAGGGATATATTGGCAGAATTAAGTACTGCCTGCAAAAAATATAATCTTAAATTTTGCACCTATTATAGTCTTATCGACTGGCATCACCCATCACAAGAACGTAATATTGATGGCGATGATCGCTGGGGCCATTGGGGAAATATACGAATGAAATCGGGCAAAAAATCGGAATACATTACCTACATGAAAAACCAGATTCGAGAATTGGTTGAAAATTACGACACTGAAATGTTGTGGTTTGATGGCGATTGGGTGTATTGGTGGGACATGGCTTCTGGTGAAGATTTATACCAATATATCCGTGAATTGAAACCAGGTATCATTATAAATAATCGTGTGGCAAAACGTTCTGTTTTCAAAAAAGATTTTGGTACGCCGGAACAAGAACATCCTGGAGAATCTTTGAATTATCCATGGGAGGCATGCTATACAATGAATGATTCCTGGGGATTTAAAAAAGTAGATGACAACTGGAAAGATGCAAAAACCGTGTACGAAAAATTGGAAGATATTAATACAAAAGGTGGTAACCTTCTTTTGAATATTGGTCCAAAAGGTGATGGTACAGTACCAAAAGAGTCTATAGAAATTTTACTGGAAGTTGGGGAGATGTTGAAAAATAAATAATAGGTTTTTTAGTAAGATACTTAATAACTCAGTCAAATTAGTATAACCCGATTAGCGGTTAAAAAGCTAAAGCATGTTTAAGGTTATTGATTGGTGAGGGCAATCGAGTTTAGAAAATTCAACATCCTACACCTCGGTCTGTGGCTCACAGACCATGGCCTTTTAAATTATTTTTACTTTAAACATTGCCCTGATTGATTGGTTTATTATTCATTTTGTTGATTTTTTGTATTATGGGTCGTTTCATCCGGAACCTGCCTGGGGCTACCTCCAATTTTTTCTGTCAAAAAGTGCCAAAAATCCATGAGTTTCCGCCTGACTGCTGTGCCATGTCAATAAGTTAAGAGTCAATGACCTATTCCCCATGATTTGTGTCCCCTCCTTCGGTGGACAGGCTCACAAACCATGTATTTCGGTCTGTGAGTGCATAGGTTTATTCATTTAATTTATTAGAACACGTATTTGATTAATTCAATTTTTCAAAATCTCGTAATTGCCAGCTTTTATCAAAAAATGCTTCCGTAGTACCATAAAACCTGGACCATACAAACCAACCTTTAGATGCACTTGTGTTCACCCAATTATTCTAAAGACCTTCTATATGGGCAAGGCTCTGAACTCCTTTAATATCTACAATCTAGTGAATTTTGATTTTCAGCTTCCAGTAGCAGTGAGATGCATGTGCTATATCTTCTGTTGAACCCCCGATGCAGATCGGGGTTCAATCACAAAATGGTTCGGGAGTAAAATTTAGTGGGATCCCCCGGACCCACCTAAATTTGATTCCATATTATTGTAGGCTGTTGTTTTCGTCTAACTAACTTATTTTATTATAAACTACAGGCATTTGCCCTTTCCACTTGTTCCATAAGTCATTGTCAACTATTAGCTTAGCCATAAAATACCCTACATTTATTCGGCTTGTTTTGCCAGGATTAAATAGGGCACTCCTTGTAGGTGAAGCATATATCTCGTATTCGGTTACGATATCTTCGTTAATTAACGTATCTGGTCGTACAGCCACCCATTGAATTAATTTATTATTTTGCCCAATGTCCACTCTTAAAATGTCTGCTGCTTTTTCATTGTCTAATTGGGGTGGGACAAGTAAACGAATCAACCCCATCACTAATTTTTGTCCAATCGAAATGGGTTCATCTAAATCTCTGTTCCTGTTACCAGTTGTATTCATCAACACAAACTTGATAGGTTTTTCTGGTGAATTCTTCTGAATTGCATTACTAAGTAATGTAATGGCATCGGCTACTAAATTTCTGGGTTTCCCAAAAATACCTTTCAAGGTCAAATTATGACCAAGGCAAGAAGCAACCGACTGACAATCTTTCAAATAATTTATCATTTCATCCACACTAATCTCAGAGATACAGGCTTTGATTATTGATATTTTGTCACTGCTATTCCAATGGTCAGGTATGTTTCCAGATGGACGTACTATTACCTTGACTTTTTGTCCCATATTCAATAATTGTTCTACCAACTGTTTCCCAGTTTGGATAATCCGGATTAAGCTGACCCCCTGAAATCCGGACAAAAGGCGGTTGTTTTTGAGCGAATTAGCTCTTGCCAATCCGGCACATGTTGACCCCCTGGTTTTGAAAATCAGTAATGCCACCGGAGCATGCTGACCCTC
>JAJRQT010000052.1 GCA_024280115.1 Bacteroidota bacterium | reverse complement strand
TTTGGACTGTAATTGCGGATTTCCATCTCCCGGATAAATCGCAATCTTAATGAATCTTTTTTTTCATGATGATTAAATTTTAGTGTCCTAGAATTTAATCATTTCTTCTCAATTTACCGACTAAAAGGAGGTTTTGTTCAACATTTGAGTAAGTGCATTACACTTACTTACCTTGTATCCATTGCAATCTAATGATTTTTTAAAGCAATCAATACGGCCCTTTGTTATTGATCTTCACCGCATTACTTTTCGTGCCGGGCATCTCTCCTCTTTTGCGGTCAATTTTTAAGGCTGCTCCCGTCTCGGGGTCGTACCATGCGGGCGTCAGGTGATCCGGGACGTCATCGCCGGTTTCAGAAATCCATTGCTGCATTACCGCCCTGAGATCATTTAGTTCATCCGCATACTTTTCATTGGAAGCCACATTGCTGAGCTGTTGCGGGTCCTGCAAACAATCAAATAATTCTTCGTGCGCCCTGGGCACTGCGAAAACATCCGCCTGAGCGGCATTTAATTTCCCCTCATCCCGCACATCCTTCAAATCTCCGTACGATGGAGAAGTGTTGGAATCTGCCGGCCCCTGGTTGCTGAATTGTGGCCGGTTATTGACGACATACAAAAAATGTTTCGTTCTCACCATTCGCTCGTGGGCTTCATAGTCGTGCCAGTTGTGCTCAGAAAATACATATTGCCGGTGCTCTTTCCATGGATTTTTGATGCTTTTCGCAAAGCTAATTCCCTGGAAGGTCGGGCCTATATCCACGCCTGCCAGTTCTAAAAAAGTGGGCGCAATGTCAATGACACTGATCAAGCTGTTGCTTTCCAAACCTCTACCCTCTTGCCCCTTCGGCCAGCTGATCACAAAAGGAGTTTTCATGCCACTGTCATACACGCGGGTTTTACTTCGTGGAAAAGGCCGGCCATTGTCAGCCATCACGATGATAAGCGTATTCTCCAACTCACCCTGGTTTTGTAGCTCTTTTTTCACTTCACCCACATAATAGTCCAGTCGCTGGATTTCATTATAATATGACGCCAGGTCCTGCCTTGTTCCTGCCGCATCGACAAGGAATGGTGGAATGACTGATTTTGCCGGATCGTGAGGTGTGGCAAATTCATCGGCCTGCCATGGGCGGTGCGCATCGTGAGAGGCAAACCAGAAGAAAAATGGCTGGTCTTTTGGTCGTTCCTTCATCACCCTTAGCCATTGATCCTCGCCTCCTGTGCCGTTGTCCTTTTCCACGACCAAATTAAAATCTGATTTTGGGCTTGGCCCCATGTGCCACTTGCCGGCAGCTGCTGTATAATATCCCGATTTCTTCAATTCCCCTGACAAAGTAGGCATGCCCGCAGGAAGTGGCGTGTGTAATTCTGCAGCGCCGGTATTGTGTGGGTACCTTCCTGCCATGATGCTGCAACGGCTTGGACTACACGAACTGGCGGTTAGGTAGGTGTTGGTAAATTTGATGCCCTCAGTAGCCAGCTGGTCTATGTTGGGCGATTTCACTGTCGGATTTCCATAGCACCCAAGGTCGTTCCAGCCAATGTCATCACCGATAATGATGACGAAATTCGGGCGACCAGCATTCGTTTGGCTAATGGATAAAAATGAGGTGAGCAGAAGGGCAATTGTCCAGATATATTTCATACCTATTGTATATTTATATTTTACTGTTATAATAATAGAAAAACGTGATTGTAACAATGATTTAATGAGATAATGTGACAATGCAATAATGATTTCTGTTTTATTCTATAAGAAGTTTTTCTAATCATGTTTTTTTATTTGACACGTTTATTGTGCGGTTAATGTTTCTTCTTTTTAAAGCGCATTAATTTAATGTAAAAGCTCTATTTATTTCTTTTTCATTATAGCATTTCATCATTGTAGCATTAATCCCTTACTCATTAAATTCGTAATAGTACCTATTATTTTAATTAGTAATTCCTTCAATAAAATCCGGATTCTCTACTGGATACTGCGCACCGACTTCATCCCTCCATTGCTGCAATTCCTTATGCAATTTATCTGTTAATTCAGGATCAGATGTTGCCAAATCATGTTCTTCCCCAACATCGTCTGCCAAATTATACAATTCCAGATTCCCACCTTCAAAAAACTCAATCAATTTATAATTTCCTTTTCGCATCGCGCTGTACGGCGTTGCCCCTCCGGGATGATAATGCGGGTAATGCCAGAATAATGAAGTCCGGGTAAGTTGATGAGTTGGCGATTTTAAAAGTGGGAATAAGTTAGTCCCATCGTGTTCTACGACTTCCAATCCCGCCACATTTAATAGCGTCGGAAATAGGTCCATGCCAATGATGGGCACATCAGATTCTATTCCAGCCTGTGTAATTCCAGGAATCATGGCAATAAACGGAACCCTGACCCCGCCTTCATAGGCAGAGCCTTTCCCTGCCCGTATTGCTCCATTGTCTGTGATATCTCGCAATTCCAAACCACCGTTGTCGCTGGTAAAGAAAATAGCTGTTTGCTCATCGAGCCCCAGCTTCGCCAGCGTTGCCCGGACCAACCCGACACTCTGGTCAACAGCATTGATCATGGCGGCATAGGTCGCATTTGTATGCCTTGAGTGTGCGGTGATTTTTTGCTGAAAATAATCGGTAAGGGAGTCAGGTGTCTGGATTGGCGTGTGTACCGCGTAATGTGGGAAATAGATAAAAAATGGCTCTTCAGCGTGGTTTTCAATAAATTGGACCGCTTCATCTGCAAGCCGGTCCGTCAGGTATTCTCCATCTTTTCCATTTTCCAAATTGGGTGGGTGCATTTTATCCCTCCGGTTTCCATGGTAGGGATAGAAATATGATCCGGGCGCTCCCCAGCGATAGCCTCCAATATTCACATCAAATCCATGGTTTTCAGGCCAATATTTCGGATCGTCCCCGAGGTGCCATTTGCCAAAAGTTGCCGTGGCATAGCCCCCTTTTTTCAAGGCTTTGGCGATAGTCACCTCCGTGGTATCGAGGTACATTTGCCAGTCCGGCACCCTTAGTTTTGCCTTTGGACGTTTACTCCCCTGAATCCAATCTGTCAGATGAAGCCTTGCCGGATATTTCCCGGTCATAATGGCTGCGCGGGATGGTGAACAAACCGTGCAAGCAGCATAGGCATTGGTAAACCTTACCCCTTCCGTAGCCAGCTTATCGATGTTGGGGGTTTCGTACAGATCGCTTCCATAGCATCCCAAGTCCGTCCAACCGAGGTCATCAATAAAGAAAAGAATGATGTTGGGTTTTTGAGGTTTTTGGGAGCATGAGCTTAGAATAAGAATTGAAACAAAAATCAGGGCCGTTGTACAAAGTTTTTTCATATGAATTCGAAATTTATATTATTCAATCCCCCAACCCCCTTTTCTAAGGGGGAATTAATATTCGTCATTGCGATGACGACGAAGGAGGAAGAAGCCTGCCTGGCCGAAGCAATCTGTCAAAAAGATAGAGATCGCTTCGTGCCTCGCGATGACGTTAAATAACCCTCCTCAGCTTCATCTTCGAGAGACTCTGAAGTGGACAAATCACATCTTCTCCACATACACATAATACGCGCCGACCTCAAGACCATGTTCATCAATCAGCCAGGTCCTGAGATTATGCTCTCCTTTTTCCAATGCAGATTCAAATACCGCATTTTGAGCATCCTCATTTATTTTGAGGCTTTCTATCTGCTCACCGATTTTCAGTTTTGCGGTTACCACATTTACTGGGACACCTTCTGGATATGGCTTTCCTCCATCAATATCATCTCCTATCGGAACAACCGTCCTGAACCCCGCTCCTGATTCCTTTGGATAGCGATGTAGTGCTATGGAATATTTGCCCTTTTCCTTCACATCAATAATCCAGAAACCATTTGGGTTTTTATTTAATCTGACCTGCGTCTGGTTCCATGCAGGGAACTTTTCATTATCAGGATGAATGTCGTGACATGTCAAGGTGACCGGCTCATCATCAAAACCAACCGGAATTGGATTTATTTCATCAGAACGCTGCGATACCCGCTCCCACCATGTTTCATACTCCGCCCTCAATGCAGCAACCACTTCCGGAAACTGAGCAGAAATATCATTGGCCTGCCCGGGGTCTTTATCAATATCATACAATTCTTCTCCCCGGATAAGCCGGTATTGATCCGTCATTATGGAGGCGTCTTTCCATTTTTCCAAAAACTCCTTGCGCTGGGTATCTGTAAAAATAGTCCTCGATTTCCATGGAAAATCAGTGCTTTTTAACAATGGAGCCAGGCTTTCGCCTTCGAATGGAAGTTTCGGATGATATGAAATTCCACACAAATCAAGCAATGTTGGCACTACATCGGTGTAGGATGTGACATAGTTGATATCTTTACCAACATCCAGTTTCCCTTCCGGCCAATAGATGAAAAACGGCACCCGGTGGCCTCCTTCATAGGCAGATCCCTTCTTTCCACGCATACCGGCATTGTAGCCATTCCCCGTAGGGAAACCATCTTTATCTAATAAGATTCCTGAAGATGTGCCATTATCTGTCATAAAAATCAGAATCGTATTTTTATCAATTTTCCATTCCTTAAGCTTTTGCCTTAGTAGGCCCAGGTTTTCATCAGCGTTGGTGATCATGCCATAAAAGTTGGGGTTGGGGATTTCCTCAATAGCACTATACATGTCGATGTATTTTTGTGGCACATGAAAGAGCCCGTGCGGTGCGTTGGTTGCGATGTAGCAAAAGAATGGGTCTTCCTTTTTCGATTCAATAAATTTCAAGGCCTCATCGAACCAAATATCCGTACAATAACCCTTGAATTTTTCAGGCTTACCATTTCTGAAATAGGTGTCATCAAAATAATCATTATTCCAATAATCCGGCGTTTGCCCGACACCTCCTCCCCCATGGATCACGGTCTCTTCAAACCCTCGGTCCTGAGGCCGGTAGGGATAATTATCGCCGAGGTGCCATTTGCCAAACATCCCTGTCCGGTAGCCGTTTTCCTTCAGGATATCCGCGATAGTTACTTCTCCCTGCCTCAAAAAATTGCGCCCGATGATCGTATGCCAAACACCCACTTCATTGCAGTTTCTTCCGGTCATCAATCCCGACCGGGTCGGTGCGCAGGTGGTTCCGACATGGAAATCTGTCAATCGCACACTTTGCACATAGAGCTTGTCCATCTCAGGGGTTTTAATCCACGGATTTCCATGACATGCCAGGTCTCCGTAGCCCTGGTCATCGGTCATGATCAATATGATGTTGGGTTTTTCCGGTGGCCGTGAACAATTCAGAAAGAACACGCATCCAAAAATAAGGAGCAATAGTAGTTTATTCATGTGTTTATAATTTATCACCGCTAAGACGCCGGGACGTAAAGATAATATCAATCGTAATAACCCTCCTCATCGTCTCTTTACTTGGAACTCTGAGGAGATAAAGACAGAAGCCCTGCTTCGCATCATTGTAGCATAATTACGCCCTTTTATTTCCTAATCGTAATGGAACCTACACTTTGCAATGTGTATTTCATCATCCTTAACCCGATAGATAAGTCTATGTTCTCCATCAATCCTACGCGACCAGAATCCTTTATATTTATGTTTCAAAGGCTCTGGTTTTCCAATTCCTGAATATGATTCACGCGAAATATTTTTCAGTAAGTCATTAATTCTTTTTAAGATCTTTTTATTTGTTTTTTGCCAATACAAATAGTCCTCCCATGATTCGTCAACAAATATATATTTCATAAATCAATGAGGCCTTTCTGAAATGATGATTTACTTTTCAGCTTTTCAATTGCTGAATCAAGTCTGCTTTCATTTATTCTTGATGATAATTCATGCTGCGTTGCATTTAAGGAATTATATTCATCCAATGAAATTACAACTACTCCTGAATCTTTGCCACGATTAATAATCAAGGTCTCAAAGTTCTCGGTCACATTGTCCAGATATTTTTTAATATCCTTTCTAAAGGCTGAAATTGATGTTGTTATCATGATTTATCCAATTTAGTACAAAATAATGTACAAAATTACGTACTATTATTTAAATCTTCAAATTTGTCTTTTTGAGCATGAATTCTTTTTAACCGACTCAGAGTCCCTAAAAAGAAGACTCTGAGGAGGGAAACTACCAATTTAACGATTTTCCCATAAGCCAACTGTGGATAAGTCTGCCCCGATGAAGATCGGTGGTCAACATAGCATTCAGCTTTGGCCTATCGGCAAGCCCAATACTTAGTTATTACCATTAGTTTTTTTCAGCGTTATATTCGGATATTCAACTTCGACAATTTCTTTATTCTTATAAAAACCTATCATCGAGTTTTTCAATTCTGTAACGCTACTTTCAATTTTTCTCAAATAATCAGGCAGATAACTTTCAGTAATTATATCAATTAAAAAACCATTTTTAGTATTCGGAAATTTATTGAAATCAAAGATGATGTGGTCTTTGTTTTCGATTTTAACTTTTCCATTATTTTCACTTACCTCAATGAGCTCATTTTGTAAAATTATTACAGGGAAAAATAAAGTTGTAAAAACCTCTCGTCTCCAAGCGGAATCATTTTTCATCCAATCCTCATAGCCATCATTTTTGTGTTCGGCATAGTCCACTAATTTATTTAGAGTATCATGCAAACCATCTGGGTGAGAGGCCATCCATTCGTTCTTTTGACCTCTCTTTTTTATTGAAAATGAGCAATATTGTGTGTTTTTAGCCAATTGATTATAATGAAAATTTTTAGATTCAGTTGTAAAGGAATGGAATTGAAAATCTGGCGTATTTCCTGTTTTTGCATACTTTTCAGTTAACTCTCTTTCCACTTTTGAATAAAAGAATTTACCGGAAATTGTATAATGGTCTCTATCTGGTCTTTTGAAAAATGCAACTGGTTGGTCATTATTTATGCACTCAATCAACAGCTTGAATTGATATTCAAATTGTAAAGATTGATTAAGTGTTAAAAGTTCGGTTATTCTTGGTCCATCTGATAGAATGTCAATTTCTCTTGATTTGCCAGTTATTTTATCTGGATAAGTCTGATTAGGAAAATTTTCGCAACCATCACTTGATAGAACATCCAAAACTCTGGATTCCAAAAAATATCCAGACCGATTAAGTGATTCTATAATTTCCTCCTCTTTAATTTTCACAATGTATTCTCAAATTAATGGTAACGTAGGGTTATGTGAAATTATCCATAGCCCTATTATGTATTTTTCCTTAATTTAATAAGTTTTTGATCTTATTAAAAGAACTTGTACCTGCATACGTATAATCCCGCCACAGGAGAGGCAGACTTCTGCCGTATCGAGGAAACTATTTTTCAATAATTTTCTTCGCGTGATGCTGACGAGGAAAGAGGCATATCAGTTTTTATATCAATCAATTTCTAATAATTCCAGGGCAACATCTGTCAGCATTTCATGTCTTCCTTCAAAAAGAATGAGTGATATATTTTTAAAATTTCGCTCATAGACGATTTGCCGATCACCTATCATTTTATCGGGCAGTATCGGATAAGTTCGCATACTTACCAAATCCAATATCTCCTTTTGTGAAATGAGCTGATCATCTGTCGCTCCATGGTCTTTTATCACTTTATTATAAAAATTCAATGATTGAGATACAGGAACAGATCCTTCGTATCCATCGTGTATTCCGGCGAATATTTTTAGTGGACTGTCTTTTCTTTTATCAATTGGCGTCGTCATAAAAAGTGCCGATCTGTTCCTTGCTTCTTCCTCATTCAATAGAGAATCTATGGATTCTGTCGCTGCGAGGATATGACCAGCATAATTGTTTTTTCTACCCAAAGACTGATAATACCACGCCTGCAAATCAGAAATAGGCACCCATGCTGAGAAGGATGCTATGTTGTATTTGGAATTCATATAGGATAAAAGTGTGGCCATACCACCACCACTCACCCCAATCACATGAATATTTTGCATGTCTGCATTGCAGTTCTTCAAAGCATAATTTATGGCCTGGTCTATATCATCAATGGCATATTTGCTTCCACACGCTTGTGGCGTCCAATTTGGGCCACGAAAATCGGGATGGATATAATTCCAGTCCCGTTCTACAATCTGCGATATCAACGGATCTTGTTGAGTGTAATCTCCACTCCATGTATGCAGACTAATGATTAGAGGCTGTGGTTTATCGCTCTTAGCCGAATAGAAAAACGCTTTTCCCATAACACCATCCAACGGAGATTTTATTTCTACTTCCGTGAAATTATCCGGCCATGGATTTACGGCTTCATCATCCCAAAGAGTTTTATTATTATTATTATTATCCAGAAACCTTGAAACTGCTTTTGCAATGATCATGCTTCCTTCGGGATTCAGATGAACTCCATCTTTACTGAGCTTATAAAATTGTGGCTTCAATTCATGATAAATATCGATGAAATGACAATTATAGTTCAGTGCTACTTTCATAAATTGAGGTAATAATTTCCTTATCCGCTGATCTCCTTGTTTGTATTTTTCCAAAAGAATTGAATCTTCACCAAAAGGTGGAGGTGAGACAATATAAATCTCTGATTCTGAATTGATAATAACTTTTTGATTTCTTATTATCTGTATGAGTTTTTCGAGGTTTAGAACCACCTGATCGCTGCTGTTTGTAAAAACCTTTTTACAATCGTTGGTACCTAAGAGAATCACTACATCATCAATATTTCCCGTAACTGATTTGTTTGCGGCATCTTCAAGGAGAGCAGTTACATTTTTTAAGGCATTGAGCTTTTCATTTCCATTGTTATCAAAACCAATTGTATTACCAGAGACGGAGTAATTGAAAATACTATCCCCTTCCCGTATGGATTTTAATTGATTTACCCAGCCATACTCATTTGCTCCATTGGAATCTCCGATTGCGACAACGGTTCTCTGGGCATTGGCATTTATAAGTGAAATGAAAAATAGAGCCAATCCTCCTATTCCCAATTTCCAAGATGGAATTGGTATAAAAAACTTTTTTAAAAATTCCTTGTTCCTCATTTCTTATTCGATATTCCTTATTGTAATTCACGTTGATATTTAGACATTGATGACATCGAGTTAATTCAGGTTGCAAATCCTGAATGGCCGGTTTATTTCCTTATTCTTCATTCTTTATTTTTTGTTCAATGCATTTCGACACTTATCTTTTTTTTCACGAGCGTTGCAAACGCACGCGATATGTGTGGGTTTTATTAATTCCTTATTCCTCATTTTTTATTCGATATTCCTTATTTATTTTTCATATGCTGACGAACGTTTAATTCCAGATTGCAAATCTGGAATAGCAGTAAGTGTTGCAAACGTACACGATATGTATTTACGGTATTCTGAATCTCCTGATTTCACCCACAATTTCAATTTTCGGATGTCTGACAACTGCACGGTATTCATATTCTTGTTTTGCAGCTAAATCATTAATCCCCAGGTTGAATTTTTCCAAACCATCTATTTCTATAAAATCAGAATAAGTCCATGCGCCACCAGTGAGATTTTCAGAAAATCCGGCATACGGTCGGTAAAGGAATCCTACCTTAAACTTTTCCCCATCTCCTTTTTTAACCAATTCACCTTTTAGCATGACTCTATTATCAAGAATTGTTGCGCTTATTGTATTTACAAATGGTGGATCCAATGCTGGCTCCACGTTTTCCAGTTTCACCACAATGGGATTGGGCCATTTATGATCGTTGTAGATCCGCTGGGCCCGAACAACTGAAATGTGCAAGCCATCCTTCTTTTGATCGAACCTGGCAGTGGCGTCAACAGATGGATTATATTCCACCAATTCCCCTGACTGACCAAGCACGCTGATCTTGGTATCAGAAGTGGATTTAATGGATTTCAGAAGGAATTCTTTTCTATCTCCACGCGGCCAGTTGGGCATTTTTGTCAGGTAGGCATAGACTGTATGCTGATTTTTCGATTTTGAAAACCATATGTTCGCTTCATTTGTGATGATCCACGGTCGCACATTGTGAACTGATTCCCTGTTTATAAAATTCCATGCTGCCAATTCGCGAAGCCTTCCCTCCTGCTCTATTGGCAATTCTCCATTTGGCTTTGGACCGACATTTAAAAGAAAAGTCCCTCCCTTTGCCCTGCTTTCAATCAGTATTTCGATCAACCTTCCAGCGGACTTATATGACTCATTTGTGGGTTTGTATTGCCATTGCGTACCCATGGTTACACAAGCTTCCCAGGGCTCATCCGTTGCCAGGCCGGGTATAGATTGTTCAGGAGTTGAGATAGCTCCGCGAGTCACTAAAACGTCTGGTTGCAGTCGCCAAACCACTTCTTTGGACTTCTCCTGTAAAGGTCCTTCGCCTCCATCAAAGAAGAAAAGATCAATTTTCCCATAGTTGGTCATCAACTCAGTCAGCTGTGTTTCTGTATAATCAAGGTATTTATCCATAATATCATCTGCGATTGGTTCAGGAAACCTTCTCCTCACTGTCTGGCCATTGCGATGCAACCAGTGAAAATCCTCCGGAGAATAATAAAACCCAACGGCAAGACCATATTTTCTGCAGGCGTCCGCATACTCTTGCACCAGGTCTTTTCCGTATGGTGTTTTTATTATATTAAAATCAGTAGTCTTCGTATCCCAAAGGCAGAAACCCGAATGATGTTTGGTAGTCAACATCATGTATTTCATTCCTGCCAACTTTGCGAGGATGGCAATGTCCTCAGCAGAAAAATCTTTAGGATTGAACGTTCGGGGCAATTCATTAATAAACCTGTCCAGGTAATCCTGGGATGCGCCGGACATGGAGTGACTGATTACGATTCCCAGTTGACTATCAAAGCTGAAGTGAATGAACATCCCAAATCCGGCATCTTTGAGCCATTCAAGACGCTCTGGTTTGTTTAAATCTAAAAAGTCATCACTATGCCCGGAAGTTGTCTGAGCAATACTATTTATTGAAATAAATAAGAAAAAAACTATAATGTGCTTCATTTTTGTAAATGATAATTGGTTTTTATTGAATGGTATTGTCTTTATAAAAAAGCTTTAAACGCTGCAATTCATCTTCAAGTTGAGTTTGTATCTCTGCGTACTCCGGATCGTTATACAGACTTTTCATCTCCTGAGGATCTGTTTCCAAATCAAACAATTCCTTTTCTCCCAACTCATAGTAATTAATCAATTTATACCTGTCGGTTCGTACTCCGTTATGTTTCTGAACCATATGCCACCCAGGATATTCGTAGTAGTGATAATAAATTGATTTTCTCCAATCATCCGGCGTCTTTCCCTGAAGCAATGGAATGAGGCTTCGTCCCTGCATCTCGTTAGGGATATCCAATCCGGCCATTTCTAGGAAGGTTTCAGCAAAATCAATATTCTGCACCATATCTGTATTGACAGATCCCGGCTTGGTCACACCAGGCCATTTCACAATATATGGCATATGGAGAGACTCTTCATACATCCATCGTTTATCAAACCAGCCATGCTCACCGAGATAAAATCCCTGGTCCGAACTGTAAATCACAATGGTATTTTCGGCTAGACCGCTTTCATCAAGGTAATCCAGCAACCTCCCGATATTATCATCGACTGAGGCGATACATCTTAAATAATCCTTGATATACCGTTGATATTTCCAGCGTACAAGGTCCTTGCCTTTCAGGTTGGCTTCCATAAATATTTTATTTTTTGGTTCGTAGGCAGCATTCCAGGCATCCTTTTGTTCAGGCGTAAATCGTTTCATCCTTGCATTCCAAACCTCCAGGTCAACTGTATCCGTAGGATCTTTTAATACTTTCAGATCCCATCCAAATCGCATATGCCGGTCAATTTCCATTTCCTGCATTTTAGCCCCACTGGCTCTGCCACTGTAATCGTCGAACAAAGTCTCAGGCTCCGGGATATCTACATCATCGTACATATTTAGGTGTTCCGGTCCGGGCATCCAGGTTCTGTGTGGGGCCTTATGCTGGGTCATGAGCATAAAAGGCTTGTTTTTATCACGGCCATTTTCGAGCCATTCCAATGATACATCTGTAATGATGTCTGTCACATAACCTTCAATTCGCTGGAGACCATCCGGTGTTCTAAAATCAGGATTGTAATACTGGCCCTGTCCGGGAAGTACTTTCCAAAAATCAAAGCCAACCGGTTCACTTTTGAGGTGCCACTTACCTATCATAGCTGTCTGATAGCCACCCTGCCTCAACAATTTCGGAAAGGTGACCTGGGCGCTGTCAAAAATCAGGATATTATCCAGGACACCATTCATGTGGCTGTGCTTACCGGTTTGAATGACTGCCCTGCTCGGCGCACAAATGGAGTTGGTGCAAAACGCATTTCTAAAAATCATCCCCTCATCGGCCAAACGGTCAATATTTGGTGTTTTATTGATGATTGAACCATAGGCGCCAATGGCCTGAAGTGCATGGTCATCGGTGAAAATAAAGACAATATTAGGCCTGGATTCAGCACGATCTGTTTGTTTATTCTGGCAACTGATTGCGCTCAATATGAGTAAAAAGTAAAGGAGGAAATTCTTCATGATCTGATGTTTAGGTATTCTCAAAAATGGGATTGAAAGTAAAATACTAATATAACCGATTAAAGGATTAATTCGGAATTCTGCTGAAGGGAACTTTTATTAATTATTATTACCGGTGTCCGAGGAATGTTATATTCATGGAAAAAGGCGTTTATTGAGGTGTATATTCACTTTTTAACCGGCCTCAATAAGAGACCACTCTTTGAAAGAAGTATTGGTATTCAATATCAATCCCCCTTCCCCCTTTCCTACCGGAATCATGTCAATAAAGTAAGCCCCGAACGTCATCGCGAGGAACGAAGCGATCTTTAATTTGGAGCATTTGGGTTCAACTGTACAGACTGCCACGCTACGCTCGCAGTGACGGAAAGCTTAACTAATTGACATTGGCCTACCGAACAGTCAGGCTTCTCCAAGGGGGATTTAGTAGGATGCCAGTAATTTATTGTAAGAGATTTTATTGAAAAATTTAAAATTCTGGTTCTACTACTATTTTTGTAGAAGAAGATATTATTCGGAAGACTAAAGTAGGAAATAGGAAGTTGTTTTTTTAACTTTTTGCTTTTAGCCTTTTGCTCATTTAAGCATTCTGTCATTCACGCATTCACTCATTCCTCATGATTACGGATGAGCGGCAACCCAAACCTCACCATCTTCGAAGATCTCTTTTTTCCATATTGGCACGGTTTGCTTCAATGTGTCGATCATGTATCTGCAGGCTTTAAATGCTGCGTCTCTGTGGGCGGCTGAAACTGCGATTACTACTGCAAGATCTCCTATTTGCTTTTTACCAGTTGCATGGAGTATAGCAATTTTATGAATGGGCCATTCTGTTTTAGCATGTGCTGCGATCTTTTCAAATTCAAGGATGGCCATTTCTTCATAGGCTTCGAAGTCCAATGCAACCACCCTTTTTCCACTTGTTTTATCTCTGACAGTTCCTATAAACACATCGATTCCTCCGACACCATCATCACTTACAAAATTAATTGCCTTTTGAACATTCAATGGTTTTTCGTCGAGCTCAATCATATCAACCTCCGCTTACTGGTGGGATAAGCGCAACTTCATCATTAGATTGTAAAATAATCCCATCGTTGGCATATTCACTATTGACAGCTATTGCCAGTGAATTTAGTTCGATCAGTTCAGGGTGGCGATCAGTTAAAATCTTTTTAAATTCAGCCACATTGGTTGATTTCGGGATATCCAGACTCAACTTTTGAGTCCCCACGAGATCTTTGGTGATCCCGAATAATAAAATATTGACATGTATATTTTGCATCACTTCAATAGCAAAATTAGCAATTGTGAGCTCATAAATAAAATATATTTGATGGAACGAATTATATTTGTGCATGAAATTACGATTCGAAAAAGAAACGGTAAGATTGAGGTTGTCAATGGATGAGATTGAATTACTAAAATCCACGAAAAGTATCGCTGAGAAAATTGCTATTTCTAAAGACAATTATTTTAGTTTTTCAATTCAAATCGTCAATAAACATGACGCTTGTTTTATGAATTTGGAAAACAATTCTTTAGAGGTAAGTGTTCCAAGTGTAATAGCCGATAAATGGATGAATTCAAATCAGATTGGCATAAAGGAGACAATTAGGTTGGGAGACGGAGGAACAACTAATCTCATCGTTGAAGAAGATTTACCTCCACGAAAAAACAGGAAATAGAAGGTATTATTTCAATATGCAATTACAGGATAAATTTCAAAGGTCAATAAAATACTTACGGTTGTCAGTCACTGACAGGTGCAACCTCCGCTGCTTCTATTGTATGCCCGATAAAGGAATCCGGTTTTTACCCAAAGAACAATTACTTTCTTACGAGGAAATGCTGAGGCTCAGCGATCTTCTCACCAGCATGGGCGTTGATAAAATCAGAATTACGGGAGGTGAGCCTTTCGTGAGGAAAGACCTGATTGATTTTCTGGAAAAATTGTCATTAAATAGTCAATTAAATAAGCTGAGCATAACCACCAACGGTATTCTCACCAAACCATTTTTACCTCATCTTAAGGCACTTGGAATTAATCAAATAAATTTGAGCCTGGATTCATTGAACGAAGCAAATTTTAATAAAATCTCCAGGCGAGAAGAATTCTCCAACGTCATGAATACCTTTCATCAAATGCTGGCAGATGGATTTAGAGTTAAAATCAATGCGGTGATCATGGAAGGAATCAATGATCATGAAATTGGTGATTTAGCTGAATTGGCGGTTAAGTATCCGGTTTCAGTACGATTTATTGAAGAAATGCCATTTAATGGTTCAACAAATAATCATACGACCATCAAATGGGATCACCTAAAGATTCTTAAAGAGCTTAAAATAAAATATCCAGATATTCATAAAACACCCACCCCAGGTAATTCAACTTCCGAAAATTTCACCTTTCAGGGAGCCATCGGGGATATTGGTATTATTGCAGCTTTTAGCAGAACGTTTTGTGGTTCTTGTGACCGAATAAGGATTACCTCCACAGGTGAGATGAGAACATGTCTTTATGGCCATAACGTATTGAACTTCAAACAGCTATTGCGTGAAGGTCATAGCGATGCTTCGATCATATCAAAAATTATTGATGCTGTTCAGAAAAGGTCAAAAGATGGTTTTGAAGCTGAAAAACTCAGAGACAAAACTAACCCAATTGGCGAATCCATGTCATTGATTGGCGGGTAACGAAGAAATTGTTGAATTAATAAATTGTTGATGCTGTGTACTGGTTGTTGAGTTCTATGTTCTGGATACTTACTCGAAGTCCATCATCAATCTCTCATCAATCTTTTAAAACTTGGTAATAGAAGTAATAATATTTGTTTCATCGTACAATTGAACGTAACTATGGAGGTGTGATTTATTGTTGTACAAATGTCATATAAACTTTTATAAAATAAATCTGTTTTAAATATAAATTCCATACAATTTAAAAATGTCTAAGAACAATAAACTGCCATTCAGTATCATCACCCGGTTGGTTATATTAATGCTTTTCTTTTTATTGCTTTACACCTTTTTAGTAGAGTTCAAGAACTTCCTCTATCCAATTTTTTTAGGAATTTTATTCGCATACTTACTCTATCCTGTTGCAAAGTTTTTTGAGAGAAGATCGATACCCAGAATTCCGGGAATTTTGCTCAGTGTGTTCTTAGGTATATTTATTGTCTATGGGACGATCTTTTTTATTTACACGCAATTAAAATTTTTATTAAAAGACATTCCTACACTGGAAACGCAGGCCGTGAAAAATATTGATGCTTTTATTTATCAATTGGAGTCACAATTTGGTACGGTTTCAGAAGCTCAACAATCCAGCCTTAAAAAAACTGTGTCAGAATTTTTTCAATCCAGTACAGATAATCTGGATGAGATCTTAACATCGACTGCTCAGACAGCATTTACAATTTTCATAATGCCCGTTTACATTTTCTTTTTATTGTATTATAGAAATAAATACCGCGATTTTGCCCTGATGGTGCTTCCTGAAAAAGGTCATCAAAAAACGGATGAGATCATTAAAGAAATTTCTATCGTAGTAAAAAAATATATGGGTGGAGTGTTTATTGTGGTGTTGATATTGTGTTTTGTTAATTCATTTGGCCTATATATAGTCGGTGTAAAATATTGGCTTTTATTGGGGCTAATTGCCGCTATTTGCAATTTCATCCCTTATTTTGGAACCATAATTGGTTATTCATTCCCGTTGGCAATGGCGTTACTTACAGGAAATGGCCCGGGAACTGCTATTGGAGTTGTCATCCTTTTTATCATTGTTCAATTTACTGAAAACAACATTCTAACACCAAATATCACTGGTGGCCAGGTAAAAATAAATCCGTTTTTCATCATTTTAAGTGTTTTGATAGGTGGAATCATTTGGGGTATTCCCGGCATGTTCATCGTTGTTCCACTGATGGCTTCTTTAAAGATTGTATTAGAAAAAGTTGAGGCATTGAAACCCTGGGCCTTCCTGATCAGTGACTCAGGAACGGAAGAATATGCCATGACAACCAGTAAATTAAAAAAATTCTTTACTGGAAATAAGTAAAAATAGATTCTTCGTAATGTATTGAGTTCATTGTTCTGCGTGAAATTCCCTGAGATAAAATAATTGCCACAGATTCACAGATTATACTTTGTCTAAAATACCGTGGACTTCCATACAAACTCCAATAATTATATAACTTTCTTATTGCAATGGATATATCTTCCTGCAGATTGACAGACCTATATTGAATATTTCATAAAATTTATCTGAGAATCTGTGGCAATATTTTTTTCCTACACAAATCAGCATAGAGCCGAATTTCTATTTATTTTTTTTCTTTGCTGCTTTTTCCTCCTTTTTCAATTCTTTCTTTTCTTTCTTTTCCACTGCATGCTTTTTCTCAGGAACAACCGTTGTCATCAATCCCGCCTTGAGACTTTGCCATATAAGTCCGAAAAATGATATATCCAAAGGGCGCTCGTAATCAACAATGCCTTCCTTAAAATTATCCTTATCACGATTATTATTGGACCTTAGAATTGGATTTACCAACGCATTTAACAGCCACTCTTTCTTAACCTTCTCACCTGTTTTAGTCTCTTTTATTTTTAATAATTCCAGTTTCAAACCTGAATAATCAAATGCGAGTGTCCCAATTGATCTATGCCTTGTTGCTCCAAAATTCATTTCCAGGGCATTTATATCCCCTTCAACATTTACTTTCATTTGACCTTCGAGAATGGGATTTAAGACCGTTAATGGCATGGTATCCATTTTTACTCGCATATTGAAGGAATCAACTGGTGATAAAATCGGGAATGCAGCCTTGATATCCAGTTTCCCTGAATCTAAAAATAGCGTATTTGCAAAAAATAATAAGTTTGGGTTTGATTCTAAAATAGATGTATCGTTAGAAATATTTTGCAAAGAAGCATAGACCTGTCCGAAATTTAGTTCGAGAGGAGGTTTCCCATCAGTAAAAATCTCTTTATAATAGACATCTCCATCTTTCACCTCAACCGAGTCCAATTTTAATGGTACGGGAATACCTCTAATGTTTGCTGCTGGCAACAATCGCTCGTGCATGGGCTTAAGCCATCTTCTGTCCATGCTTACCTTTATAGATGGTTCAAGTATGGCAATTTTATCAATTTCCATTCTTCCCAATGAATCCCATGTAAAAAAATTCAGGGAAGAAATCGTGATTTCGTGGGCATTAATTATGAATACACTTCTGTCAAACTGTTTTGAGGTGTCCAGAAGATTAAAAGCTTTCGGAAGAAAATGAAATGAATTCACCTTTATACTTGATTCAGAAGAGTTTATAGATAGAGATTTCGCTCCAATATTATAATTTTCTACAAAAGTTCCGGTTAAATTTACCGCGCTAACCATAAGACTATTATAGTTAAAAGGTTGAATATGATCTGCGGTATTTTCGTCAATAAATACTTCGGTCACATTTAAAAATGTCGAATCTAAACTCACATAACTACTATCCTTTGAATGAATCTCCTCCATGGATATTGAGGCATTTTCTATACTAAAATCATGGATTAGAGCATAGTCAAGCTGTTCTGAAAAGATATTACTCATTACAAACGTCGAAGGTTTGGATTCAACCAGGTTATTAAAAATATACCGGAATCTCGGATTGATAATTTTCAATTCGCCAACTTCAATAATATCCTCCATTAGTAAATTATAAAGTTCCAGGTCCTCCAAAGCCAGCTCCTCAACTTCCACAGACATAAGTACCTTAATTTTGTCTTGCGCAATGCTGTCCATAGCGAATTGTCGTGGTTCCATGCTCACTCCTTTTAAATATACGCTTCCGCTATATACATCTATATCGATAGATTCATAAGCGTAATCATAGAGCCTTTCAGGGGAGGTATCAATATAAGATTCCAAGTTCTTTTCTACCAGGCGCTCTAAATAGGAATCCACGAGTGTTAAGGCAATCAATACAATTGCAATGAAAAGTACTAAAACAGACGAAATAATGATTATTTTTTTGCGAGGCATCAGTAGGTGTGGTTAAGTTAAAAAACATTGTTAATTACGTGATTTTTTATCAATTATTCCAGCTAAATATTTGGTTTTTTCAAAGTTCCAAATATGAATTATTAATTGAATATAATCGCGTATATGTTTTACAATCTATTACTTATATAAAAAAACAGGAAACTCACTTTAAGATTATTCTTTCTGAATTTCATCATGTCACTAAAATTGAGATGATGAGGCCTCTGCTGTTAAGTACCAAATGTGCCCAAAAATATGCCTTATGAAATACCCGCTTTTTTCAGATGTTGCCTGATAAAGCTTAGTTCCCTGCGCATGAGTACTGAGGCCATTTCATTCTTTTCTGTAATGCTAAGTTGATCTTCCGGAACAGGAAACATCGGATATTCGATATGCAATGAGATAGGGCCTGAGAGTTTATAATCTTTGTACAAAGAGAAATACTTATCAAAATCCACCATCCCTTCTCCTAAAGGAACATTTTTCACTTTCCATTTATCCTCTTTTTCCCATACAAAGTCCTTGGCAACAGTGCAATTGATATAGTTCTTAATCAATTTCATATCAACGGGCCACGACTCCCCTCCTTCTACAACAGCATGTCGCGGGTCGAATTGACTCCCAATAAACTCAGGGTTAAGATCTTTGAATAAATACCAAATATCCCATATTGAAGCGCCGACATAGTTTCCGGAATGATTTTGATAAACACCACAAATCCCATAATGCTCATTGAGCTCAGCAAGCTTCTTCATTTTCGTCTTGAAGAGATTGAGATTCTCTATGATTTCTAGTTTTGGATCATAGTGATAATATGCCATTCGATAATATTTGATGCCGCATTTTGCGGCTGTTTTTAATACCTTTTCTGTAAGAGGATGATCGGGGTCATTGATATTTGTCGCCATCATTGGAACATCAACCCCCGCTGCCTTTATTTCTTCAACAGCTCTTGGTAGTAGAGTTTCCGCTTTTTCCGGAGGAACATGGCCTCCCTTTCTGACCGTCAGGTCAATACCATCAAAACCCAGTTCTTTTGAGAATTTGCCTACACCTTTAAAATCTAACCAATGCAGATGCTTGGAAAAAATGCATATTTGGTTTTTTGGAGAATTGTCATTTACTGATGTCATTTTATTTGTGAAATTTAAAAAAGGCAAGCTGACTGTTGCTGTACTGATGATTTTTACAAAATTTCTCCTTTTTTTACTAGTATTCATTTTCTTCATCGTTGGATATTTAAATAAATTTACTCTATGCGAAATAAAGTTTGTAATTATTATTGCCACAGATTCACTGATTATAGTATTACCCTTTTTGTAACTAATGAGTTTTCACCAAAATTTATTATTAAACCTAAAGGGCATTTTGATATTGCAAGATAATTTATTACCCAGGCATAATGATTGTCAACTATTCCTTTCTGTGCTTTTACTTCCAGAATTATTTTATCGAATAATACAAAATCAGCAAAGAAATAATGAGGAAGAATTATCCCTTTGTATTCAACCTCATATTTTTTCTCACGCATATAAGATATTTTCTTCTTTTTAAGCTCATATTCAATGGCATCTTTATATACTATCTCCAATAACCCCTTGCCTAAAATGCGGTGGACTTCCATACATATTCCAATAATTTGAAAGCTTTCTTTTTGAAAAGGATATTCTTGTTTTGAATATTTCATAAAACTAATCTGAGAATCTGTGGCAATATGTTTTTTACCTATATAAATCAATATAGATCAAAAAGTTGTTGAGATTGATTTCTCAAATTAATAATAGATTTTGATAGAATCACGATTTTTATGATCTTTCAATTTCAATTAAGTCTATCTTATAAATAAACATGAAACTTACTATTTTCAAGATGCTTGCAAAAGCTAATAAAACCCTTTTGCCAAGTTATAAAAATAAAGATCTCACCAAGCTGTCGAAGACAGATAAATTGATTGTTGGCTGGAGGATATGGGTAACGAAAAATTCATTGGGAAACTAATCAACCGATGATTCATCTATCTATGCACTTTTCATTTTAAATGATTTTTTCAATACTTCAACCGCCTTGTTAACTTGTTCTTTTCTAACCATTATATAATCAGTATCGAAAGTTGATAAATTGAATATACTGATATTATTTGCTGCTAGTGGCTCTATCACCTTTTGTACAATTCCGACAAGTGAGAAATCAAGTGGACCAATGATTTTGAAGGCTTTCCATCCTTCATTGGCA
The DNA here is from genome assembly GCA_024280115.1 of Bacteroidota bacterium. Classification (GTDB taxonomy): domain Bacteria; phylum Bacteroidota; class Bacteroidia; order Cytophagales; family Cyclobacteriaceae; genus JAAUQL01. The sequence continues at coordinate 31,823 of JAJRQT010000052.1, read as the reverse complement.
AATTGAACTTTTGGCATATTGTCCGAATCAATAACCAGTGATAATTCATCAGCTGTTTTTGTCAGTGACACAAACCGGGCCTTATTGAAAAGTGAATCTAAATCTCTGATTTCGGCTAATTTTGCAATCGTCAATTCAAATTCCAGCAATTCAAGTTCAATTTCCATGATAAATTTATTTACGAAAATATCTTATTTAGAATTTTAACAGAGATGGCATACGTTGGCTTTACCCCTTCGAGTCCAAGGCTGCCGGATGCCAGGGTATTTTCTGTAAGTAGCGGATTATCAGAAGCATAATATGCATATCTTACTTTCACATCCTCCCTGATACTCCTGCGGATTTTCGAAGCCGACTGTATGGCTTTCTGATAATGGACGCCTTCCATTTCCAAACCAATTGCTCTCCAGGAAGATTTCAAAAAGTATTTCAGAACATCAACATTCTGAAGGCTGGTTCCCAAAACAGAAACCATAGTTCCCTCCGTAACATTAATGTCAATATCTTCAAAATCAGATTTTGATAAATCATTTTCCAGGGGATAATTGTCAGCAGTCCCTTCAAAAACATGTGCTGTAGGGATCATGATATCTCCCTTATTGCCCTCCAATACACCCGCTTTTCCCATGACGGATATAGAAATGACATTACTTGAAATTTCAGTGTTCTCATCGATTTCATAGCTTTTCAATAACTCATCCATAGTTTCGTAGGCCTGCTCTCCAAAGGCGTAATCCATTATTAGAATTACGGGTTTTTCAGCTATTATTTTTTTGTGATTTACTTTCAATTCATCTGAAAGCTTATCGAGAGGTAATTTTGAGGTATCTATGATCTGAACAGAAATATTTGTGCCAGAAGTATCTTCAATTTCAACCATGCCATTTTTTTTGGCATATTCCAGAACCCGGCGCCGTAACTTGTCATTCTTTTTATCACTTAATTTTTCGGCAAGATCTTCTATGGAATGAGGATTTTTTTGTGTGGATAAAACGGGAAAAGCATAAATTGAATTCACAAAACTATGGAGGTTCGCACTGATAATATGAAGAGGTCTTTTGAGTAAATCATTTTCATACAAATACTTTTTAATCTTTGTCGCCCACAATTCCCCATAGGTATGATGCCCGATCCGTTCTCTCAAAGTGGATGAAAAGGTCACCTCCCTGGTAAGTCCTTCAGTTGTTTCCTGCATGGCAAGTTTCCCCATCCAGTAGATAATATGGAATAAAGAGTTTTTATTGCCTGACTGCGCGAATTTCCTATATCCGCTTTCGGTCTCTTCAAAAGTCCTCCCCAGCAAAACACTCAGATGAGCAAATCCTTGTTCCTTGCTAAATGCTTCTTCACCGGCCTCTTTTTTTATAATTTCTTCTATCTTTTGCCAGGCCAGCGCTCTGCGGCCTTTATGGTCAAGCGCATGCTTTTTAATCTTTTCAGCCTCTATGTATATAAATGTTAAATGTGTCAAAATATCATAAATATCGCTGCGTCCACGGGTAACCTCGATATACATTTGATCAGTATCAACCCTATAGCAATTGCGCCTTCGTTTGGCTGGAATAATTACATCAAAACCAGAATTTTCATAACCTTCCCGGGAGATTAAATTGATCTGACGGCATTCTTCTATCCCCTTGGGCAATCTATCGATGACATACAACAATCCGTCAATTTCAACTTTTTCCTCATCACTTATCGATCCGTAAATTTCAGGATTTAATGTCAGTAATGACTTAATAATAGAGCTCCCCGATACCCCCAGCGGCTTGTAACTTCCCCGGATGAACAAATGCCTCATGATGATATATAATCGCTCAATGGCCGACCTTGATTCCTGGGCTTTTTTACGATGTTTTATCTTTATTTGCATATTTTTTTCTATTTAATTGTCCCTTATGGAAAATGGGAGGACTAACAAGCTGAATACGAGAATCTCCCACCTATTGGCGAAGACTTCATTTTGACTTCTTTTGAATACAGAACAATTGAATAACGAATGAAGAAGAATGAAGCAAACAAAATAATAAGGGCTGCTGAATTTTCGGTTCAAAATTCATAATTCAAATGTTCGATATTCGATATTCAGTTTTTAAGTTCGTTCTTTGATAATCAATTTATAAATCAACCGACATCAGTCAGTGGTAATTTAATTTATAAAAATAGTATGCCCCAAGATATTCCTGGCCGTTCAGGTTCACAACTTTATAACCTGTTTTTTTTAAATATCTCTTAACATATTTATTTAAAAACCCATGGGCAAATAATACTGTTTTTCCAAAGTCACCGGCATTAGCATCCAGAAATAAAGCGGCTTCTTTAGAACGATTTTTTGCTTCAGAAAATGATTCGATCCCTTTTTTATTAAAGCCCATCATCCACACGATTCGCGTGGTAACTGACCAAAACTGCCTGGGTAATTTTATGTTTGGGAACTTAATTATTTTCCTTTCAAATTCATTGAAAAGCTCCATGGATTTCAGACGCATTTCTCCATCAAAAGTCTTTTCTGCCGTATTGATGGCCCTCGGTAATTTGCTTGTAAATACTTCTGCCGGGTCATGTTCTCTCAGGCAAATTGGTTTTTTATCAAGGTCATATACTCCTACAGAATCATACACCTCCATATATCTGATGGCCTCTTTCCTGTTTTTCCAGCCTCTTTTATTCATTGCAGGTTCCCCGTGACGAATGATAATAATCTGCTCGATCATCCTTTCATCAATTCCCGGTAAATCATCATCTCGGATAAAATCGAGGCAAATTCCATTGTCACTTCTTTCCTTTTGGAATTTGGAGATATTTTTTTTTATATGTGATTGCGCAATAAATTCAGTGAATATAAAGAGAAAAAGGAATGTGATTACTAATTTATGCATCCGTGGCGCTCGTTACGATATCAATAAATATAGATTTATATTTGTTTTGAGTAGTGAAATATCCACATTAATTTCGTAATAAATAATTATTTTATGGAGGGGAAAACCTGTATTGTGACCGGGGGAAATTCCGGGATAGGATTCGAAACCGCTTTGTCATTAGCCCATCAGGGTGCAAATGTCATAATTCTTAGCAGAAACCAGGAAAAAGCCGAAGCGGCAGTAAAATCTATAAAAGCAAAATCACAAAATAAGAGTATTGATTTTATCCTTGTGGATTTAAGCTCTCAGAAGTCTATACGAGACGCTTCAAAATATATATTAAAAGCGCATGATAAAATTGACGTTTTAGTAAACAACGCCGGCGCATGGTTTTCAAATCTCGTACTGACGGAAGATGGAATTGAAAGGCAATTTGCTATTAACCACCTCGCATATTTTTATCTCACTCACTTGTTACTTGGCGCTTTTATAAAGGCTGATGATGCACGAATTATATGCGTAGGTTCCGATTCTCATTTTCATGGTAAAATTAATTTTGATGATTTGGCATTGGGTAAGAAATATCATGGCATCAAAGCCTATGCACAATCGAAATTATGCAATGTTATGTTTGTCTATGAGCTTGACAGGCAACTTAAATCCAGGGGAATCAACAATATATCGATTAATTGTGTACAACCGGGTTTGGTAAAGACGGATATCGGGATTAAACACGCCATTTCTTTTCACAGTTTTGCCTGGCGAATAAGAAGAATGGGCGGCGTGAGTCCTGCAAGAGGTGCAGAGACGTCTATTTACCTTGCAAGTTCGAACGAAATAAGAGGCGTCAGTGGAAGATATTGGGATAAATGTAAAATAAAACCATCTTCTAAAAAGTCCTACATAGAAGAAGACGCCAAAAAGATCTGGGGTATAAGTAAAGAGTTGTGCCAGGTAGAGGACTATTTTTCAACGGTGTTGTAAAGAGTGAATAATAATTATTTGATGATTTTTCTCTTTTAATACCCTTTCCCCTCACCGATCATCCTTACATTCTCCATCTTTGGGTTCTCCTCAGGATGCTTATGCACCATGGTTTCTTTGTTCATATAGCTGACCTCGATCATCGGATAGCCAAAATCTTCGACTACTTTTCCCTTCATCCGATAGAATCCTTTTCCCCGAAAGGGATATCTTTTTGACGTATTAGGAAAATGGGTCGTGTCGAACACCATGCCCTCATTATCCAGGAAAGTACCGAAATGCATGAGCTTGTGATCTTTGGTATGCGTGTTTTTTGTGGTGACGAGGTAGCCGACGATTTCTATATTTTTACCAATTCTATTTTTGAGATCAGTCGCTTTTACATTTCCAAAATTATCGGTTTCGAGCAAAAGAAAAGGATCACACAATGTAAACCCAAGCAATTCCAGCTCGTCGAAGGCGTCTTCGAATGGGCGTTTTTCCAATACCGGCACCTGATAATTGGCTTGGGGTTCGAAAATGCTCATGGAATGCCGCACCTCCTTCTTCTCACTGTACATCAGCCTGGCTTCCCAAAGCAATGTGCGTTTTGTTTTGCCGGTAAACCGGAAAGCGCCAATCCGGATGAGGATGTTCACCTGTTCCATGCCAATGGGAATGCGCTGAACAAAATTCTCCATCCCGGAATACGGGCCATTCGCAGCGCGCTCTTTTGGAATGCCCTCCCCTACTTTTTGCTCCAGGCTCTTGAGATGGATGAATCCCATATAGATGTCCTTTCCTATGATTTTAGTCAAATAATCGCTGGTATTCACACAGGGAGCTTTGATGTTGGCTCCGGCAATACGGGCTTCATGAAAGTAGAATTCCGTGCGGTAGAACCCGCCAAAATTGTTGATCACGCCCACCATAAATTCCAATGGGTGATAGGCTTTCAGGTACAGACTTTGATAGCTCTCTACAGCATAGCTTGCCGAATGCGCCTTCGAAAATGAGTAGCTCGCAAAGCTTTCGATCTGTCGCCAGACTTCATTGGTAATCGCATCGGGATAACCCAGTTCTTTGCAGTTAGAAAAAAACTTTTGCTCGACCCGCTTGAATTCCTTCCTCGACCTGAACTTGCCCGACATGCCCCTTCTCAAAATATCTGACTCGCCCAGGCCCAATCCTGCAAAGTGGTGCGCCACCTTGATCACATCCTCCTGATACACCATCACACCATAGGTCTCTTCCATCAGCTCCCCCATCTTCGGATGGATGTATTCAAACTTATCCGGATTGTGATGGCGATGGATGTACTCCCGCATCATGCCGGAGCGGGCAACCCCTGGCCGGATGATAGAGCTGGCTGCAACCAAGGTGATGTAATCCTTGCAATTGAGTTTGCCGAGCAACATGCGCATGGCGGGTGATTCTATGTAAAAACACCCCATGCATCTGCCCTGCATCAGCAACTGATTGACCAGGGGATCCTGCTTAAATTTGCTTGTTTGAGTGATGTCGATCTTTATTCCTTTTGTTTCTTCAATAATCTCCACTGCATCTTTGATGTGCCCAAGACCACGCTGACTCAGGATATCATATTTGTGAATGCCCATATCTTCGGCCCCGTACATATCGAAATGCGTGATGGGGAACCCTTTCGGGGGGATCTCCGTGGCCGTATAGGCATAAATCGGTTTTTCAGTGATCAATATCCCTCCGGCATGTATGGAGAGGTTTTGCGGAATATCGTGCAAATGATCTGCATACCTGAAAATAAGCCGCGTGATCTCATCCCGATCGCGCATCTCAAATGGCCTGTTCACTATTTTGTCGATATCGCTTTTGGGCAATCCAAATACTTTGCCCAGCTCCCTGATGATGGATTTTCCCTGGAACGTATTGTACGCAGCTAGCAATGATGCGTGGCTTGTCGAATATTTGTTGAGGATGTACGCAATCACTTCATCGCGATCTTTCCATGAGAAATCAATATCAAAATCGGGCGGGGAACTGCGGTATGGGTTTAAAAACCGTTCGAAATACAAATCTAACTCAATAGGGTCAACTTCCGTAATTCCCAGGCAGTAGGCCACCATGCTGTTGGCGCCGCTGCCCCTGCCCACATGCGAAAAATTCTTATGCCTGGCAAATTCAACGATATCCCTGGAGATCAGAAAATAAGCTTCAAACTTCCGGTCGGCGATTACATCCAGTTCTTTTAGCAATCGCTGCATGGCATAGCTGCTGTATTGTTCATAGCGTTTCTGAAACCCTTCCAGCGCATACGTCCTTAGTAGGGCATGGTCTTTTTTGTGGCTTTCAGAGAACTCTTTTTTATTTTTCGCTGTGCCCAGCTCGAATTTAATGCTACAACTTTCCAGCAGGTTTGTAGTATTGGAAATGATCTGGGGATACTGCCAGTAATGCGCCAGAAGTTCTGATTCAGGGAGCATCATTTCGTTGGAATTGGCTTCGAGCTTTTTGTCCAGTTTGCTCAAAATGGTGTTTTCACCAATGGCTTTGAGCAGGCGGTGAATATTGAATCCAATTTTATTCTTAAACGTAACCGGATGCCAAATCACGAGCTTGTGCAGGTAATCCCTGCAAGCTGATCGTGAAACTTTGCTTACCTCATGGGTTTTAATTCCAATAAATTCATTGTCATTTAAATCCGCCGGGCTGCAACTACCCAGCGGATAGATGACATAGGTATGGTTGAATTCCGGCGCCCGGGAAAGCAATGGAATTTCCGCTGCATTGTGGTGGGACAAGTACCTGTTGAGTTCTTCAAAACCATCGTTATCTTCAGCAATTCCGATGTACAGCAATTCATCATCATCCCGAAACTCAATGCCCAGGGCAATTTGCAGCTCATGTTCCTCCCGGTTTTCACTGCAAATGCGCAACAGCTCGATGTAGCCGGAAGTATTATTAATATCCGTGAGCACCAGCTTTTTCACTTTGTGCTTCCTGGCTTCATCAAACAACTCCTGCGGACTTAGTGTGCCGTACTTGAAACTAAAATATGAATGACAATTGAGATACATTACCAGTAAAATTAGTAAATACTAATATATTTAGCGCTAATTATTTTAGTAAATTATTGTCATGGATTATTCGTGCTTTTTTGTCCCGAGCCTCGGTCTGTGGCCGACTAATAGGCAGGCTCGACCTGCGAATAGTTGGAAATAAAACATCGGATGTTTGCCAGTTAAGACCTTTGTTGGCATCTAAGCTCCGCTAGCTGAAACTACAAATAAAAGCAACAAAAATCCAAGGTCGTCGGATGAGACAAGTCATGGATTATTCATGCTTTTTTGTCCCACAATGTTGAGGGGGGCATGGAGGTCGTAGGACCGCAGCGCTTAACCTACGACCAGTTGGCAGAATTAACACAGGTATCTGATTTGGTAAAGGTGTAAAATCTAATAGCTCTCACTTTATTCTGGCGTGCATAATGCCTTCGGCCCCCATAATCTCACGAGAAAAAGATGCCTGTCTGGGCTTTTTGGTCTGTTTTTTTAGTCACAAATAGTGGTGGGCACCGGAAGATCGACTGTAGAACGATTTTGTGCCAAGGATGGAGCGGCATGTTTGAGCCCGAAGTGGATTTGTGCGCAGGCAGGCGAGTAGCGACAGCCTGCCAGGGCACCCAAATTATAAATATCATTGACGTGACAGGGATTTAGAGGCTCCACCTGAATTTTTATCTGAAGCTGATTTAATTCAAATTTTTCGCACGAAGCGAAGGATTTCTTTAGATAATGCTTTAATATTATAAAGCTCAATTCAATTACTTTTTCTGAATAAAAATTTTTAGCTTATTTAAAGCACACTGACTATGAAAACCATCATCAAAGATTCTCTTGGAATAATTATCGTTTTTTTATTTGCAATTAATAATCCGGCTATCTCACAAGACAACAACTGGACACACTATCGGGGTAGCAATCTCGATGGTATTTCTAATGTTGAAAATGTACCCATAAAATGGGAGGGAGATTCAAACATTGTCTGGAAAACGGATATACATGGCAAAGGGTGGTCATCACCAATTGTCTTCGACGACCAGATTTGGCTCACCACAGCTACCGAAGAAGGAGACGAGTTGTATGCCATTTGCCTCGATTTTAAGACAGGTGAAGTTCTCATGGACATTAATGTATTTTCGCCGGATAGTGTATATCGCAAGCACGCAGTCAATTCATATGCTACACCTACTCCATGTATTGAAAAAGACTTTGTTTATATCCACTTTGGCAGGTATGGAACAACTTGCCTGAATACTGCAGATGGTTCTACCGTCTGGAAACGGACGGATCTGGAATGTGAACATATTCAGGGGCCGGGATCTTCTCCTATAATTTACAAAGAGCTTTTAATTCTGCATCTGGAAGGCATTGATGTTCAATATATAATCGCACTGGATAAAAGCAATGGAAAAACAGTCTGGAGAACCGAAAGGCCCAAAAAGATTTACGATCCGTTAGAGCCTATTGGCAAAAAAGCATATATAACGCCATTGATTGTGAATGTAGATGGTAAAGATCAGTTAATTTCGAATGGAGCTGCTGTCTGCATTGCATATGAACCTGACACGGGTAAAGAAATCTGGAGGTTTGTCAAAGGTGTGGATTCGACCATTGCAATGCCATTTTCTGAAGACGGGATCGTCTATTTTTATACGGGATTCAATGTGCCTGATGAAGGCAGTAAATATGCTGAACTAATAGCTGTTGACCCGACCGGGCACGGAGATGTGGGGTTGACAAATATCCTGTGGAGAATTGAGACTCCGGTTTTGCAATTGCTCACTCCCGTGATCAAAGATGGATTGATTTATACTATAGACTCAAAAAGCCGGATGATGTGCATTGATGCCAAAACAGGTCAAACGTTATGGTCAGAGAGGGTAAAAGGAAAGTACAACTCTTCGCCTGTTTATGCATCCGGTCATCTTTACTTTTCTTCTACGCGGGGGGATGTAATCGTTATAAAGGAAGGGCGTGAAGCCAATATTGTTGCCGAAAATAAACTTGAGGGTGAAATTTGGGCGACACCTGCTATTTTGAGGAACAGTTTATTGATCAGGACAAGCAAGTATCTCTATAAAATTGGAGAATGAATGGAGTAATCCCCAATCCCCTGCTCTTCGGCATGTTCATGGATTTTTAATGCTTTTTTGTCCTACAATGTCGATGGAGGTCGGGGGCTGATATGCTTGGCCGAAGGAGGGCTTAACCTACGGCCAGTTGGGGTTCCGCTGGTCGTAGCATCCGCTACAACCCCTACCGCAAGTTTAGCAAAGCGTAACTTGTGGTATTTTTCTTTAATGCTTTCAACTTGACTCCCCGATAATCCCACCCCCTTAATCCCCCGCCAGCGGGGGAGAGTCGTAGCAAAGGACCAGTAATTTGTGTTCCGCTGAAATCCTTTAATCCTAAAATCCTGCAAATCCCGGTTCAGACAATTTTCATGGATTTTTGTTCGATAATTTCGATGGAGGCCGTAGGGCCGCTACGCTTAACCTACGACCAGTTGGAAACCAGTTTGAGTTTGAGAAAGCAGACTTATCTAACAATCGAAATCACAACCTGACATTGATTAAAATCCGGTAATAAATTCAATATTTGTAGAATAATTGTTCAAATTTGAAACCTCTTTTTCAATTACAATTTTAATCAAAATTATGAGGCAAATCTTCTTTCTATCCTTAGTTGTTATTGCTTTTTCATGCACGCAAAAAGAACCCATAAATCAACAAAATACCAGCATATTAGACTATGTCGATCCTTTCATCGGCACCGGTTTTCACGGGCATACCTTCCCAGGCGCTGTCGTTCCGCATGGTCGGGTGCAATTGAGCCCCGACACCCATTTGCTGGGCTGGGATGCAAGCAGCGGGTATCATTATGATGACACCACACTTTATGGATTCAGTCACACTCATCTGAGTGGAACTGGGATTGGTGATCTGGGAGATATTTTATTTCTTCCTTTTACAGGTGATATCCCGAATGAGAAACCTGTGGGAAGCTTCACGCATGAAACAGAAGAAGCCTCACCAGGATATTATAAAGTAGTTGTAGAGCCATGGAATGTAAAATCAGAATTGACCGCAACACAACGGGCGGGTTGGCATAAGTATTCGTATCCGGAAAATTCAGAGGCGAAATTGATGATTGACCTCAGCCATATTTTACAGGCAAATTGGGGGCACAAAGTGATCGAAGGTGAAATAAAAATCATAGATGAATTTACAGTCGCAGGATATCGACTAACCAGCGGTTGGGCTGCCTATGATCCTGTATATTTTAAATGTGTATTTAATCAACCAATTACCGGACATGAGATTTATGTTAATAATGAAAAGTCAATAGGTGATTCCGGCAAAGGTCAGCATGTTGTGTTATATCTGTCATTTGCTCCTGCCAACACACCGCTGGAAGCAAAAGTTGCGCTATCGTCAGTAGATGCCAAAGGGGCCGAATTTAATATTTCGGAATTGGCAAATTTCAATAATTTTGATGAAGTGGTGGCTTCCGCTCGAAACACATGGGCAGGGGAACTTTCCGCCATCGAAATCCAATCAGCGGATGAAGACGTATTGAAAAACTTTTATACGGCGCTTTATCACACCAAAATTGCCCCGATGATTTTTAGCGATGTCGATGGCCGGCACCTGGGAATTGATCAAAAAATCCATCGTTCAACCGGAAAACCACACTACACCGTGTATTCCCTTTGGGACACGTTCAGAAGCTGGTACCCACTCATGACGATTGCAGAGCCGGAGCGGGCCGGGGATTGGGCTTTCGATCTTTACCAACATTACCTCGAAGGTGGCCTGCTTCCCAAATGGCCGCTAAATGGGAATTACACAGGGACCATGGTAGGTTATCCTGCAGTGGCTATTCTGGCAGATGCATATCAAAAAGGAATTATCGATACAATCCCAGAAAGGATATTGGAATCAGCAATTACAAGTTCTACCTGGCAGCAGGATTTTAGTGATAAGCATGCAGGAACAAGAGCTGCAGGAGTAATGCCCATTCACATAAAGTATAAAGAAGAGTTGGGTTTTGTTCCCGTTGACAAGTGCAGCGAATCTGTTTCCTATGGTTTGGAAATGGCCTACTACGACTGGTGTGTGGCACAGCTTGCAGAAAAGGCCGGAGATCGGCAAACGGCAGAAAAATATTTTAAAAAAGGAAAGGCTTATCAAAAATACTATGATCCTGATGTGAAATTTATGCGAGGAAAAAACAGCGATGGCACCTGGGACAAGGATTTCAACCCCCGCTTTTCCGATCATCAGAAAAGTGAATTTGTGGAAGGAAACGCCTATCAATGGACACCTTTCGTACCACACGATCCTGAGGGTTTGGCAAAATTGATGGGTGGCCGGGAAGCTCTTGGCATATGGCTCGACAGCTTGTTTTCAACTTCTTCAGAAGTAGTTGGGGAGCATGCTTCAGGTGATATTACGGGATTGATTGGTCAATACGCCCACGGAAATGAGCCAAGCCATCACATCCCCTATTTATACAAATACACCGACAGGCCCTGGAGAACGGAAGAAGTCATCGATACCATATTATATCATTTTTATAAACCAACACCCGCCGGAATTATAGGCAACGAAGATTGTGGACAGATGTCAGCATGGTATGTGCTCAATGCCCTGGGTATTTATCAACTCGCTCCGGGGAATTCTGAATTTCTGATTGGAAGGCCCATTGTAGATCATGCCAAAATAAAAATAGATGACGGTTGGTTTGAAATAGAAGTGATCAATAATTCCAAAATCAACAAATATGTCAAAAAGGTTAAGCTCAATGGAAAAGTATTAAAAATTCCTACCTCGACAGGCAGGCATGGTTTTGATTATAAGGATATCCGTGCCGGATCGAAACTGGAAATTGCGATGACAGATTCACACTAGTGCAATTTTCTATTGTAAATGACTTTTTAACGTGTTGGTTTTGCACAGCCCTTTTTTAATTATTAGCTTGGCTCGAAATATATTTAAAAAGTGCTACAATGAATAAAGTAAGTTTTTTAAAGCGATTTTCCATCCTCGGTTTACTCATGATTTTATCTATCATTTTGAAGGCACAACTAAAGGATGAAACTACTGAAATAAAAAAAATATGGGACAGGGGTGGTCACAATGCGTTTACTGACATTACCTATTTTAAAAATAATCTTTACATCGTATTTCGTGAAGGAGCGCATCACATCCCAAACAAAGACAATTCAGGCAATGGGAAAATCAGAATTTTAGCATCAGTTGATGGAGAATTCTGGGAATCAGTTGGTCTGCTCGAATTAAACGGAATTGACCTGAGGGATCCTAAAATTACGGTAACACCCAAAAACAGGCTGATGATCCTTATGGGTGGATCGGTATATGATCAGCAGGAATTAAAAAGCTTATCTTCGTATGTTACAATGTCAGACCCTGGCGGTAAAAAGTTTTCAGAACCTGAACCGATCGAATTGGATGAAAAAATAAAGCCTGATTTTAACTGGCTTTGGCGTGTAACCTGGTACAATAAAACCGGCTATGGCGTGGTGTATCAATCGAATGTAGATGGTGAAAAAGGCAAGTCTAAGGCTTTTCTTGTTAAAACCTCAAAAGGTCGCGAGTATGAGCTCATTAAGGAATTAAATGTTGACGGAAACCCAAACGAGGCTACAATAAAATTTCTTGGAGGTGAAATGATGATTTTGATTCGTCGGGAAGGTGGTGATAAAATGGGTATGTTGGGAACAAGCAAAGCTCCTTATACTGAATGGACTTGGGAAAAACTTGATTTTCGCCTGGGAGGACCCAATTTTGATATAATTCCAATCAATAAGATATTAATAGGCACCAGGGTATATAGTGATGAAGGTGCATATACAGCATTAATGATGGGCAAAAAAAATGAAAAATTCGTGGAAATCATGAAATTACCCAGCGGTGGCGACACAAGCTATCCCGGAATGTTTTCTATTGGGGGATATATCTGGATGAGCTACTATTCGAGTCATGAAGGCAAATCTTCAATATATTATGCCAGGATTCCTTTATCTGCATTGGAATAGTATGATATATAGGAATTTCGATAATAATTAAAAACTTATTAAAAATGATAAAAGACACAATTAAGTGGGGCATCATTGGTTGCGGAGATGTCACGGAAGTAAAGAGTGGCCCTGCCTTTCAAAAAGTTGAAAATTCTGAATTAATTGCCGTCATGCGGCGAAATGGTGAAAAAGCAGCTGATTATGCCAAAAGGCACCATGTTCCACGATGGTATGATGATGCAGATAAATTGATCAACGACCCGGAGATAAACGCTATATATGTCGCTACGCCACCCAGTTCGCATGCGGAATATACCATAAAAGCCATGAAGGCGGGAAAGCCGGTTTATGTGGAAAAACCGATGGCCATGAATGCTGATGAATGCCAGCAAATGATTGATGTGAGTAAGGAAACCGGTAGCCCGTTGTTTGTGGCCTATTATCGGAGGGCATTACCGTATTTTGTGAAACTGAAAGAATTGATTGATATGAATGCAATTGGCGAGGTGAAGATGATCAATCTCGTATTGCATTGGCCTGCCAAACCGGAAGAGCTTGAGGGAGCCCCTAGATGGCGCGTAGATCCATCAATCTCCGGAGGTGGGCATTTCCATGATTTGGCAGCTCACCAGCTCGATTACCTTGAATTCGTCTTCGGCCAGATTGTGGAGGTAAAAGGAATTGCAGGAAATCAAAATGGATTATATGCTGCCGATGACATCGTTTCTGCTGCTTTTCAATTTGATTCCGGAATTTTAGGAACCGGTTCCTGGTGCTTCACTGTTCCTGAAAAGCAAACCAGTGATGTGACTGAGATAATTGGTTCAAAAGGAAGAATATCATTTTCATTTTTCAGCAATACAGTTTTACATGTAGAAACTGAAACAATGGTAGAAAATTTCAATATCCCGCATCCTGAACATGTACATCAGCCGTTGGTTGATTTGGTAGTAAAAGATCTGAGAGGAGAAGGAACCTGCCCAAGTACAGGCGAGACTGGTTTACGCGCTTCGCGGCTAATGGATCAGATAACTGGGAAATAATTTGGGATAAATATTGTAATCAGAATAGATAGGTTTACTATTTTTGCGGAAAACCTAACCTGCCTCGCGCAGGATTAAAATAGAGAATATTCATGAATCATCGAAGTTAATATATGGGATTATTATCAATTTTTGGAATTAAAAGCAGGGAGGAACTTGTAAAAGAGGCCATAGAAGAAGGGGCTGTTATTATTGATGTTAGAACGCCCCAGGAATTTAAAGAGGGTCACATTTCAAATTCTATTAATATACCACTACAGCATATTGAGGTTCGTATTTCGACGCTAAAAAAGAAAAAGAAAACAATCATTACTTGTTGTAAATCAGGCGGAAGGAGTCGTAGAGCCAAAAATATACTTTTAAAAAACGGCATCAAATGTGTGAATGGCGGTTCCTGGGGTGGTTTGAATTATATGATACATTGATTAATATTAAATTCAATAGGAATTGAGAAAAAGAGGAGCTGAGTCAGATTTTATAGACATGAGGTGAAAATCGCTGGAAGCCGGAAGAATTAATATTTCACAGTCACTCGCACATCACTAATGACGATTGTAGAAAATCACCAATTCATTTTTTTAGCAACATGAATCTATTTAAAAGTTCAATATCTGATCTTATAATTCTTCTTCCCCGGCAGTTCACCAGCTCAATAATTATAAGGTACAATATCAATTCTTAGTTCCATTTCATAGTTGTTCGCTTACTACGAGCAACTATAAAATAGAATTGAAACAAAATAAATTATAATTGTGTTTTCCTCCCAATTGGAATTGTGATTCCTAACCACGGTATAATAACGAATATATCCATGCTTTTAGCAATAGGTATAAAGCCTCCAAAATCCAGGCTTATTTTCTTTATAATTCTTCTACCACCAAATGACAGCAAACCGATATCTTCTCCGCCAAAACCAATGTAATAATTTTCTGTCAACAGATAACCCCTTGGACCCGTGCGGAGCATCCCACTTATATTGATCGCCGGACCGGGAGACCATTCTCCACCAGCAAAACCATATCCTAATCCTATGCTTATGTTTTTATCTTTTGATCCGAAGGTGGTGCTTCCATAAAAAATACCGAATGAGGTTTCCGATTCTCCAATTACCGTTCCTGCAAGGGCGCCTAATCCTAAATTGAATTTGTCCTTTACTACCGGGATTGAAAATTTGGGAGTGATCCACACAGGAGTTGCTTGTCCGGCAAACAGAAATAGAGGAATAACCCCTGCACCCAAGGAAAAATTATCTGTAATTCCCACAGAAACCTGATTAAAGAATATCCAGACATTTTGATAGTAAGCCTCTCCTTTCTTAAGCCCATAACCATTCGGAGTCCAGAAATACCTGGCTGCCTGTGGATTATCAAACCAATAACTGCCCTTTTTTATAGATTTTTCAGAAATTTCTTTTACTCTTTTTAGATTCTTTGTAAATATCCTTATTTCACCAAGATTGTCAGTTAATAGCGTAATTCTTTCATGGTCAACAGAAGTGATCCTTCCGATGTATTCATTTCCGTCAATTGTTTCTACACTGTAAAGGACTGAATCCTGATATTCCTGCGCTTTGCTTTCATGAATGAAAACGGTGATAAAAACAATTACCGTAAAAATTATCTTTAGAATTTTCATGGGAAAAAATAGTATTCAGGTATTCTATAATAATTCGTATGTCAATCTAATGCCAATGATTATATAGTAATTTTCAATTTTGACAACGGTAAAAATAGCAAAATTGAGCATAATTTACTCAAAAAATATAGAGAAAACTCTATCATATTTATAGTAAATTTAATACTCAATATTCAACTCAAAAGGTGTAAGTAGTGATATAACCTCAGGCATGGAAAATCTGGCTTTTTTTACCTTGTTTTGCCATGGATCAATAGAATAATTTGTAGCCCCACGAAAATCAGCCTGTCTTAAATCACAATTTTCAAAAAGAGTTCCATTCAAATCACAATTTGAAAAATCGGCACCAGCTAACCTGGCCTCAAGAAAATCGCAGTCTTTTATTGTACTGGAATTAAAGGAGGTTTCTGTGAGGTTAAGTTCTGAAAAGTTGCACAATTGAATGTTACATTTTTTAAGCTCAATGGAAAACAATAGCTTTTTGCACAGTGAAAAATTCAAGCCGACCAGTTTACATTCTTCAAATAACACCTCACCGAATTTACAATTACTCAGTTTTAAATTGGTAATGCTGCAATATTTGAATTCACAATTGGCAAATGAAGAATTATTCCATTTACAATCTATGAAATCACAATCTATGAATATGCAATCTTCGTAGCTTTTCCCCGAAAGGTCATCGCCCACGATTCTAAGACTTTTAAAAGTTTCATTTTCCCATTCATTCTGTTCGGTAATGTCCATAGAATTCTTTTTTTTGAAGATATGATTCCAATTATTTCACAAAAATAAGGAGCATTTTTTTATAATTATGGTTCATTGTCAGAAAGCGTAGCTACTAACATAAGGTGTTATAATCAAAACGTCTTTAATCCAATTTATGTAAGGATTATGGGCCTCTTCGAAATTCCGCTTGTCAGACAATTTTTCTGACGTTGCCACCGAACTTCTGGCTAACCTCTATTTCTGTTAAAACAATGTGGAACCATAATTATTATTCCAATGTCCTTGGCGATATAGCCAATAAATTATCGCCAAATGATCATTACAGATGCTTTTATAACTTTTTTTATATTTTTTTGAATTTATTTGCTTGAACTTGTTTTTCTTACTGTCTATTCTTGTTATATTCAAATGTTTTTTATCACTTATTCATGTTCAATAGATTTATTTATAGCGGACGGTTCTGGATCGTAGTCAGCATCCTGATTATTGTAATTACTATCGTAATTCTCAGTAAAAGGGTTGACAAATCCGTTTTGGTGATTGATCACGTAACGGTAGAAAAAGCAGCAGATATCAAGCAGATAGAGGATAGCCTGGTAGTACCGATTTTATATAGCGATGTGCTGATATTAAATCAATTCAATATTGAAAAACGCAAAAACCGTTTCATAGATGTAATGCTCCCAACCATATTGATTTATCGTCATCAATTGGAATTGAAGAAAGAAAAAGTAGCGATTTTGCAAGATAAATTGAGATATTCAGTAAAATGGTCAAATGAAGATAGTCTTTTTATGGACAATGCTTTTGAGATATATTACACAAAAAATATCAATGAGTTGCTCAAAAGAATGGAGCCCCCTCCTATCAGCCTGGTGCTTGCACAAGCATCGCTGGAAAGTGGCTGGGGTAGTTCGAGGTTTTTCAAAGAAGCAAACAATGTTTTTGGCATCTGGTCATACGACCCTAAAGAAGACAGAATTATCGCAAATCAATTCCGAGATGGCAATCCAATCTATTTAAAAAAGTATAAAAATCTCCTCGGTTCCGTGGAGGATTATCATATTTTGCTGGCAAAATCCAACGCTTATTCAGGGTTAAGAGATTGTATAAATGGAGACAATAATGTCTTTGAAATGATTTGGTTTCTCAGGATGTACTCTGAAAGAAGAGATCAATATGTCATCATGCTAAGAAATGTGATTGTAACCAACGAACTTATCAAATATGACAATTTCATTTTAGATCCGGAATTTTTTGATTATCCAAAAGATCAAAACTCCATGTTTTGATGACCCCTCATTTATCTTTTTATATCATTTTCCAAAAATCAATCTACATTTTCATCTGTAATCAAATGGAATTGCTATTCCATTTCTGATATAGTATGATTTGATTAATAAGAATTGAACAAAATCCTTTAAATTCGGCAAATTAAAAGCGCTCATATAAATGCCGATCAGCAAGTATTTTTTTATACTTATTATTTCTATCCTGTTTTTTGCTATTCCCGCATACTCCCAGAAAACAGACAAAATATTGCTTGACAATAATGATTGGATAACCGGTGAGATAAAGAAGATGGATTATGGGAAATTAAGTCTTAAAACAAGCGCAGCAGGTACAATCCAAATAAAGTGGGAGCGGATATATCAAATCAAATCTGATAAATATTTTGAAATCGGTCTTGGGCGAGGAATCTTATATTATGGCTCACTCGATGTCACTGAAAATGAGCATAAATACAAAGTTCTGGTGATTACAGAAGAAGAGGAAATTGAACTAGACATGAATCGAATAGTCGAGATTACTCCTATAAAAAACAAATTTTGGGGTAAGATAGATGGCAATGTTGATTTGGGATACAGCTATACGAAAGGAAGTGATGTAATACAATGGAATAGTAGTTTTAGAATGGATTACAGGCCGGAAAACTCTATAACAACCATCAGTGCAAATTCTATTTTTACTGAACAACCAGAGCGTGCAGCTACCACGAAACAAGATATTAATCTTTCATACAAGTACATTTATAAAAATAATTTAGCTGCCTCTGGATTTACTGGAATGCAACAAAATTCTGAATTAGGTATTCAATTAAGAGCTTCACTTGGTGCAGGTATATCAAAAAATTGGTTCAGGAGTAATATGCAGAGGTTCATTACAACTGTCGGGGCTATTGTAAACAGGGAGCAATCTGCGGATGATTCAGAATTTAATACAAATTACGAGGGACTCATAAGAATGGAATATAGAGTTTTTAGATATCGGGACCCGGAAATTGATGTTACCACATCTTTCGATTTTTATCCTAGCTTTTCAGTGAAAGATAGATACAGGACTGATTTAGATTTAAAGGTAAAATTTGAAGTATTTAATAATTTCTATATTGGATTTACATTTTACCATAACTTAGATACCAATCCGCCTGATTCAACAGCTTCCAAATCAGACTGGGGTATAAATTCTTCTATTGGATATTCATTTTAAGAAATAAAGCGGCTAAAATAGCAGTTTAAATTATTTATAGTTTGAAAAACGTTGGATAAACAATATTCGATTGATAAATTGAAACTTGATCGCATTAGTTCAGCACGAATTCCACAGTAAGAAAATCAAGTCATGAAGTCAGATCACATAAGCAGGAGAAAATTTATTTCCAAAATATCCGTTGGTACAGGTTCTATCTTATTAGCAAATGCAGTTGATTCAACAGCCGGGCCATCCAATCTCTCCACCGATCCATTTCAGACAATTACTTTAGGCAAGTCCGGGATAAAGACCTCGATGATTGGAATGGGAACCGGAGTCAATGGAGGCAACAGGGAATGCAATTTAACTCGGGCTGGAAGGGAAAAAGGTGTTGCATTAATTCAATATGCATATGATCGTGGAATACGTATGTTTGATGGAGCAGATTTGTATGGTTCGCATCCGTTTATAGCTGAAGCACTTAAATCTAAACCGAGAGAAGATTATATCCTCGTATCAAAAATATGGGTGAGACCCGGCGGCATTCCGGAACCCGAGCGGCCTGACGCTGATGTTGTCGTCGATCGATTCAGAAAAGAACTCGACACAGATCACATCGATATAATGCAAATTCATTGCATGGTAGATCAGAATTGGACTGATCAGCAAAAAAAGCAAATGGATATTTTACAAAATCTGAAAGAAAAAGGGATCATCAAATCGCATGGCGTATCAATTCATTCTCTTGATGCATTAAATACCTGTGTCACAAGTCCATGGGTTGATATTGTACATACCAGGGTAAATGCTTTCGGCGCTGTAATGGACGACAAAGATCCTCAGAATGTTGTATCAGTCGTAAAGAAAATTCACGATGCAAAAAAGGGGGTTATAGCAATGAAACTCATCGGAGGTGGGAAATTCAACAATGATCCCGAAAAAATTGAGGAGTCATTGCATTACGTACTTAAATCCGGAGCGGTTGACATGATGATTGTTGGCTTTGAAGAAAAATGGCAAATAGACAACTATGCCGACAGAGTAGAAAATGCCCTTAAAACAATCAATAAGTCATAAATAAATCCGGGATTTTATATTGCCGTTCAATGTACAATCCGGACAATCGTAAATTTTTATAGATGAAATATATATTCTATTCATTGTTCGTATTCATTATTTTATCATGTGGCAATAATAAAGATGAAGATATTATTGAAGATGGGGCTGTAGTAGAAAAACTCGCGGGAGATTTTAAATTTACTGAAGGGCCGGCTGCTGACTCCGAGGGTAATGTTTACTTTACCGACCAGCCAAATGACAGAATAATGAAATGGAGCATAAAAGATGAATTGACCACCTGGATGCAACCCTCAGGCAGATCCAATGGACTTTGCTTTGATAATGAAGACAAACTATGGTCCTGTGCCGATGAGAAAAATGAACTTTGGATCATCAAACCAAACAAGGAAGTTGAAGTGCTTCTCGATAGTTACAAAGGGAGCAAACTCAATGGCCCTAATGATGTTTGGGTAGCTCCGGATGGGAGCGCATTTTTTTCAGATCCTTTTTATAAAAGACCTTGGTGGGACAGGGACACCACCCAGCAAGACGGGCAATGTGTTTACTATTTACCGGCAAATGAAAGTCAGCTTATCCGGGTAATCGATGACCTGGAACAACCTAATGGAATCATTGGAACGCCGAATGGTAAAATACTCTATGTCACGGATATAAAGGACAAAAAAACCTACTCCTACTCTATTGGAGCGGCTGGACAACTGACCAATAAAAAGCTATTTTGCAAAATGGGTTCCGATGGCATGACCTTGGATAATCTAGGCAATCTGTACCTGACAAACGCCGATGGAGTTACCATCTTCAACAAGAACGGTAAGCAAATAAAAAACATCAGTATCAATGAAGCCTGGACTGCAAATGTCTGCTTTGGAGGATCGGATATGAAAAGCCTGTTTATCACCGCTAAATCTGGCTTTTACAGGATCAGGATGAAAGTCAAAGGAGTTGGAAGCCAATAAATGAGCTTTGAGCTTATAGCTATGAGTTGCGAGCAATAAATCCCAAACTTCTAACGTATATGTTTAGGCCAATCGGGTTTAAAGTATATTAGTAAAAAACCATGGTCTGTGGCTCACAGACCATTCAACAATCAATATTTTCGGTCTGTGAGCCACAGACCGAGGTACGAAATGTTATTTTTTATACTTGATTGTTCAGTCTTTATTTTTAGTCTATAATTATTTCAGGATTTTAATTTCAACTTTCCTGAATTCTATTGGATGACTTTCTGATTGCAAAGAAATACTACCCTCGGAAAGCATCAAATTCCCATCGACAATTAGTTTTTTCGCATCTGCATCCCGATCATCGAGTTGAGGTTTGGTATATTCCAATACCATCTCACCATTTATGTAGTGCTTAATTATCTCATTTCCCCTGATTTCTGTTTCCGATGTTACCCACTGGTCGCCATGATAGGTTTTGGAAGTACTATTGGTGCAATGCCGCTTGATCAATTCTCCGTTCATAACCACATTGGTTCCCGGAGTACAAAGATTCCCTGTAGGTCTTTTATCAACTCCATTCCCTCCTAATAGTTGCACCTCAATGGAAACCGGAAAATCCTGATCCACCCTCATAGATTCCGGGCTTTGACCATGAACCATAACCCCACTGTTTCTAAATGCCCATCCTTGTCCTCCTTCACATTGTTCACCAACAAAACGATACTCAACTTTGATGACATAATGGCTAAAATTTTTCTCATAAAAAAGATGCCCATAGCGTAAATTAAAATTGTCATATTGATCATAGGAAACCTTTAAAATTCCATCCTCAACGCGGAAAGTATTTCCGAAATTTTCCCCTGATGGATAACCCTTAATTTTCGGAATCCAACCTGTCAGATCTTTTCCATTAAACAAAGGAATCCATTCGTCATCATTTCCCTGCGAAAAGCCGCTTTGAACAAAAAATAAAAGCGCAAACAGGCTCATAAATAATTGTGATTTTTTCATTTCCGGATATTTATAAATTCGATCAATTCAATTTTCGTTTAAAGCTATAAATTATATATGACTGACCAAACCATCCCACATTTTTATGCAGAAAGCTAAGTAATATTTATATGTGTAATAAAACCTGAAAATATTCATTTCCGATATGATTTCCATTATCTAACTTCAATCATCAATAAACTTCAATACTGATTTTCAGCATTTTATGACAAATACCGTGTGATAGTATAAAAGAAATACATATGAGGAATTCTAATACTATATTTTTTGTATTCATATTTTTATCGCTGTTTGCTTGCTCTACAGGACAAAACAAAAATGAGGACAAAAATTTTGATAACCAGGAGACGTCAACCATTCTATCAGGGCCTGAATTCGATGCCTATCATGTAAGAATGACTGGGTATGATACATCAGAATTCAGAAAGTACTATAATAAAAGAATTGAACCCCCCATAGTTAACTTCAATCAAGCTCTCAATGAAAAGACATTAGAAGAATTGGTTTTGTTAAAAAATACAATTTTGGCCATGAAGGGTCATACATTTAAAGATGGTTTACTGTTCGGTTATTTTCAAGCTCAACAATGGTATCAACCTCCATACTGGCAAAAGGACTTTGTTGTCACACTCAATGCTGCTGAAAAGGAGTTTATTCGCCGGATCGAAAATAAAGAAACTGAATTGCTTAAAAATGATTCAATCGCCAATCCATCCAGCCAAAACATGCCGAATTCTAAAAATGTTATCAACGGTTTTCAATTTGAGAATATCACTAATTCATTTACCGATAAACTTTCTTCAAATGGCTTCGTCATTGGCGGATCAGGTTTCAATCAATTATTTGAAATATACGAGCGGAACTCAGAAGAAAACATTCCTTCGTTCATCACTACTGACCTTTTCCTACAGGAGCTGCATGCTTTCTACGGAAATCTTGAAAATGAAATTGAGGAGCTTTATCTGACCAACATTTTACAATCTATGCTGGAAATAATTAACAATGAGCTTTATACACTTTATGAAAAAACTATTGACCCAAAAGTTGAGCAATCAATTGAAGAGAGCCTTTTATACTATTCAATACCCTATGCGGTAATTACTGGAAAAAAAAATAATCTGATTGGAAATTATAATGAGCTGTATTTCGAGGAGATCGCCAAGGTGCTTAGGGAAACCGGTCATGGATCAAAAATTATGAAAAATGATCAATTTAACTACAATGTTTTCAAAGCGCCAGGACATTATAGCAAAAACGAACGCATTGAAAAGTATTATAAATCGCTCACCTGGTTGCAGAAAATCAACTTATGCCTTAACGACGAGCATGATCTCCGCAATGCAACCTTGGCGGCTTACATAATTAGCAAAAATGCGGATCTCCAAAAGCAATATGCAGATTATGCAGAGTTGAAAACTTATTTTTCAACCCAAAAGCAGCAGTTCACACTTTGGGATTTTGCAGAAATCATTTCGGAAATTAAAAATATTGATTCGTTTGAAGACCTCTATTCCGATGACGTCATGAATAAAATAAAAAAGCAATTGGGAGTCGGAGATAATAGTAAAAAGCAATGTTTCAATGTCAGTCTAATGCCGCAGGAGTTTCAAAATTTATATACCGATTTGAATGAATTGGTAAAACAAAAAAATAAACCGCACTCTGTAGAACTTTTTGCTGCTTTGGGAAATCAGAAAGCCAAGGAATTGTTTAAAAAAGAGAAGGTTGACTATAATGACAGCCAAATCCAGGTGCACCTTAAATCTGTTATTGAAAACCTGTTGAGTATTTCTTCCATGGAAAATTCGCTCAGTATGGATTGGATTTCAACTCTACTTACCAGTTTCAGCGAAAGGGATGTACAACCTGGATTTATGAATAATGAAGCCTGGAAAAGAAAGGAATTGAGCACTTCAATGGTTTCCTGGGTAAAACTCAATCAAAGGACAAACCTGTTAGCGGAAATGAGAACATCGGATAAATGTATCTCAAACCAAAATTCACAAACAATTGTAAAAGGCTATGTGGAGCCAAGCATTAATTTTTGGGAATCAGCAATAACCATTTTGCAAAACACCGAAGACTTTCTCATTGCAAGGAAAATGCTTTCTAAAAAATCAAATAGAAATAGAAATAAATTGAAAGCAACCGCATCATTTCTAAAAAGCATAAGTCTAAAAGAATTGGAAGGTATTTCACTTACGGATGATGAATTTATGCGAATTCAGAAAATTGGAAGTGAGGTAGATGATTTTACGCTCAGTCTTATTAATCCAAACTACAATAGCAAAAATCAACAACTAAAAGGAACTGACAAGAGCATTACTTATTCTACAAACATTTATAAAAATGAAATTTACGGAGGATCAGGATATGCAAAACCAATATATGTACTCGTAGAAATTGATGGCTACATATATATGGCACGTGGCGGAGTTTTTAGTTATTATGAATTGAACAAATCTTTCAATACTCCCATCTCAAGGCAAAAATGGGAACAACAACTCAATGGGGAAAATGCAATTAATCCAATATTATGGACAGACAATTTTATCGATACAGTTAGATTGGTAGTCAATTCGGAATTCATTAGATGTTCCGGATTAAATTAGGAACTGAAAATCTATTGACACAGAAGCATCAAGTACGGATGAGTTCTAATCTAACTTCTTTAATCAAATCAACCATTTTGAATTTATCTACATAAAAAAAGCCGGTTAATGCAATGCAAACCGGCTTTTTAAGTTTAAGTATCTTTATCACGCAAAATCCTGAACAGATATATAATCAAAATCTGCTTTGATATTTGCAAATGGATCATCTTCCCGTTCATCTTCAATGAAATAGTTTTTTAATCCCGATTTTTTACCCGCTTCAAAAATTGATTTGAAATCAATTATTCCTTTGCCGACTGTCTCTCCTTCTTTTTCCTGGTTTGCGTCTTTAACATGGAAAAGATTGATTCGACCCGGATACTTATTGATTAAATCTATCGGATTGCTACCTGCCTTTACTATCCAGAACAAATCTGCCTCAAAATTCACAAGATTCTTTTCAGTTTCACCGATGAGTATATCCATTGGGATTTGACCGTCAGTCTCTTCAAATTCTGAAGAATGATTATGGTACCCGAATTTAATTCCAGCAGCACTGCATTGTTCCCCAATCTTATTAAAATTAGCGGCAACGGCCTTATATCCATCTGCAGTTTCTCTTAATTTTCCAGGGATTCCCGGAATTACGAGATACTCCAAACCTGAAGCCTTTGATGCTTCTATCATTTTCGGGGTATCTTTAGCATCAAAATAACCACAGTGTGTTGAAATTAAGTTCATTCCAAGGTCAGAAATGACTTTTTTGTAATCGGCTGCTTTGTGTTTTCCAAGATACATTCCGTCCAAACCCAGACCATACCCTTCAATGAGCTTGTAACCAATTTCAGAAACCTTTTTCATCGTTCCTTCAAAATCTTGTGTCAACTGATTTCTTACAGAATAAATCTGTATTCCAACACCCATTTTCTTCGGTGGTGGAGGTGGTGGCTCCTCTTTTTGCTCTGTTTTCTTTGCTCCTGTTGAACAAGAGGCAGCCGGCATTAAAATACTTGCGGCGGCTACATACGTACTGGTTTTAATGAATTTTCTTCTGTTTGCCATAGCTAAAAAAAATTAAAGTTTACATTTATTAGTGTCATCTATTGGTCTAAATATAATTATAGGTTGATAATTAAATTCATCCTCATTGATTTTTTATTGATTAAAGCCCTTCTCTAAACAATTTCCTTTGATGATGGTATTATAATCGTAAATGTTGTCCCTTCTTTTAATTTTGAATGAACTTCAATTTTACCCTGGAGTTTTTCAATGCTTTCCTTCACAATATATAATCCCAACCCAGAACCATTGCTTGTTTCATCTGCTCTGTAAAACATTTTAAAAATATTCTTTAGATGTTCACTGTCAATTCCAATGCCATTATCCGATACATTTATTGTTGCAGCTTCAGGGCTGTACTTTATTTCTATTTTTATAAAAGGATCTTCTTTTTGTAAATCATGGTATCGTATGGCATTTGCAACGAGGTTTTTCAATATAACTCTTAATCTCAATCCATCTGTCATGAAGTGGCGATTTTCATGGCTGACAACAGATATATTTATTTTTTCAAATTTATCCAAATACTTTAAATCGTTCAATACTTCCTTGACTTCCTGTTCGATATCTATTTTATCTATTTGAATTTCAACTCTTTGATTTCTTGAAAAATCGATGATATCAGTAATAAAGCCATCCAGTTTTTTGATGCTTGAATTTATCATCCCCAGGCATTCATCTTTTCCTGATACTGTAGTTTCCAGGCGGGCGATTTCTACCAATCCGAGTACAGAGGCGAGTGGCGCTCTCAGGTCATGAGAAGCACTATATACGAATCTGTCCAACTCCTCATTTAACTTTCTGAGCTCCTGATTTACTCTTTCGATGTTGTGTAATCTCCAGAAAATTATTGCCCAGACAATCAATCCAATACTTATAACGATTAGAATGTAAAAAAATATAGTCTGGTAAAAATACGGTTTTACAATGAACACGAGTGAAGCGCCCTTTTCATTCCAGATCCCATCATTGTTCGTGGCAATAACACTAAAGGTATATTTTCCATTGGGAAGATTGGTGTAAATGGCCTCTCTTTTAGATTCAGAATCTATCCAATCATTATCCACACCACTCAATTTATATTTAAATCTAACTTTTGGAGGGGCTACATAACTCAGTGATGTAAAATCAAATTCATACCTTAATATTCCCGGTTCTATAACAATATTTTTTTCATTGGTGAGATTACGTGCGATATGATCTGTAGTAAAATCTGTAATATATACCTGGGGTATTGATTTATTTTCTTCAATATTCTCAGGGTCGAGTACAGCGACACCGCCAAGTGTCGGAATCCAAAGTTTTCCATCAGTACTTAAGGTCATTTTTGTGGCTCCCGTACATTCCTGGGAAGCCATTCCGTCAAACCTGTCAAATAACCTGCCCGATACCTGTTTAATTTTTCCCGAAAGAAAATTATCTATCTCATCAACTTCAATTTTAATTAAACCAATGTTAGAAGAAAGCCATGCATTTCCATCTTCTACTACAATATCAAAAACGGTTTCCGCCTTCAGGTTTTTATCTAATGTTATCTTAGTAAACACCTCATTATCAAAACTATATATACCTATATTTGTGGCTATAAAAATCCGGCCATTCTCCATAATATGGATATTAAATATCAATATTCCAGATTTTCCTTCTTCAATCGGGTAATGCTTAATTTGGTCGTCCTTGTCAATTATCGACATCCCTCCACTATGCGTGCCAACATATATTTCTCCTCTTTTGCCTTCTTCGATTGCCAGTATATAATTTACTTTTAAAAAATTCGGACTATCGAAGACTTTTATATTATCAAAATCTGTACATTTTATCACACCACCTGACCTGGTAGCCAACCATATCGTTCCGTCTTTTCCGCGAAGAATCCTTCGAATATCGTTGCTGGAGCCATATTTAGTAAAGTCGATAAGTTTTTCCTTTCCATTCTGAACGACAAGCAATCCTTTGTAACTTGCAAATAAAACCTGGCCATTTTCTCCAAAACTTATATCTCTGATTCCAATATTGTGAAAAGATGACTTTAGTTTTAACCTACTAATTTTTTCTCCTCCGACAACGTTTATCAGACCATCATCACAACCTACATAAAATTTATCTTCGTGCTGAATTATTATATTTACATTATTTGAACTCAGCCCGTCTTTTGTAGTGATATTTTTAAAAAAACCGCTTCTGAGTCGAAGAAGACCAGCTTTTTTTGTAGAAAGCCAAAGGCTGTTTTCATGATCAAAGCACAAACTTGAAACCTGACTTGCAGGTAGTCCATCTACCTCAGTGAAGTTTTCAAAAATATCATAATTGAAATTTATTTTAAATAACCCCTGCTCAGTACCTATCCAAAAAGTCTCGTAATCATCGATTATTATATCATTTATTTCCAGACCATCAAGTTTATCTACTCTCCCGCTTCCATTTTTATTATGATAGAAAAGACCATCCAGTGTACCGGCATACATGGTATTATCCGGACCTAATATTAATTTGTTGACTGTATTATGATTAAGTCCATCTTCAACAGTGATGCTATTCACTTTTTCACCGTCATAAGTAAATATCCCTTTTCCATTTGTTGCAAACCACAATACCCCATCTCCATCCATCTGGATGTCCATGATGTTTGTTAACTCAAAAACATCTATATCAACTTTTTCTAAAATTGTGTCATTCAGAACATACACCCCTTCATTATTGGTGCCCACCCATAATTTGCCATCATTATCCTCAGTAATGCATCTGACAGATAAAGAACTTTGGTTTGTCGTAAGCATCTGCTGACATTTATTATCAGAATACTTCATTATCCCTGAACTTTGAGAGGCAAACCAGAGATTCCCTTTACTGTCCTCAAAAGATTGGTAAAACGCGTTTGAATTTAGAAATGGTAAGGTATTCTTATCAAATAACTTAAAATTCACACCGTCAAATCTGAGTATTCCATTGAATGCAGTGACCCATAAGAATTTGCTTGAAGATTGATTAACAGAGGTCAGATTATTCGAGATCAATCCATCCCGACCCGTCCATTGATCCATAGTAAGGGTATTCAATGGTTTCAATGGATCTATGCCCCTTTTCTGGGTTTGTGCCTTCGCTGAAAAAACGACAACGAATAAAAGAATGGCCAGAAAAAGAGGTGATTTCACTTTATATATAAAATACTGCTTCAATATAGAATCGCTAAACTATGCTAAAATTGGGATCATCAAAGCTAAAAATATTTACTTAATAATAAAGGCAACTACATTGTTAATTTCAATGCATATTATCACTGAATTATTTAATAAAAATATTAAGTGAAAATTACAATGCGTTTGTGTCTATTTTTTAATTTCCAATATCCTGTTTTGTTCACGACCATATCCTACGATTGATAAGCTATTCTCGGAAACATTTATAATTGCATAGGAATTCTGCTCCGTATCTACCATCCCCTTAATTGTAACATAATGGATACCTTCTTTTATACCATAATTCCCAGCATGATTATGCCCATTGATATAAGCTTTAACATTAGTATAGGATTCTATCAGTTGGATGATTTCAGCAGCATTCCACAGGTTATGTATATTCTCCGGGAAAATTGGGAAATGGCAATAAAATATAACTTTTTCTTCATTTTTTATCGCTTTGTCCAGCGCATTTTTAAGCCAATCCAGCTGGACAGATCCAATGGCGCCATTCCATTTTGGTGAAGTGATTTCATGTTCTTCATAATAATCGGATGCAATTCGGTACCTATCGCTATTTTTCGGATAAGCATGAAAACTGATATCATTTCCATCTAGTACAATAAAACGCCAGCCCTTCACTGCAAAGTCATAGTAATTTGCCGGTAGCCCCATCTTTTTAACTACGTCTTTCTTTAGTGCGTCTGAAACTGAAAAATCATGGTTACCAAGCGCATGGTAATTTGGCATTTTTAGCCGGTTGTAAATTGGGCTTACTACGTCAAAACTCTCGAAATCGCGGTCAATGAAATCGCCTAAATGAATAACAAATTCCAGATTCATTGTATTGAAATGCTCAACACACTCTTTGAGTTTACCTTCAGACAAAGTATATTTTCTTTCACCTGTTCCCTCTATGGCACAATACTGACAATCAGCAATTATACCAAAGGAGAATTCTGAACTGCTTTTATTTATTGTTTGAGAGAAAACATTTGAAGCCAGTAGAAAGCCAAAACACGTAGTACAAAGCTGGATTATAATTCTTTTGATTCCCATATGGGTCTAAATATACAATTAGATTAATTCAAAATCCAACTCTATAATATTCCACGAGGTGGAGGGGAATCAAGTATGGGAATGCCCAGTTTAGTGTCAACCCACCTGAAATAATAATACAATACACGCTCAACTTCAATACCATAATCTGCTGTTGGATCATACTGAATTGTACTGTCAAATAATTCTGCAGTGTGTGGGTTTGTCGCTTTATAATTCCATGCATTCACATATCGTTGATTCCAAAGTGCATAATATTCGACACTTCTATCTTTTGCCGGGCTCCATGTGGTGGCGAACCATGTATCAAATCCCGGATCCATGACGATTATTTCATATTCTTCCTTTTCCCGGGAAATATCTATTAAATTTTTATCAGATACTCCCAACATTCTATTGGAAGTTGAACAACTAAATAATAAAATAGTCGCAATAAAAACCCAAAATATCCTTTTCATCTCTTTCTCCTTTCTTATTTTGTTCATTTATATAACGTTTAAGAAAGCATAAATGATACCAAAAAGATGATGGGAAAAAATTCAATTATTTGGTCATAATTCCGCCATCAACGGTAATTGTTGTTCCGGTGATGAAGGAAGAATCTTCCGAGGCAAGAAACAAAGCAGCTTTTGCCACATCCCCGGGCGTTCCGAGCCGTCCGATCAAGGTAGCTTTTGCCGCATCCGCCACAGCCTTATCGGGATCGGGAAATGCTTGCGCAGAATCCCAGATCAGGGGGGTATCAATGGGCCCCGGACAAATCAGGTTGGCGCGGATTTTCGGGCCATATTCCAGGGCAATTTGTTTGACCAATGGCACCAATGCCCCTTTTGATGCATTGTAGGCAGGATGATTGGGAAAGCTCTTGAACCCTGCAATCGATCCGTTTACAACCACATTTCCCTTACCTCTTTTCAGCATTTCTGGGATGGCAAGGCGCAGCAGGTAAAAAATACTATTCAGGTTTGTATTGATGGTCTGATGCCAAGTGTCAATGGAAACTTCGGTAATTGAGCCTAAACCCAGATATCCGGCATTGGCCACCACAATATCCAGACCGCCATATATTTTCATGGTTTCATGGAAAAGAAAGGCATTTCCCTCTTCGGTAGAAATATCACTCTGGACGAATGTGGCCTGCCCGTTACTTTCTACAATGCTGCTTACGACCTGATTCCCCCGTTCTTCATTCCGCCCATTGACTATAACTTTTGCTCCCTCAGCAGCAAATAGCTTTGCTATCGCAGCACCCATGCCGCTGGTAGCGCCGGTTACGATGGTGATTTTATTTTGCAGTTTTTGTTTCATCCCTTTATTATCAACCAACCAAGAAGTTATTTCTTTTTATCAAAAATAAGTGTTTGTTGCTCCTAAAAAAAACTATAGCCAAGCTGAAACCGCTGCTCAATTTCATCATTGCAAAGGCTTCTCAAACTGCCTTCGTGGGTGTGCTTTAGCCCAGACATTTATATTCAAGCACTTACAGAGTAAAAATGGATTAATCTGCATTTCTGAGGGAAGTGATAAAATTAGTACTTTGGCTTTAAGCTTGGTAGACAGTAAGTAAAGCCATATACCGATCAAAAGAAGTCTCACCTTGCATAGTGAGACGTTTTCCCCCTCGATATCTTAGTACAAATACATTTACATTCGTTTAGTGTTGTTAATCGTTAATGATAGCGAAGAAATGCAATAGGCCAATAGAACTTATACGTTGAAAAATGAAAACAATAATATATTGATAGAGCGATTTGCAAACTATAACAGCCTACAATGACAACACCAAAAAAAAGTATCGTTTTTCCATGGCTTATGACAGGTGGGGGTGGAAATACCGGAATTACAGATTTGCTAAAATGATGCCAGTGTATATAAACTAAGGAATAGAAAATTTATACACAGGTAGTAACCAGTCCTTATATTAAAATTATTGATTGAGGAAAATACATAAGGGCTTTGTGTAATTGCATAAAGTCGGATGTTGAACGAAACCTCCTTTTAGTCGGTAAATTGAGAAGAAATGATTAAATTCTAGGACACTAAAATTTAATCATCATGAAAAAAAAGATTCATTAAGATTGCGATTTATCCGGGAGATGGAAATCCGCAATTACAGTCC
>JAJRQT010000051.1 GCA_024280115.1 Bacteroidota bacterium | reverse complement strand
TCCCCGAATTTTACCATTTTTCTTAATAATGGAACTTTTGCAAAAAACACACTTTTTTTATTCATAAGCTTTCATTTGATGCAAAGCTATGAATATCAGAAACTTACAGAGGTTTCAGCCTCCTTTTTGTCTATTAAGCCTTAAATTCTTATATACAGGCATCCGAGGAAAGTTATATTTATAGGAGAAAGACGTTTTTTGAGGCGTATATGCACTTTTTAACCAGACCTCGATAAGAACACCTCTTTGAACGTAGTATTAAAATTAATCATAACTCACTGATATTCAATCTCGATCCCCCTTCTCCAAGGGGGATTTAGTCGGACGCCAGAAATTCTTATATATAAAAAAAGGAGCGTAAAGCTCCTTTCTTATTTCTTGAAATCCGGATATATTCTTATCCCTTGTTTTTAATGTCTTGAACCTCAACCCTAATGGTTTGAGATAAGTTTTTCAATTCTTGCATTCCTTTTCTTACTCTTGTTCCAGCAGCCTGATTTTTTTTATCATAGAATTTCTGGAAATCACCTTCTAATGACATTACTAAATCTCTAAGTTCATCAAATCTTTTCATCTTATAAAACGTTATGGTTAAATTAAAAACAGTTTAGGTTTTGCGATGGCAATATAGCTAAAATGTTCATAAATCAATAAATACGGCACAATTTTTAAAATAATTATTCCGTAAAATTAAATATTCCTGCTTTTCTATATATACCTGATTCTAAATTTTCTCTTACGGCATCAAATGCTGTTATTGTTTCTTCAACATCTTTAAGGGTGTGAGCAGCGGTGGGAATAATGCGCAACATAATAATGCCTTTTGGTACAATTGGATAAATAACCATAGAGCAGAAAATATTGTACTTTTCTCTGATATCAAGAATTAGATTTCCCGCCTCATAGTTGGTCCCATTTAAAAATACAGGAGTTACCGGTGATTTTGTCGTTCCTAGGTTATAACCTTTTTCCTTCAATCCCGATTGTAAGGCGTTGACAATCTTCCAGAGATTGGCTTTCATTTCCGGTTTTGTCCTCAATAGCTCCAATCGCTTCATATTTCCAATCACTAATGGCATAGGAAGAGATTTGGCAAATATTTGAGACCTCACATTGTACCGCAAATACTTTATTACTTCTTTTTTACTGGCGACAAATGCGCCTATGCTGGCCATTGACTTTGCGAAGGTTGATATATAAATATCAATATCATCCTGAACACCAAAGTGTTCGCCAGTGCCTGCACCAGTTTCACCCATAGTGCCAAACCCATGTGCATCGTCAACCAACAACCGGAAATTAAATTTCTTTTTAAGCGCTACAATACCCTGGAGATCGCCCAGATTGCCCGACATTCCAAATACACCTTCAGATATAACCAATATACCGCCACCGGTTTCATTGGTAATTCTTGTGGCTCTTTGAAGCTGCTTTTCAAGATTTTCTATATCGTTGTGAGGGAAAATGAATCGTTTTCCCATATGTAATCTTACGCCATCGATAATACACGCATGTGATTCCGCATCATATACGATGACGTCTTTTCGATTTACTACGGTGTCAATGATAGATACAACGCCCTGATAACCAAAATTAAGCAACATGGCGTCTTCCTTATCTACAAAATCTGCAAGCTGGGATTCGAATTGTTCATGATACTTCGTATTACCGGACATAATTCTGGCTCCCATGGGATAGGCCATGCCCCAATCTCTGGTAGCATCTGCATCCGCTTTTCGTACCTCAGGATGATTGGCTAATCCCAAATAGCTATTCAGACTCCAGACAAGTACTTCTCTCCCCTGAAAAGTCATTCTTGGAGCTATTTCTCCCTCTAACTTTGGGAACATAAAGTACCCATCGTCCTCATCAGCATATCTTCCTAATGGAGTTTTGCTAATATCAAGTTTATCAAAAATATCCACGCTTCTTTATTTAAAATTCCCTCTGATTACTTTAAAAGCTGCAAATTTAGTATTTAAATACCTCTAAATCAAAGCAATTATTGCAAATTGAGAATATAATCTACTTCAGTCGATAGTTTAGCGTAAATGAAAGATGACTTGATTGCAGGCTGATGATAAAATGCTTAGTTGATGACATTAATATATAATGAAATTAATTTTATATTGGCCCTGTTTTTCAAACAGTGAAGATTACCGTTAAATTTTAGAAGCAGTTTATCATAATAGGTGGATTAAGATTCATTCTGAAGTCTAAATGAAGAAAATAAATAAAATACTCATTGCAAATAGAGGAGAAATCGCGGTCAGGATTATGAGGGCGGCAAAAGAATTACAGATCAGCACTGTCACTGTTTATTCTGAAGTTGATCGATCTGCCTATCACGTGAGGTTTGCTGATGAGATTTTTTATATACAAAATAAAGGAATCGAGCCCTACCTGGATATTGACCAGGTATTGGATGTGGCTAAAGATGCCAGGGTGGATGCTATACATCCGGGATATGGATTTTTATCCGAAAATCCTCTGTTTGCCAGAAAAGTAGTTGAAGCTGGTTTTATATTCATAGGCCCGTCATCACAAACCATTGATGTGATGGGCAATAAGCTCAAGGCAAAAGAAATTGCAATAGAAGCCGGAATTCCCGTTATTCCGGGGTTTCGGATTGGTAATGAAAAAGATTCAGATCTTATAACTAAAATAGAAGAAATTGGATATCCTGTGCTGGTAAAGGCAAGCTCTGGTGGTGGAGGGAAGGGGATGCATATTATACGGTCTGCAGAGGAGATACATGAACAAATTAGTCTATCTATCCGGGAAGCAAAGGCTGCTTTTGGAGATGATACTGTTTTTATTGAGAAATTGATTCTTAAACCAAGGCATATAGAATTTCAGATTTTGGCAGATCACCATGGAAACTGTGTCCATTTGTTCGAGCGTGAATGTACCATCCAGCGGAGACATCAAAAAGTTGTAGAGGAAGCCCCTTCAACTGTTCTTGATGAAAATCTTCGGAGAAAAATGGGAAAAGCAGCCATCGATCTTGCCAGGGCATGCAACTACGCAAATGCTGGAACTATAGAATTTATCATGGATAAAAATCGTAATTTTTATTTCCTGGAGATGAATACACGATTGCAGGTTGAGCATCCCGTTACCGAATTTATAACAGGAATTGACATGGTGAAACAACAAATTATGATTGCCCAGGGTGCTCCATTGCAAGTTGATCAGAATAACATTTCTATCCGTGGCCATGCTATGGAATTGAGAGTTTATGCAGAAGATCCTCATAATTCCTTTTTGCCCGATGTCGGTAAATTAAATACTTATAAACCCCCAAAAGGGCCTGGCGTAAGGGTGGATGATGGTTGCGAAGAGGGCATGGATGTGCCTGTGGAATATGATCCATTATTGGCCAAATTGGTAACTTACGGCGAAACCCGCACTGAGGCCAGGCTGAGGATGATTAGAGCTATTGATGAATATGAAATAAGTGGAGTAAAAAACACGCTGGATTTTGGTAAATTCGTGATGAAAGATGCAGATTTTTGTTCCGGGGATTTTGATACTAATTTTATAGATCAAAGACTAGAAGAAATAGAAAACGGAATGAATAAATCAGATATTTCAGAATCTATGGTTGCCGCAGTCATTTCAAGCGAAATAATGAATAATAGCGTTTTTAAAAATCCAAATCATAAAATTGTAAAAGGAAGTGGATGGCGTAATAGAATGAAAAAATAAATATGGTATTCGTAAAAATATCCTTAAGTGCATTGTTGTTGATAATTTCAATACTCCCAGCGGGTAGCAGGAATTTCAGTTTCAATAAATTGTATCCTATTCTCAATGAATATGTAAGAGATTTCCCATCGGAATTCAGAAAAATCCCAGAAGATCGAAGATACAGGCTCAATGAAATTGTCTATTATTTAGAAGATCAGGAGCGAAATAATATCTCCGGGAAACTACTATTTATCAGTACAAATCAATCTTCTGTAGGTCAGATGGCCCAGGTTTGGTCCAAAACAGCTGCATATTATTTTGGATTTACAGATTATCAGGCGTATTCCGGAGGTATAAAACCGGATGAAATTTCTTTGAATA
Organism: Bacteroidota bacterium; assembly: GCA_024280115.1. GTDB lineage: Bacteria > Bacteroidota > Bacteroidia > Cytophagales > Cyclobacteriaceae > JAAUQL01. The sequence continues at coordinate 29,173 of JAJRQT010000051.1, read as the reverse complement.
CCATTATTAGTCTTGAAAAAGCAGGATATATAGTTTATAAGATGAATATCGATGGAGTCGATGTTTACAGGATAAAATACTCCTACAATTTGGATCCTTTGGTAGTTTATCCCAAAAAAATTGAACATGTGAAAAATCCCAATAGTAATTTTATGGCAATTTTTGTTGATCGAAATGCTGATCTTAATATTTCTAATTTAAGAGGCACTTACCACCGTTTATTATTAGGCTACGAAGATCCGGTAGGTTATGATGGATCAGAAATGGAGGAGCAAATTTATAATGAAAGTTGCAAGCAAGTGGCAATTGAGATGTTTTATGTTTTTTCGCAATTACGAAAAAAGCTGAAAGACACGCCTTAAAAACAATTATGCAACCCTGATATTTTTGGTGTCAAGATAAGGTTTCCATTCTTCATAGTTGTTTCCGGAAAGATCTTTCAGATACATGATGTAAGAGGGGCGATAAGGTTTTATATTTAATAATAACCCGGTCTCTTCAAGAGAAGCATTGCCTTTTTTTGAATTGCAGGTTTTGCAAGCGGTTATCAGGTTATTCCATGTTGTTTTTCCACCTTTTGCTTTTGGAACCAGATGGTCGAGGGTCAATTCTTTAGTGTTGCCACAATATTGGCAGGTAAAGCCATCCCGTTTAAAAATATTATCCCTGTTGAGTACCACCTTTTTATATGGAATATCCACATATCTGTTGAGTTTTATAACAGAAGGCATTGAATATGTCTCATTTACAGTGTGTAAAGCAAAAGTACTATTGGCTTCCAACAATATTGCTTTTCTTAGATATACCAATAAAAAAGCACGCTGAACTGTACAGATTGCAACGGGAGTATAATCTAAATTCAGTATGAGTGCTTTAAAATTCATGTCTTTAGAATTCGTTTTAATCCAGCTAATTTATGAGTATATGTTGAAAATTCCATATTAAAAATTCCGTTTTCATCTAATTTGTCTTTTCTCACAAACCCAGAAGCATGAATAATATTCTGATCTTCCATTAAAATGCCAACATGAGTTATTTGCTCTTTTTCATTTTTGAAAAATGCCAAATCTCCTGGGATAGCTTCTTCCAAAGAATCAACTTTATCACCCTGGTTATACTGCTGAGCGGCATCCCGGTACAATCTATAACCACACAATTTATAAATCTGTTGGGTCAACCCCGAACAGTCAATGCCAAATGGTGTTTTTCCTCCCCAGAGGTAGGGAGCATTCATATACGGTTTTATGATTTGTTTGAGAAATTCGAAACCCTGTCGATCACCAATATTCTTTGATGATCCATTGAATGCATACTGTTCGTAAACTTCAAAAATTTCATTGCTGGAAATTGGGAGTACGCTGCCAATCACAATTTGAATTAACCTTTTCTTATATAATATGGTAGCAATGATGTCAGTGGCAATTTTGAATTCTGAATTATTCAGGTGATTGAAATATTCTTCACTAATATCAGTGTGTTGCTTGCTGTCAATCCAGCCTTCATACTGGTCAGATTCTATTTTAACTTTTGTCCATTTTTCATCATCAGAGATTTCAACAACACTGTAATGATCTCCGAAAAGAAGCTGAGTCACCATCTCCGAACCATCATTGGAACCTGACCTTACCGGAACGATTCCCAGCCTGCAAATACCTTTTAGATTTTTTTTCATTTATAATTTCAACCTTTCAAGGTCCTTTTTCAAATCCTTTTCTTTGATATCATGCCGTTTGTCATGAAGTTTTTTGCCTTTGGCAAGGGCTATCTCCAATTTGGCTAAACCTTTGTTTGTTACAAATAAGCGGGTAGGAACAATTGTTAAACCTTGCTCCTGACTTTTGGCCGCAAGTTTTTTTATCTCCCGTTTATTTAAGAGGAGTTTTCGTTCTCTTTTTGGTTCATGATTGAGATAAGATGCCTGTTTATATGGCGAAATATGCATTTCCTTCACAAAAGCCTCATTTTTGCGGATGGAACAATAAGAAGCCTGTAAATTCACTTTTCCTTCACGAATAGATTTTATTTCAGAGCCGGACAAGATAATGCCGGCTACAAATTTATCGATAAAGTGATATTCGAAACTAGCTTTCTTGTTCTTAATATTTATATTATTCGGATCCTTCTCTTTTTTGGCCAACGGTCTGTTTTTTTTATTGCATGCAAATATATGTGGAAATGTTGAAAATTTGAGATGAAAATTATTTTTGGAAAAAGTTAGTAACCACTCTATTGATATCTATCTATAGTAAAATTAAAACTCAAGGAGAAAAAGGGTCACATCGTCTTGAAGCTCATTGTCATGACAAAAGTTTTTGAAATCTGTATAAATTGTTTGTAGAATATTGTCTTCCCCGACATTGCAGTATTTTATAAATAATTCTTCCAGTCTTTCGTGACCGAACATTTCACCTTCATAATTGCGCTGCTCAATTATGCCATCAGTGAAAAAAAGCATTTTATCACCTTTATTTACATCTATGGTTATTTCATGGAATTTTGCTTTAGGGATTATGCCCAGGCCAGGGCCGGGAATATCTATAGGGAAGAGTCCGCTTATTCCGGTTTTCCAAACCAAAGGATGCATATGCCCACCTTTGCTCAATTTTACTTTTGAGCTCCCCATATCGACCAAGGCATAATATCCGGTTGCAAAAAGTGAAGTAAATATCTCATAAATATGCCCGTTTAAATGCTCCATGAGTTCAATGGGGTTTTGGCCATATTCCTTTGAAAATATAGAGAATCCGCTTCTTAATACACCGGTGGCCAGCGCAGCAGAAATTCCATGCCCCATTACATCCGCGATAATAAATCCCGCTTTGTCATCAGAGAAACTTTTCAGGCTCAGAAAATCACCGCCAACCTCAAGATATGGTTTGTAGATAACCGTCTGCCTTATCCCATACTTATTAAAGCACACAGAAGATAGTTGGTCTTCGCTTACAAAATAATCCTGGATAACCTTGGCATGAGATAATTCCGCATCCATCTGATCGAGCCGGGTGCTTTTTTGACCGAGTACTGACATTGACGAGGTCAGGTTAGTTGCCGTTTCTCTCATTCTGTCTATCGTCTCATTCAGGCAATTTCTATAAAAATTGATAGCAAAAGTTTTATTTTCAAGGAGCAGTTTTTCAAAGGAACTTTTTTTCAGCCGTAAAACGGTGGTATTTTTATCAGCATTCACATTTGCGGATCTCGGTTGGTTGTCGATAAGGGCTACTTCACCAAAATATGACGCCTCCCCAAGCTTTGTGATGAGAATTTCCTTGTCGCCTTCACTCGATTTTGTGACTTCGACTTGTCCTTCAACAATAATAAACATTGAATCTCCGAATTCTCCTTCGCGTAATATTTTTTCACCGGCAGAGAAAAATTCTTCTTCAAAAAGCGGAGTCAATGAATCCAGGGATTGAATATCTAATCCACTGAATATTGGTGCTTTATGTAAAATCCCTGCTATATCCATGTTATTAACTATCTATACTTCATATTTTTTTGGTTGAAGTATTTGGCATTCCCAAATTCAAAAATAGAAATAAGTTACATAATAATCACATTTCAATAAGTCAATTTATTAGTGATGATCAGCTTTTAAAACGCTGGAGTGGATAATTGATCATATTTGATCGTGTTGTATGGTAAATACTTCGTGCAAATTTGATCGGTCTTCTGTTCGAAATAGAACAACAAAGCGAGAGTGGAATTGGATTTATTATTATAAATAGCTATAAAACAGTAATTTATAATTTTTGGCATGGCAATTGATTTAATGCAGTCAATCAACCAAGTCTTGAAAAATGAAAAAGAAACTTAAAATATCGACCTTAATATTTGGGATAATTATTGCGGTCATCGCGTTGTCAAATTCTAAATCATATGCGGATAATTTTGAAAATACGGAAGTTAAAAAATCTGAAATTCAGGAAGCTGAAATGCTCGATGTAATAGAGCATCTTCTCGCTCTAAAAATAGTTGAACCAGTTCAGAAAAAGTGTACCAAAGTGTATAATGCTAAAAATCAACTTGTTTACGAATGCCGTGACAAAGATGATGAACGCTTAAAGATTTTATTACGCCGGAGCGACCTTGTGTTGCAAACCGGCACCTCTTCATATTACTTGCTAGGTGAATAGAAAATAAGGGCGAAAGCCCTTATTTTTTGAACAACCAAAACGCTCCCTTATAAATTTTACTGATCACTGTGGATATATAGTCAGTTTTATTTAAAATTGCAGCCTTACTCAGGCTGTTTATGTTTTTCTTAAAATTATTGTCCTACTTACCATTATCTGCCCTCTACCTTTTATCAGATTTTCTGTTTTTTCTCGCATACTATTTGGTAAAATACAGAAGGGATATAGTGTGGAAAAATCTATTAAATTCTTTTCCAAATAAAAGTGAGGGCGAGCTTCGGAAGATAGAAAAATATTTTTATAAAAACCTCGCAGATACCAGTGTAGAAACGCTTAAGCTTTTAACCATTTCAGAAGATGAATTATTGAAAAGAGTGAAACTTGATACCGCGCTCACAAAGAAATATCAAAAGCATGGTTATCAGGTTTTTGGTATGACTTCGCATTTTTGTAATTGGGAATGGCTGTTGGTTACAGGATCCAACCAACTTGGTTTAGAACTTCATGCCGTATATCAAAGATTAAGAAATTCATTTTTCAATAACTTAATGATAAAAATCCGAAGCAGATTTGGGGTGATTCTACATGAAAAAAATGATGTTGTTAAAGATCTTATGAAGATGAGGGGCAGTGCCTACCTCATGTCTATGGTAGCTGATCAACGACCTTTTTCAGGAGAAAACAAGTATTGGACTGTATTTTTAAATCAGGACTCAGCCTTTTATTCAGGTACGGAATTGTTGGCCAGGCGTATGGATATTAAGGTCATTTATGCCTCGATGAAACGGATAAAACGCGGATACTATGAAGCCCATTTTGAAGAAATAGAATCGGCGCCAACAACTGCATCACCCAATGAAATCACTGAAAAATTTATTCAATTGGTAGAAAGAGATATTGAAAACGATCCCGCTTCATATCTTTGGTCACACAACCGGTGGAAACACAAAAAACCTACAAAATAGTGTTTATTTCACCCAGGCCTTCCCGTATTAATTCAAACTCACCTCCCGTACAATCAATGATGGTAGAAGGTATATTATTTCCATATCCTCCATCGATAATCGCATCGACCTGCGTCTGAAATTTTTCTAGTATTAGCCCGGGGTCTGTTGAGTATTCGATGATTTCATCTTCATCCCTGATGGACGTGGTGATAATAGGATTCCCCAATTCCTTTACGATTGTCCTGGGGATATTGTGCCCGGGCACCCGTACACCAACTGTTTTTTTTGCTGTGTTTAGTAATTTTGGAAGCTTGTTGGTAGAAGGCAAAATGAAAGTGAATGGACCCGGAAATGCTTTCTTCATTACTTTAAAGACGGGAGTATGGATGTTTTTAGCATACTCTGAAACATGGCTAAGGTTTTCGAAAATCAAAGAAAACCGTTCTTTACCCGGTTTTAGACCTTTTAACCTCGCCAGTTTGTCGATAGCATTTCTACTCATAATACTGCATCCCAGCGCATATACCGTATCCGTCGGATAAATGATGATACCACCATCCTGAAGAATTTTAACAATCGTATCAATTTTCTTTTGTTCGGGATTATCCTCATAGAGTTTAAAAAAAATAGCTTTGGGTCTCTTCATAATTTCGCCTCGGAATCTGTATGAGTAAAAAGTTTGTCAATTTGAATAAAAATCCCCAAAACACCAAGTGTTTACTTCGGCCCTGCCATTCATTGTTCGGGTTGATTTTTTATCTATTTTTGTCAGCAATTATGGATAAAAGGAATATATTGATTTTGACTATGGTGATATCATCAGTGTTGATGTCCTCGTTTGGGTTCTATTTTTACCAGGTGATTTATTCTCCTAATTTTCTAATAGAAAAGGAGAATAAATTTTTGTACATACCTACAGGAGCATCTTTTGAAGATGTACAGAGGATCATATATGACGAGCATTTTGTAAATGAGGCGATATCTTTTGGTATGCTTTCTAAATTTATGAAATATGATAAACTGGTTAAACCGGGAAAATATTTAATAGAAAAGAATTCAAATAATATATCAGTCATAAGAAAACTGCGATCTGGTGACCAGGTGCCCGTGAGAATAACTTTTAATAACGCAAGACTTTTTACGGATGTGGCAGAAAAATTAACTGCCAATTTGGAGTTGGATGCAAATAAATTTTTTGATTTAATCAGCTCAAATGATGTTGCCAATAAATATGGATTTAATGAAGAAACTGTACGCTGCATGTTTATCCCAAACACATATGAGGTTTATTGGACTATATCTGCCGAAAATTTGGTTGAAAGATTGCATGAAGAATATCAGAATTTCTGGAATGAGGAACGATTGGCCAAAGCGCGGAGCCTGGATATGGACCCTGTTCAGGTGACAGTTCTGGCTTCAATTGTTCAGGCAGAAACGTCACATACTGAAGAAAATCCAATAGTTGCGGGGTTGTATTTGAATAGATTAAAGCGAAATATTCCGCTACAAGCTGATCCTACTTTAATTTATGCCTCCGGAGATTTCACCATAAAAAGGGTATTGAATATTCATAAGAAGATAGAATCTCCATACAATACTTATAAATATGCAGGTTTACCTCCTGGGCCAATCAATTTTCCTTCAATTATATCGATTGATGCCGTGTTAAATTATAAAGAGCACAATTACATATACATGTGTGCAAAGGAAGATTTCTCAGGTTATCACAATTTTTCGTCCAGCTTAAAACAACACTCAATAAATGCAAGGAAATATCAACAAGCTTTGAACAAAGCCAGACTATATAGATAAATACCGGAATCTACTGTGAATCAAATAGGGAGAGATTTATTATATTATTAGAACGAATATATGTTTACACAAAGTATTAATATCAGGGTCAGGTATGCGGAAACTGACCAAATGGGATATGTTTACTATGGAAATTATGCAACTTACTATGAAGTGGCCAGGGTTGAGAGTCTTCGAAATATTGGTTTCAGTTATAAATTGCTCGAAGAAGAAGGGGTCATGATGCCCGTTGTTGAAAATAAATCCAAATTTTTAAGGCCGGCAAAATACGACGACCTGCTAACTATAAAGGTAATGGTTGAAGAAATTCCTGTTAGTAGGATAACTTTTAAGTATGAGGTTTATAATGAGCGTAAAAAATTGATAAATTTAGGGGAGACTTTATTGGCATTTGTAAATATGAAAAATGGTCGGGCGCGTGAAGCACCGGATTCTATTATCAATTTGCTAAAACCATTTTTTAATGGAAAACAATAACATATTAAGGATTTTCTCTGATTCCCGAACATTTAAAAAAATTGTCCATAGATTAGATAATATCCAATTACGAGGTAAGCAGGTTTCTATATATAGAGTGCTGGAAAATCTCATTATAAATATCAATAATGATGATATTCTCCACAGGGCTTCCAGCGTCGCTTTCAGTTTCACTCTTGCAGTTTTTCCGGCAATTATCTTTTTATTTTCGCTTATACCCTATATCCCGATCCCCAATCTTCAGTCAAATATTCAGGAATTTGTCAGTGAGGTGGCCATGCTGGAGGAGGTTGGTAATACCATTATGTATGTAGTGAAGCAGCCCAGGGGAGATTTATTATCCTTTAGTGTTTTGTTTTTATTATTTCTATCGACAAATGGAATGATGGAACTCGCGCAAACATTCAATAAGATCTACAGGACTATTGAAAAAAGGAGCTACTGGCACACAAGATTAATTGCTTTATTTCTCACGGTTCTTTTGGCCCTGGTGATGTTTAGTTCACTTATCCTGCTCACGGCGGGCAGTTTAGCGCTTAATTTTATGGTTGATAACGGATTGTTAGCGCAAGATTTTTTGTATTATAGCCTGCTCTTTCTGAAGTTCTTTGTATTGTTCATTCTAATACTGATAGTCATTTCTTCCATATATTATTTTGTGCCGGCACTTCACGACAGATGGCCTTTTATTTCATTTGGGGGAGTCCTCGCAACCTTATCGACCATTTTGGTTTCATATCTATTTTCATTTTACATGGTTAATTTTGGGACTTATAATAAAATTTATGGTTCTATTGGTACTATGATGGCTTTGATGGTTTGGATTTACATGATTTCTGTGATCCTGCTAATAGGATTTGAAGTAAACGCAAGCTTAAACCAGGTAGCGCATCAGAAGGAAGAAAATAAAGAATAAATCCAATTATTTTTTGAGTAAATAGTTTAAAATTCTACATTTGCAGTCCCAAATAAAGGGAAGTGTTTTATGCGCTTTAAGTGACCTAAAAAATCAATTTACAGAGAGTTGGCGGAGTGGTCGAACGCGGCGGTCTTGAAAACCGTTGTACCGCGAGGTACCGGGGGTTCGAATCCCTCACTCTCTGCTCGATGACACTTTAACCCACTGATATTCAGTGGGTTTTGTGCTTTAGGGGTGACAAATAGGGGTGACAGCCACTTGCCAAAATATTTGAAAATGACCCTTATTTTTTCCTTTTAGAGACACTTTTTTTATAAAAATAATTTTCAAAATTCGAAAATATTAAGACAATTCATTTCTTATCACACATAAAAATTGTGCACATCCAACAGTTCCCAGCGCATCCATTGAAAAGAAAGCAAAATACATGTGGGAGCAATATTTGGAGTTTGCCCCTGTTGTTGAAGAATTTGAATATTTACTAAGAAGAAAAATAGATGATCTAAAAGAAATTGAAAGGTGTAAACGCTAATCTATAAAGAATATGTAGGACCTCTGAATAATGAAATGCTTAATCTATTGAATAAAATACTTTTTTATTGGTGATATTATATACTTGACAATGTACTTAACTATAAACAAGGGAATTTTGATTGCCAGTTTATATGCACTCCATTTTTCCTAAATTTGTGTACTGTTGGCTTCTGGCACCATAGAACAATTGCTAAATTTTCAATCGAAATTCTTCTATTTCCCAGCATTGTTATCCCATTTCGTACCCTGCCAGCCAGATATTCTTCCTTCATTCTGACATTTTGAGCATATCCAATGAATATCATCTTTTGGATTTATTAATTCATATTTAATAATACCATCGCATCCTTTTTCAAAACACCTTATGTCCGTTGCGGATAAGGTGCTGGGAATATTTTTTGTAGATTCATCAATGACCAAGGCAAGAAAACTTGCTAATTCTCTGGCTTCTGTTGGCATCTGTGTTGATATATTCCCTGTTTCATCAAGGTAATGAGTGATATTGGATATGTACATAATATTTTATGTTACAAATATTTTACTTTACTATTTTGAGTTGGGGTGAAATATAGCAGGTTTACCTTCACTCTGCTACATCAGTACTCCAATTAAAACTGTAACGGTGATTTGTAAATACTGATAAAAGCATAAAAAGTGGTGAAATTGTCAGTATTTCAGTCCATCATCTTTGGCAATACCCTAATGACAACATCAGCCTTATTCATATAATCAATGAACCTTCTCCTGGCAAAATTTTTGATCGCCACAATACATATTTTACAACCAACCGTATAAAGAATATGTGCAACCTCTCTCAAATGCCCATCTACCTTAAATCCGAAACCAAGAGTTATTTTGATGCCCTGATACCCTGAAATTGTTGAGAATTCATCTGTTCCAAAATGCTCTCTTACAAATTCACTTAGCATTTTCCCGCATTGATCGACATTCAGTCTAACCTGAATGAAGGTGGTATTGATGTCAAGTTGCTTATCCATGCTTATTAATAACTCTTTGATCAGAAAGGTAAGGAACCAGTCGGTTTCTAACCCCCGGTTGATCAAAATTTTGATGAACTTATCGAATGATATGACCTAACAAAAAAAGAGAGAACACTGGTAAAGCATCTCTCTTTTGATTGATCTGTGTGATACAGAGGATCATGAATAATAATTTATCTACTTAAAATGGAAGATCATCATAATCTTCATATGTTCCAACTTCAAATGCATCCTGCTCTTCATCGTCAGGATACATAGAATCATACAATTGTGAAAGTAGCATGTTATAGTTAAGTATTTTTTTTACTTCTTCAACATTGAAGACATTATCTTTTAATTTATGACCTTTGCAAATTTCAATTATTTTGATTTCACCAAGATCAAAGTATAAGGCAATATTTGTTAAAATATATGCATCTTTTACCTTCGGTTTATTGATCACTTCAAGTTCTCGAAGTTTATCACGTAATACATGAGGATTAATTCCAAGGACAAATGCCATATCTATTAAATCCAATTGCTCATTTATAGTTTTCATATTATTCGTTTTTTAAATTATTATTAGAATTATTTGGTATTTGGAGTTCAAACTTTTTGGTAACCATTGCCAGTGTTTCTTCAATCTTGCCTTTTGGACTGTTGATTTCACTTGATTCCATGTCATTGTCCATTAAATAAAGAATCTTGGAATTAGCCGATACTGCATAACAGGTGAGTTTCTTTCTGCCCTTCTTCGCCACTTCAAATCCTCTTTCAGATAGCATCTTGCCAATTGCAACAGCATTGATCTTACGTGCTAATGATGGATACTTTTCTTGCAATCCTGTCACTATATCCATGTTGGTTACATACCATACATCTTTAGCATTCTCTGGTTTTTCAAAATATTCGTCAAGCAACAGATCAAGATCACTTTGCTGTACATAACCTTTGTACAAATGCTGTAATTCTTCTATGTCACCACGTTGGTAAGAATATTGGAAACCGTTCTGATAAAGCCAATATGCTTCCATAAACAAAGCATCAAGATCAATTTGCTCCAGGCGCTTAAAGTCGATGTGTCCTATTTCTATTGGTATAATCCGTCTGTTCTGATATTCCTTGATCACATTCAGGTGATTGCCAGACCCGGCAAATGAACACCTTCTGGTGATGTTGGAAATCCTGCGGTCATACTTTCTTCGCAGTGTGATTTTTTTGCTTGACAGTACTGTTTTGAAGGTCTTCATTTCATTCCATGACTTGCCATCCATTTCATCGTCAATGACCAAAAGGGTCTGACCCATGATCACCTTGAAATCATCATCAAAGGTCAGGGAATGTTCAGACACGTACTTTTGAAGATCGACTGGAAGAGTATGGTTGCGAAGCAATGAGGTCTTGCCAATTCCCTGTTCTGTGGAAATCAATGTCAAAAAATATTCGTTTGGAAACTGACCATCTGTTGCCTGAGCGATTAAAGCCACAAACCATCTTTTTATGTACTTGAGTGCAGTGTTTCGGTCAATATCCTTGTTCTTTAAAGTGATGCAATCGAACCATTGCTCAAACATTCCGTTTGGCTCAAGATGCTTGTGGGAATCAATGTATTGTTCCAATGGATTGATTGATTCCACATACGTTGATTTGATGACTTCATCATATCTGGTCTTTGGTATTTCCTTTTCAAAATGTTTCTTCATGTCCAGATAAATGGTGTTGTAATCACGTTCGTTTAGGATATCATCCTTGTAGGTCAAGTCCTGAATGAAACTGTCATAGCATAAACCAACACTATTGAGATAGCCAGCAATGTCATCAGTTGTCACCTTGCTTGGTTTGGATGATGTTTCGTACCCTAACTTTGACAGGATTCTTAACGTGGTATTGTAATCATCTTTACCTTCCAAAAGTTGAAGTATCTGAAAGTTATTGTACGGCTTTTCTGTTTTGAAATCAGTGGAGGTTGAAAAGCAATAGAATACCTTTGAATCCTTGAAGTAATAAGCAGAGTGAGATGCTTGTGATCCATCTCTGAGCCAAAAAACCTTCTGATCATCTTCATCAACATTTTTCCATCCATGCTTGGATAAAACCTCTGCGATTGAGTATTTATTATTGAACTCATTGATTGCAGGTTCGGAATACGAGAATGGTTTTGATTCTTTTATTGGAAAATATCTGGTGAGACTTCTTGCTGTTTCAAGTAGCAATTCACGTTCGTTCTTTGAAATTATTGGAATACTAAAAAGCAATCGTTTGAGATCAAACAAACCTTTGGTCACGATATAATCGGTTTGATGTGTGCAGAAGTAACCTCCTTCACCTCTGGTTTCAATGATCGTCTTGCCAGCTTTACTTTTGGCAAGTACCTGACTTTGCTCAATGGATACATCATGACATCGGTAAATAAGGTGGTACCCTTCATTCGGAGTAGATTGGACAATCAGCTTTGTCATCAACTCTTGGGGGATCAACTTAAAATATTCAGTGTGAATAGTCTTGTCAGGATCGTTCTTGACATCAATGTCAATGATCTCAAGATTGTCTGATACTGATCCACAGATCACGCCTACATAACCGTCATTGTTAAAGTGTGTTTGCCACTGATCGAAAGGAGCTGGTTCTTGTTGATATTGTTTCCAGCCTTTGAATGGAGTCTTTTGAGAACTCACCGGTATGATGCTTAAATTTATATCATTGCCATCCGCAATTTGATTGTTGCAATTGTTTGTTGGGGGTTGTTTACATAACTTTTCCATTTTGAGTTAAACATTTAGAATAAGTGTTATTTGGAAGCAATGCCTTCATAAGGTATTGCTTTACATAAGTGCCGATTGGGATAAAGTCCTGGTCGGCTCTTTGTTTTAATAATTCATAGAACTCTTTGTCAAGAGTCAGGTTTAATCGTTTTACATTTTGTTCGTTCATTTTGTTTTTTGTTTTGAACATAAAATTATCAGGAAGTTTCCTTCCGTCTCTTTTAAATACTTAGTGGTACACCCAAAAGTCATTATTTGAGGAATAATTTTTAATTTATTTTGATAATGTGCGATTTTGATACGTATTGGCTGTTTTTTCTGTTATTGGTAGGCATTGGTTGATGGTAGTTCTTTTAAAAGAATAATTGCTATGTGGAATAGATGGAATAGATAAAACGTACTTATATAAAGATATTGGAACAGTGACAGTAGAAATAAGACCCCCTAATATTCACTGTCACTGTTTCGTATATGTTACAAACCCACTTCTATCTATTCCACCTGTTCCACCTAACAATAAGATGATCGAACCTATGCAAAGAGGTAAACCAAAAAACGAAATGATTGAATTAATCATTGAGGCTGACTATACTTTGATCTTAGAAATATAGTTTACAAACCGAACGAAGTACATAAACGCATAGAAGACTATTGAGATAAGAGGACTTATGAGGGCAAAGCCAAGAAAGGGTACAAAAGTAGTTTTCTTTTTCTGTTCATCCGGGATGAAGTAGAGGTAATTGAATATAGCAAGACACAAATACGATGTTCCAATGAGTAAAGTAATATTCATAAAAATGGTTTTAGTCCGACAATTATTTTGACAATAAAAAACCCTTTGACCACTGACCAAAGGGTCTTTTTAGAATTCTGATTTTATTGCTAATTTTTGCTATAACCTTTAATTTTAATTCCTTATTACTTACGATAATGAATACGATCTGTTACAACTGTCATATTTTCAACTAAGAAAAACCATGATATTTGTCGGACAATATTGTTTGACGTGTATTTAACTATTGAAATTTAAGAACCTGGTCCTGAGTTTAAATTGAAGGTAATCGTTTAGCATAAAGTAAAATTTGATGACCTCAATGATTTATATTCAATATCCAGCTAATAGCGGGATGTAACTAAGTTTATAGTTGATTATTCGGTATTTAATAAAACTATCCACAGCCTTCTATTATAGTTTTAAACAGGAATTACCAAGGAACTGCCCCAAAATCACCTTATTAACTGTTTTGCACCACCCTCACGCACAACTTCCATGATCCATTTCAATTTGAAACCCACATTAAATACTGGTAGTCATAAGACCAACAATTATTGTTCTTGCACGTAAATATATTAGCAAAATAGATTTTTTAAGTATTCAGAACTTTTTATGCTAAAACTGTTAATAGTCTTTTTAGTAATTTTCCTTCCATTTAATAAAACAACAGAATTCGAAAAGACCTGTATTGCAGAAGTTAATCAATTGAGAAAAGAAGTTGGCACTCAGCCTCTCAAACTTGATCCTAAATTAACAGCCAAATGTAAAAGATATGCAAAGAAACTTGCCCGGACAGGACGGTTTGAACATGACCCTCGATTAAAATATAATGTCGGAGAAAACATTGCCATGAGTACTTCATCAAAGAATCCCATTATGATATGGGCTAATTCTGCTGGTCATTACCGGAACATGGTTGATAGAGATTTTAAAAAAGTTGGTGTAGCAATGGCTACTAACGGCAAGGAATGGTATTATGTAATGAGACTAAAGTAAGTTCAGCTTAGCGTTATTATAATTGATTCCGTTACTCCCTTATCATCAAGACCAAATTTAAATTCACTTAATTCATAGTACTTTTATAAATAAAGTTTTTCAAGTCTATCGTATTTATACTAAATGGCAGACATATGGAAAACACACTAAATCAAAAAATATCTTTTCGTCTTACAAATCGACAGATACAGATGTTTGATTTGTTGCAAAAGAAAGTATTACCGAATTATAGTAAATCAGAAATTATTAGAATCCTGCTGGAGACAATATATACCAAAGCAGTAAACTCTGGATACTAATCTTTAACCACCAATACGTATTCATTTTAGGTTCTTAAAAACACAATGCAATCATCCCGTATTTGGATAAATACATATTTAGTTATCTGAACCTATTTTGAAAACCTTATTGATTTAAATTAATACCTATGGACGAATAGTTGTAAAAAAATAAGCAGTGTTAATTTGTTTTATTTATCCAGATTATTGGTTGTGAATCAGCTACCATTGTTATGATCATTTTTCATTTCGATTATCACATCCCTGCCTAAAATTTGGGTATTCTTGGGTTTCCCTGGACTTCTTTCCAAAGAAACTGCCAATGAATAGTTTTGAATAATCTCTCTTAAAATCGGTTTTACAGGTTCATTCTGTAAATTATTTTCACTGTCGAAAATTCTAATCATCTTGTTGTCATATCTTTTCAGAAAATATATTTTCCCGTTTCTTTTGAATTCACATTGATCCACTACCTCTGCTCCAGCAATACTTTTATTATAACTTCCTTTTCTGTTAGTAGCACTTAATTCATTGGAGATATAGTCAATAAAAGACTTTAGAATGTATTTAGCATTATTATCAATTGGTGAAATCTCTCCACTATTTTCCAATTGAATGAGTGATTTAAATATTTCCACAATGCTATTTTCCTTGTCGGTTTCCCACTTAAACCAAACTGATAAATCATTCTCGGTCTTCACCGAATTTATCATCCCCTGAAACTTTTCATCATCAGGAGAAATTAATACAGATATAACAGGAGTCTCTTCCTGGAAGTCTTCAATTTTTTTAAATAAATCGTATTGAAGTTTGCACTGGTCTTTTATGTAGGAAGATTTTTTGATTTTATTCTCTATCAACAAATAGTATAAATCTGCTTCCCCTTTTTTATCCGAAATCGTGAATAAAATGTCCAGATCCTGAATCTCTCTACCAAATTGCAATCTATATTCTGGTTGAGCAGAAAAAGTATATCTACTCTTAAAACATTCTACTTTTTGGCGATAGGAGTTTCCTTGTATTTCTATTAAATCTTTATCGAGTTTTTTATTTATTTCTTCCAAAAACAGAATCAGAAAAGATGCACTAAACTCATTCGATTCATTACAAATAAAACTGAAAAAGGAAGTGACATTTGTTTCATTTATACTTCCATCTCCTTGGCTTAGTGCTTTAAAAATATTCATTTTTTAAATTTCAATAATGTTTTCCCTTAAAATCGGGTTGTTTTACTTAATATCACTTCGGTTCAACCATTCTTTAATAAAAGTAGGGCAATTTGACGTTTCTAATTCATTAAATACTTCTTTCCATGTGTAAAAATCATGTGTATTCGAAGTAATACGACTATTTGCTAATAAAACAAATTTGGAATCTATACCCAAAAGATTCATAATTACTACTTGAATTGAAAGTTGACCAACAAAAGGGATACCTCTTCTATGGAAAATGCTTTTTTCATTTTTATTTGTTGGATAACTACCTTCTCCACTCTTAAACTTGCCCTCAATACAAATTGCATGATCATTTGAGGTATTAATTACAATATCTGGTTTAGCATTAAAACTCCATTTGAATTTGCATGCAGTTAAGAATTCGTCATTATCCTGGATATTTGTGTCATATTTTTCAATACTCCAATTGCCTGGACTTTCAATTTCTTTAGAAGACGGATTTCTTGTTATTGATCGAACAAAAAAATTGTTAAAATCAAAAACAGACATTGCTTCTAATTTTTCTGTATTTGATAAGTTCAGGTTATCCAAAATGATTTTCCTTTTTATTTTGTTTCCCTCAGTTATCCCAAACTTATTTCTGATATTTTCCCATATATCTCTTATAAAGGCATATTCCAAGTAAATACCTATCTCAGAATCTATAATTGGAAAATCGCATCCAATTTTCTTCAAGAATAAATTCAAATTGTCGTCAAGTAATAATGTATGAAATAGAATAGCACATAGATTTCTTTCTTCTCTGTTTATTTTATAATAACCTTCATTAATTCCAGAAGCATTTCTGATGTTTGAATTTTTTGCTTGTATTCTATTTTGTCTTGATTGTTCAACACTTTGCTTCGATTTTATATTAGAAATTGATGGTCTGTTTTGTTGAACGATATTATTTGCTAAATCTGTGAAATCTGTCTGCTTATAATAAACCTCGGTAGCTTCATCAAGTAACTCAAGATACTCTTTATTTGAATTGTTAATGACAATTATTTCTTGATAGAAATTATGGTGATTTTGTGGATTAGAATTCGCAACTAACTTTTTTAGAACAGCAAAGAAGTCTAAAGATTTACTGATTTTATTGGGTATTTTGCGATTCCGATAATCTATTTTAATAGCATCATGCCCAAAAAATTCTACCCGAAATAAAAACCAATTATTTAAATAATAATGTAAATTAGTTGAAGTACCAGTATTAAATCCTTTTTGAATACGTTCTGTACTTTCAAGGTTATCAAGGAATTTTGATGCCACTTCAAAATTTTGCTCAAGGATTATCTTGCTCTCTTTATATTTCATTATTTATTAGATAATTAGCTATTATACTGTACCAAACACAGAATAAATTTTACTTGTAAATATCATTTTTCATTGAACCTTGCTACTAACGCATGGTTCAATCCTAAAAGTTTATATCCATTATGTATTTAATTCTAAACTTAAAGCATCCTATGGACTTTTGAGCTGGTTTAAGCATAATACAGGTACGTATATGCTATTCTTAACTTCTTTTCAATATAAAAATATAGATATGCCACTCATATAGCTTACCAAGGTCTTGGTAAATTATTACGATGCCTACTTCAAGTCTTTAAAAAAATCTTGCGTTGTTAGTTCAAAGTATTTCAAAATTTGAAGAAGAGAAGAAATGTTAAAATACACTCTCCCATTCTCGATCAGATTTAATGCATTACGAGAAATACCAATTTCATTTGCTAATTCGATATATCCAATCTTTCTCTCTTTCCGTAATTCCTTAATTTTTCGACCAATCGCTTTTAATAATTCTTGATCCTCTTCTTTAATCGTTTTAGGCTTCATCGTGATAGTCTTTTTATAAAGATAAATATTCTGCCCATATTAATAGGCATTGTTACGGAATATTATTAACTTGCCCATATTAATAGGCAAATGATATGTTTATGTGTTTCCCATTTAATCTTGATATAAAAGACAGCAGGATGAACCAACCTATTACAACACCACAATAGATTTTGATGTAAAATAAATGTGTGACTTAAATGGCAACAAAAATGAATGGTAAAATGAAAGTAAAATATAATCGTGTGAGTACTATCCAGCAAACAGGAGATAGGTTTGGAATTGATACTGATCAATACGATCTGATTTTGTTTGACAAGATTTCAGGCACCATTCCCTTTAAGGAGCGACCGAAAGGAAAAGAACTTGTCAATCTTGTTGAACAAGGACTGGTTAAGGAATTGGTAACAGAAGAATTCTCAAGATTGGGTAGAAATACTGGTGATGTCATTTCAACACTTGAATGGTTGGAAGAAAATGGGATAAATGTAACTGTTCGAAATATAGGACTCCAAAGCAGACCCAATAATAAGAAAAACCCAATCTGGAAGATGATAAGTTCTGTCATGTCCTCTCTATATGAAATGGAACTCGAAAATATCAAAGAGCGGACAGCAACAGGAAGAATGGTATATGTGCAAAAAGGTGGTAAGTTAGGCAGACCAACAAATACTAATGAGTCCGACAAAAAATTTCTTGATAAAGAAAAGACAAAGGAAATAATTCGATGGTTGAATAAAGGTCGCACAATCAGAGAAATCAGTTCTCATACCAATTCTTCAAATAAAACAATTATTAAAGCAAGAAGGATTGGTGAGAAGTATGGAATGATTAATGCAAATTATACTTCCTCAGACAAGTCAGGTGCTCAACAAGTGGCATAAGCAAACCATGCTCTCCTGTTGCGGAGGCATCAATTATAAGAACGTTTATTTACTCACCAATAATTACATATGAAGCAACTTTACGTATTTGGAAAAAATAAGGTAACAGTTAGTTTAATCAAGTATCATATAGCAAGGATCGAAATGATGATAAATAATGTTCAGTGCAGAATATTGGTATTTTATCATTCAAATGATGCACTAATCACATTCGCTACTTTGAGAAAATCACAAATACGATACTATTGTAGAACCAACCCTCACTATACAATCAGGGAAAATTTCAACATGTTCTGTTACTGTCTAAATTGAACCAGATGGTTTGTACGTACATTATGTAGTACAATAATTATGTCGGACATTCAATGTACAGAGGGGATAGGTATCGAATGACCGCCCCTCCCCCCGGTCAGTACCCCTTATTATGTCAGGGGGTGGCACATACATAACTCCCTCTTACACAGCGTTTTGTAAATATTAAAATTCAACCTCTTCTAAGTATATAATTCAACTCCAAACAATGATTGATTCAATTTTTTTTCCACAAAAAATTAGCAAATATTTAATCGAAGCGGTCTTAATATAATTTTCAAAAAAAATTCTGGCTAGTAAAATTCAAAACGTAAAAGTTATAAAACTGGAAATACTGTTTTTACCTGCCCTATTTTTACTATTACCAAAAAATTATTGCATCGTATTTATTTGTATGAGACAAATAGCAGGAATTTCGAAAAAAGAACTTAAAATATTGAATTTATTTAAAATATTTGGAGAAATTAAAATTGAGGATGACGGCAGGATTTTTCTAATTACTGACGAAAAGCGCATGGAATTGAAGTTTAGAAAAAACAAAAGACTGCCAATTGTGCTTGACTCAGAATAATTCTTCTTTCTCAACATAAAATTTATCTAAGTATAAATCTGATTCTATTTTCAATTATTTTTTTATACTTCTTATTTTTCTCACTACCAATATATTTTCTGTTCAATAGTTTTGCCATCTTTAATGTAGTGCCTGACCCTGCAAACGGATCGTAAACAATATCTCCTTCATTACTCCAGGATAGTATATGGTCTTCCGCCAACTTATCAGGAAAAATGGCTGGATGCTCATGAGCAATTTTATCTTTAGTGCCATAACCAGCTCCAGTTGCATATCTCCATATATTATTTCTTGGCGAAAATTCTGGCACAGGGTTGATATTGGTTGTTTCAACAATTTCATCTTTATTATTTCTTTGGGTTTTCTTTCCCCAATTTGTCCATCCTTCCCATCTGTTTTGTTTATCAGAAATTAGATTACAAGTTTTAGGTTTGCCTTTGGAGAACACGAACATATATTCAAATATTTGTGTATATCTATGTCCATTTTTATTTGCAGGAAAAGCAGAACCATTTTTTTCAAATATCATCGTATCATGAAGATTGAAACCGCAAACTTCTTTTAGATAAATCGCTTGTTTAAAAGATGTGGCTGTTTCTGATCCTCTATACGTTTCATCCCCAACCACCCAAACAAGAACACCATGCTTTTTGATAATTCGATGCAATTCTTTAGCAATATTTTCAAAATCAAAATCATGGTTTCCATGATATTTTCTAATCTCATTATACGGGGGTGAGCAGACAACCAAATCAACAAAAGCGTTTGGCATTTTAAGCATGGTTAATTGGCAATCTTCAATGAAGATTTGATTCAACAATTTTTCGGGATTATCTACTTTAACCGATTTCGGGTTATTAAGATTATTTACAATTTTACGAACTTCTTTCTTTATCTTTTTTGGACTATCATAAACTTCAAAATCATATCCAATGAACCTGCCCTTTTCACTTCTTAACTCAATCTTTTGGATGTATTTTCTATCCACCAATTCTTTGAAAGCAGAATCAATAGAATAGTACCCATCGGTAAAGTATTGCTTCAAATCTTTTTTCTGTATTTTCTTATTGGCTGGTATTGAAAGCAGAAATGATAGCAATCCTTTTGCAGATGTTGACAAATCAGCGTTGAATATTATTTCATTGTTGACCAAGCTGTAAGTTGTTTTTGGATTGGTCTTGGTAACTTTAGATATAATCATTTGAGTGTTTTTTACCTTATTAAATAATCGACAATTAAAGGATTATTATTTCTATTTCTACAAATAAATTCTGTAAATAATTTTTTGAAGCAAAGTCTCAATTTGTATTACCAAACAATTATTGGATCGTATTTATGGATATGATCCAATATGCGGAAATCACAATAAGAGAAGTAGAAATCATGAACGTATTCAAAGTAATTGCTGAGAAATTTATTATTGAAGATGATAAGTTATATGTCATTTATGGCGAAAAACGTATTGAACTAAAAGATATTAATAGCAGAAAATTGCCAATCGCCATAGACTCAGACTTTGATTAACCTTCCCTTTCCGAATTACTTTCATTGTGGACTTTTGTTAAATCCACAATTCAGTGCAAGCGTATCAATCCAATTTGGGCAGATCGTTGTATTAAAATCGAAAATAATAAGGTTTACGTCATTGCTGGTGAAAATCGCATTGAACTGAAAGATATCAACCAAATACCTCTGCAACTAATTCTTCAAATAAGTCACCTCACACGCCTTACACAACCGTTGCTCTTGAACATATTCACTGATGTCATACCAACCGCCAGTTTTTTGCCAGATATCCAATCCTCTACCGAGAACAATCTTCCAGCCATTGTCCATGATGATGGAACGGTCATGGATGTTGGCATCAAATTCATAGGTAAATAATATACCCAAGGATTCAAGTGAATAAACCATTGATTGAAATGCATCCTTGGCATCTTGGATATAGTCTTCATTATTATTGGTGATAAGATGAAGATTTACCTCACCTTCTTTATCTTTCTTTTCAGATATCAACTTTGCAAATTCCATGAAATTACGAAGTTGGTAAGGCAATCTAATAAATGGGTCAATAACTTTTACATCGGTAAAATCAATAAGATAATCACCAAACAGTTTTTCGTATGAGATACCTGTTTGATTATCACGGATTATAAATTGGGTTTCCTTTGGAACACTTTGAGTAGGTACTTGTGTTGATTCGCTTTCTTTATCAGGCTCATTACTTTCTGTAACCAATGGCTTGATGTGTTCCAGAACCTCCAAGGTTTCAACAGTTGTCTTCTTACCAGAAGATTTAATAACATAACTGAAATCCACCTCTTCGAAAGTTTCATCCATCTTCTGCAATTGCTGTTTTACTCTCATACGATTTTCTATGGCAAATTCCAGCAATTCTTTGGCTTCTGCTTCACTATATTCTCCATTGGGGTATATCACCTTCACCAACCCTGAAAACGTCTTAGCAATGGATGTTTTATCTCTGGTGGTAATAGAATTGGATAATTCGAAATACTTGGAGAACTCGTTCGATTTATCTTCCTTCCTCAACTCCTTCAATACCTCTGCCAGATAATCAACAATAAACCCATAGTCTTTTGTAAACATCTCGTTCCTGAGTTTCTGCACTTCCCATCCAGCCAAGTAAGCATGTATTCTATCCAAAAATGCAGTATCATAATAATCCTTTGGAAGAGCATCAAATAAATCACTATGCTTCAACATATAAGGAACTGTATGGTCAGTATTGCCGACAAATACCATTGATGCTGATGCGCCATAAACCTGTGTGCCTCTGGAAAAGGATTTGTTTGCCATGTAGTTTTTCATAATGTCCACCAATCCTCTGTCAGCCTTTTTTGTCTTACCTGCAAATTCATCATAGGCAACAACATCCCAATATCCAACAAGTCCAATTTCGCCAGTACTGTTGTTTACGAACAATTTAGCCTTGGATACTTCACCACCCGAAATTAAAATACCATGTGGCGACATCTCTGAAAAAATATGTGACTTACCAGTGCCTTTAGGACCGAGTTCAATGAGGTTGTAGTTATTCTCAACGAATGGAATCAACCTTGCCAATTGAATCAGTTTTGAACGATCAGTAAACTCAGAAGGATTCAATCCAATGGATTGCATCAATACATTTATCCATTCATCTTTAGTGAAGTTCTTTCGTACTTCTTTATATTCTTCAACATCAATGTTGGCAATCTGAATTGGTTTTAAGTTTTCGATAATCCAAGGGGTGCTGTCTTTCTCGTCTGAAACAAAATATCCCAGAGTTAATATACACCAAACTCCACTTGATAGTAGTTTCTGATGCTCTTTGATAATGGAATCTGCTATTGGAATTCTGTTCAATCCAAGGTTTACAAAAGACGCTTCATATTGATCCTTTTTATCGTTTAATCTTACAGAAACTTTATCAATAATTCTGTGTGATCCTTTTTCTCTTACTGTTGACTTTACAATTTGTGCTTCATCCCGATGCACAAAATGTTTAGAAATGATATTCTTTACCGTTTCAACTCCCTCATTAATTGTTTCTTCATCATCAGTAGCACAATATTGTCCAAGCAGATATTCCAAGACATAGGTAGGTACAATGGCATTGCCCTTAACGATATTGGTCAGGTCTTTTCTAACTACCTTACCACCAAAAAATTGATTGAGTTTCTTATTTAGTTCGTTCATATCAGAAGTCGTCAAAGTCACTTGTAAAAGATATATTTAGCGTATAGTAGTAATCCTTATAGTGCTTCCATTTGGTAGTTCCTTCAACAGGTTCTTCAAGCACCAATTTAACTTGTTGGTTTTTGTATTTACCACTTGCTTTGGAACTTAATTGGAAACGATGCTTTACTTCTCGTTGTCGTTCCATATCCGCTTCTATATCAAACTTATATTTGAACTGATCACTTAACAGTTCATCATCCTCAGAGTAAATACCTGCTCTTATAGTTCTTGGTAATAACTTATCTGTAATTGATTCACTTTGAATAAAGGAAACGGCTTGGATATTGGTTGTGATTTTGTTGGTTGATTGAATGATATCAATATCAACCAGGTTGGTAGTATCTTGTCGCTTTTTAGTGATTTTAATTAATGGTACTATAACTTCTTGAAGTGTGCTACCACCATGTATAAAACGAGAGCCAGCACCTTTGATCCTAAGACGGTTAATGGATTTCGGAATAAGAACATCAATGTCTTCATTTAAATTCAACTGACTCCCTTTAAAGTGTTTGACAGAGGCATCAGTACTTAAATTCTTACCAATAATAAACCTGCGGTTTTCCTTCCAGATATCTCCTTTGATGTCAACTTTGCTGAAATCACTTTCATCCAATTGTTGATTTTGATATATGAAACCATGATCAGAAGTTACCATCATATTAGTGCCATTCATGTTGGCAATCTTCTTTAACATATCCATCAGGAATTCCAATTCCTCTTCAACTGCATCAAATACTTTTTCTTCCGTTGTTTTATCATCACCCAATTTATCAATTCGATTATGGAAGATATATATCAGGTCATGGTTCTTTACAAACTCCCTACCCTCAGTGGTAGTCTTCATTTTCATGAACTCTTCTGCATTGATGGCAGTAGCACGGACACCAGAGTTTTTTTCTAATATCTTTGTTCTACCCTGAATGCCCATTGAAGGAATATCATCTGCAATAACTGTATCTGAATTTTCTTTAATAGTTAGTTTTTTGTTTGGAAGAAGGGATGTCATCCCCAATTGGGTATAGGACGGTAAACCTGTAATTAAATAATCCAAGTGGGATTCATACCTGTTTTCTTTTTGAAGCAACTTATGAAATTCTGCCCCACATTCGTATCTGAATGCATCAGATATGATTACAAACAAACGCTGACCCTTACTGATAAATGGAGTAACCTGATTTCTAAAGAAACTCCTTTGGTTTCTTGTACTAATTTCTGACCAAGTATCCAATGAATCAATGATAGTTTGCCAATTGTTATTAAATGTCAATAACCAATCATTGCTGTAAATCTTCTCTACTTTCTCAGCCAATGCATTCAAAATACTGTTTTGGTTTGTGGCTCTATAATTTCGTATAAATTTCCTGTACAATAAATCAATTTGATAGAGTTCTTTCGCATAATTGGAAACACCTTCGCCAAACGATTCAAATTTAATATCCTGATGTTTTTTAACCAACAGGATTAACTCAGACGCATACCTGATACACGAATAGAATCCCTGATAAGTCGAATACCAAAATTTGTTTTCTCTTTGCTTAATAATTTTACCAACCGCTTCTTTGGATATTGATTCAACTGCTATCAATTGTATCAAATCATGAATTACTTTTTTATCGGTTAATTCAAACAAATTATCCTGAACAACCTCCTCTATGCTTGAATTCATCATCATGCCTTCAACACCAATATCCTCAGCAATCGTAGAAGATATGGTTCGGAAGCTGTCACGATAAGTAATGGTATCTTGCCATAGAGAAAGAAGAAGTTTTGTTTCTTTTGATAGTCCTGTTCTTTTGCCGAGCGCAAAATTATTATTGAATGCTTCCATCAGGAAATCATAGATGGATGGTTCTTCATTTTGATAATTATATTTTCTACCAATTTCCTTCCAATAGAATTCCTTTAAATTAAACTTTATGAGGTATTTATCATACTTTTCATTCCCATCAACATAAGCCGTGCCATGTGCGTGTATGAAGGTTACCAAATTCACGTAATCCGTTCCAAACAGAACAGCCAGCATCTTATATCTTAACTCCTGATGTTCATCTCCTTCACCCAATGATTCTTTGAGTTTCAGTCTTCTTTTTCCGTTTTTAAAGAATTCAATATGCTCCGAAACCAATTCTTTAAAATGGTAATCCAAACCAATTTCTTGTAGGAACATGGCTTCTTGATCGGTATGAAATACATGGTGAGCCAATTCCATGTCGAGCAACCAGTTTTCCTCATTGGTTGGTTTAGCACCTGTGAAATAAAGAAGAAATTTTGATTCAGGATTAACCTTATTTATCAGGTATTTGACTTCAAACTCATTGCCTTGAACATGAATTTTTTCAACCTTACTAATATCAATCTCATTGAATTGGTCAATAAGTTCTTCCTTTTCATCGTACCAGAAGATAATACGATGGTCTTCAAATCGCTGGATTAATGCTTCTTCTATTCGGTTCATCTTATTTCACTTGTATCAATCCAATCAAATTTTCTCACCTTGTCTTTGGCTTTTTTGTCATTAAGTCCACTTACTTCCTTAATCGCTTTGCCAAACTTGTTATAATTCACCAATACACCATCATCTAAATCAATGGATATCCGTTCTGTTGCTAAAGGAAATAAAACTTCTCTTTCGTATTCCTGTAATTCCATTAAAACAAGATTTAATTTATCCTTTTCTTTTGCAGAAAGAGTTTGTTCACGTGAAGTACCACTGACTATCAAATGGTCTAAATGCTCAATGCGTGAACGTATCTTTTCCTGATATTCTCTGAGGTAATCATTGAGGATAATATTCAATGTATCGGGTGTATAACGGTGTAGGTAAATAAGTACATTAAATGACCCTTTGGGAGAAGAGAACATCCAATAAATAGGACGTTTTTTATAACGTTTGATATGGTCTTTGTAAAAATCTCTGACAAAATATTTATTGATATCCTTGCCAACACATTCTTCCACAAATGCTAAATTCTTCTCATAATTATCTTGACCAAATGTGACTTTTATGAATTCTTTAAATCGACCAGTGATATCATCATCAAACCATTCATCGTCTAATACAGGAATGATATTATCATCATCTGGTAAGAAAGAAACTTCATGTTCTTCTTTTTCAATTTTAGTTAGATACTCTTTTAATGTTTCACCTTGATTGGCAAGGATTAAGCCTTCTTTGTCTATGGAGTAACGCCCGAACATGCAACCAACTGCATAACTTATAAATTGAGCAAATACTTCATCAGCATGAAAGATTAAATGACCATTTTTAATGGTTGTTTCATCCTTTAAAATGGTTATATCTTCTAAAGAAATATCAGGAGTTAATTCTTTCTGCAATCCATAGATTTCAATAAACAGCTCATTGAGTTCCTCTTCATTTTCATGTAGTTGAAAGAATTTGTTTTTCCAATATTGTTGATATAAATCGTAGGTTTCTTCAATGTCTTGACTTTTTAATCTGATAAGCTCGTTTTGGATGTAATCCAATAATAATTCATTTGATTGAAAATATACATAAGGAATTTGAATTGATGTTTCTACCATATCTTCTATTTTTTCAACATTCTTTGAAATCAATGGAACCTCTTTAATAATACCTATTGTAAGGTTAATTGTTGCTCCTTTAATTTCAATAATCTTTTCTGTAACTTTTGAGTTTAATACTCCAAGAAGATATTTAATATTTTTACCAAATATCGATGGAGATGCATCATTAAAACCAAAATCAGAATTTCTATATCTGAATAGTGGCTTTCCAGAAGAAATTTTACTCCATGATAGTGCTTCTTTATAAAAAAACTGAGTATTTTGAGGTCTGGACTTTAAACTTCCATCTAAATTTCTATAATTTTTTATTTCGAACCCATGATTTTCCCATTTTAAAATATGAATGTATTGGTTAAACCATCTATAGTTTCCACCAGCTTTATCTGTTCTAATCCATTTCTTATGAACACCTATATCATTTAACTGTGTCTCCCAACAAAATCTAATAAATCTGTCGTCATTTCTTGTTCCTACCCCTTCTTTAACGTCATAATTCTCCCCAACCAACTCATTATTAAATGAATCAATAATTTTTTTTGACACCCAATAACCAATCGGACTTCCAGGGATTTTTTCAAAATATTTTTGATTGGAAGTGTATGAAATATGTAATCCATTTTCATCTACTAATTCATCAACAGATTTGATGCCGTCACCTTCACGATACTTGTCAAAATTGATTTTTGTAAATGAATCTTTTTTTGCTTTCAAAAATATTTGTTGAATATCTTCTGGGTATATGTGCTGAAAATTACGTTTATGTAATTTAAAGTATCGTGAGTTTTTATCTAACTGTTGGTTTTGAACAATAAAAGCTGTTGAACCCCAATCAACACCAAAAATTCCTCTTCCCATGTGAAGTAAAGAATCTATGTGTTTTTCTTTGATTAACTTCTCTCTTAATTTTTCAAATGAAGAAAGAAATAACCAAGAAGGCAGATTTATCATTCCTAAAATTCCTTTAGGTAAAAGCATATTCCAACCAACTTCCATAAAACAAGTCATTAAGTCGGCTTTACTATCTGGGTAGTTTATTTTTACAAAATCGGAAAGTGGCTTATTCATATTTCCACTACCCATATAAGGGGGGTTGTCAACAACACAATAGTATTTATCTCCTAAAAGACATAGCTGTTCTAAACCAGACTTTATTTGATTAAGACTATATTGTATAAATGCATCTGTTGTTTTGGTTTTTTCTTTTATAAGTGTGCTCAGCTTTCCTATTTCACTCTTGTGAGCATGTGGTAAGATCAATGAACCAAAATTGGTGGCTTGTTGCATATTGCCTAAATCATGATTCAGTTCATCAGATATTTTAATGTCAATCTGCTGGAAAGTATCTTTCATTTCACCTTTGCTTAAACTCAGGTCTTTAAAACAAAGAATATTCGGATTGATGTCTTTTCTAAATAATCTACGTTGATAACTTCTTGCTTTCATCATCAATGCCAATCCAGCCAATTGTGATGCACGTTCATCTATTTCAAAACCAAAGAGGTTTTTCTCAATAATTAGTTGAGGAATCTCACTTGGATTGTAGCCTTCCTCTTCATAAATCTTTGTGAATAAATCAAATCCATAAACCAGAATATGTCCACTACCACACGCTTGGTCTAATAGAGTTATTTCTTCCACAGAATCCACCTCCAAATAATCTTCCGATTGAACAGATGGAGATTCAATGAAATACGGCATCAACTCCCTTAGCTTGGAAGTTGGTTTATTTTGAAGCCAGAGTTTACCTACTGTATTTTGAACCATGTATTCTACGATCCATCGAGGTGTAAACAATTGGGTTGCTGCTGGAATATCTTCCTTTTTTACTTTGCTTTTAGATGCAAATACTTCATCCTTCTTTTCAGAAATATAAAATTGATATAACCATCCAATGATTTCCACTTCATGGCAATCTTCATCACTCATGCCTTCACGAATGTCATGCACAATGGAAAATTCCGATGTCAAATCATCTGGCAAGAGTAATTCTGTATAATCACTGATTCGTTCAAACAGGAATGGAAAGACAGTATGCAAATGATTGCAAGCACCAATCAGAAGTTCTTTGAATGCTTCATTTTGTGGATTTGGACTTGGTGTTCTTCCATCCAATAAATCATTTACAGGCTGTTTCTTTATAGGTAGTTCATCTGAAATATGCCCTTGTTTTGCCTCCGCTAATATTTCAGGTAGTGAATGTCCATCTTTTGGTGTTATCACCCGAATGCCTGTTGGCTGATAATCATTGGCATCCATAAATCGCAATGCCATTAATCTATTGAACCAAGTATAAGCAACTTTCTCAATAACCTGTTCCTTTGAAGAATGATTAATTTCTTCTCTTAGATTTCTTAACTGTTCACCTTGCTCACGAAGTTCCGCTGAATCCGTATTCAACACATATTCCAACCTTGAACCAACCTGTTCGATTAGTTTCCTTCTTGCATCCT
>JAJRQT010000050.1 GCA_024280115.1 Bacteroidota bacterium | reverse complement strand
TTGATCTGTAGGAAAATCTTCTCCTTTTCCTATGCCATATTTACCTATAAATCCTATTTTATATCCTGCAGCCTTTAGTTGCATGGGATAGGTCTGCTGATAAGTAGCGCTATCAAAATGCACATTAAATCCATGAATACCGTGTGATCTGGAATATTGCCCACTGAGGAAACTCGCCCTGCTCACCGCACAAATCGGAGTTGTAACATAGGCATTTGAAAAATATACTCCCTCAGATGCCAATTTGTCCATATTCGGGGTTTTTATAATTTGATTCCCCTCATATCCCAATGCATCCCAACGCTGATCATCTGTCAATAAAAAAATAATATTAGGCTGGGTTTTTAGGTTGCAGGCATTCAACAGTAAGGCAAAACCTAAGGCAGCAAAAAGATATGTGATTATGGTATTTATTTTCATCCCTTATTAATTTCTCGAACTATCATTTCCATCGTAAATATATCCCCACTCGGTCATATAAAAATCTCCATTGCGGAAATTATCTCCATTTTTCTTCAATTTATCATGAAGAAGATTATGAAACTCATTTTGCACGGAATTATATGACTCCTCTCCAACAAGATTTTGCAGTTGATAAGGATCCTTATCATTGTCAAAAAATAACCAGGGACCATCCAAATCCTCGACATAGGTATAACGATTTGACCTTATACCGCGATATGATCTTCCTCCTTTTGAATAATTCCATTGATGAAATGGCACCTGGCAAGAAATCAGAGCGGGATGATCCACCTCCATAATATCACTTTTTAGCTGTTTTGTGAAATCTGTACCCTCTACAGATTCCGGAATATCAATACCACAGAGCCCCAACAATGTTGGCAGTATGTCCGGGGAATTTATAGTCAGCCTCAGCTTTCGGGAATAATTCTTTAATTCATCCGGATATTTTATCAATAAGGGCACCCGGATAGATTCATCGTAGGGTTGTTGCTTTTTTTGATAACCATGAGAAAACAGCAAATCTCCATGGTCCGATGTAAATATAAAAATGGTGTTTTCTTCAATCCCGTTGTCAGTGATAGATTTTTGAAGTCTGCCTACAACTTCATCCATGGCGGCGATATGTGCATAATATCCTGATAGCTGAACTCTTGCAATTGAATCAAATTTATCTGGTACATTATCTCTCAACTTTAAAACAGATGGATCATCATACATTTTTCTAAATTTTTCCGGCGCAGTTTGATACGGCGCATGAGGAGGCCCTACGGATAACATGAGTAAAAATGGCGCTTTGCCCACCGCTTTTTCTGCTATGTATTTACATGCCAAATCAGCCTGGTCAAAAGCATCATAGCCTTTCCAAAAATGTTGCTCATCTTGCTCATCATAATAAAATGAATTATTATAATTGTGCGTACATTCATTTACTTGCCAAAAATCAAACCCTTGTCTTCTGCCCTCAACTACTGGTTTTTTTCTCGATTCATTAACTGAAGTTCCGGGTTTGTGACCATTTAAATGCCATTTACCAATATAGCCGGTTTCATAGCCCGACTGACCAAATAATTCAGCCATAGTCAATGCTTCATTTTTCAAGGGTTTGTCATTGTAAAATACCCCGTGGGTCAGTGGATATTGCCCTGTAAGTAAACTTGCTCTATAAGGGCTGCAGACAGGAGTTCCTGAAACAGCGTTGATAATATTCACGCTTTGTGCTTCGAGCTTATCAATATTCGGTGTATAAACTTCAGAATTGCCCATGTAACCCAAATCCTGGGCACGCCACTGATCTGTTAGAAGGAATACAATATTTGGTTTTCTCTCAATTAATTTTTTCTTGAACTCACAAGAATTTGATATAAGAGAATAAAATGAAATTATTATAAGGAACCTGATTTTTGTAGTATAATGGAAAAAACGCATGTCTATATTATTAAAGAAATACCCAAGCAATGGATCATTTTCCAAGTGCTATACTTTTCTATTGATTCTAACAATTTAATTAGAATTTTCACCTCATAATCACCTATAAAAATAAATCCAATTTTTCAGTAAATATTGTAACATTATATTTTAATTCTATTTGTGTATTATTACACGCATTATATTTCTATTCAGCTTATATTTCTATTATATCAGTGTATTATTACTCTTTGTTTTGAAATATGACTATTTTTATTAATAATTGTACTATACTATGAGTAAGGAAAGTAATTTAAAAAAACTCGATAAAGAATTTAAAAAGCTGACAAAGAATAAATTTCTCAGTCCTCATAGTTGTACTCAACTAAATCAGACCAGGGCCTACATTTTTGAACTTGCCAAAATCATAAATCATTTTGAAAATAAGTTCAATTATGTTCCTTCTTCAGCAAGGTTACTTTTTAATGAGTACAATAATAAGCAGGAAAAGATGCTTTTTGAAAAGTTTCAGAAAGCTTATTCAAAAAATTAAAAATGATACCATTTATCCCATCACCTGTAGAATTCGAATATGATGTAATATTCAGAGCTGTTGCAAATAAGTCAGGCAGAATGCAATACTACAGGATAGACAAAGGGCATCATCGCCACAGAATCAGCAAAAATGAGTTTTCAATAGTTTATAATGAATTCAAAATAATTGCCATCACGCCGATACAAAGTGATTCTCCTTTAGCGCCGATACAAATGGATTTATATGTAAAAATAGACTGAGATCAATGTATCTCCAACACATACAGTAAATAACCCGTCATAAACACATCATCTGATTTCATCGTATTGCGCTTTCAGCCAATTTGCAGAAGCTCCTAATCTCCAAAAGAAGTAAATTTTTAAATAAAGCAAATAGGCATTTAACAATCCTAATGTTGCAACTCTCCTATCTGAGGAGTAAACTTTATTTTTTATTTGCTTTACAGCGCCCAGCTTATTGATCCTCAGACACAGATCAGCATCTTCCATGATGGGTAATTCATAGTTAAACCCTCCTACTTTAATAAAATCAGATTTTCTGCAAAACATCACCTGATCCCCGAACAACAACCTGAAACCAAAGCACAAACACCGAATCGGACTATACAGAAAAGCACCAAGATACGTTTTTAAACTATTTTGAAAACTAATAAATCTCCGGGATTTTTCTCCTTCCATTATGCTTGTAAATCCACCCAAAGTGATTTTTTTATTTTGCAAAGTTTCCGAAACGATTTGAATTAAATCAGAAGGAACTTTGGTATCGGCATGTAAAAAAATTATCACATCACCACTTGCCTGGTAGGCGCCTTCATTCATTTGCAATGCTCTCCCTTTTCCAATTGATTTTATAAGATGAAAACCTTTTTTTTCTATCATGCATGCAGTTTCGTCTTTGCTGCACCCATCAACGAAAATAATTTCATAAGGTATGGGATGAAGTTCCTCAAGGTTTGAAAATAAATTGGGAAGAATTTTTTCTTCGTTCAATGTTGGAATAACAATTGAGACTTTGTTTTGTGCCATAGAATTTAAATCTAAATCAATGACGATTCATGAATTGACAGAGAGAAGACAATTAGAAAACATTTTATATTTTGAATAAAATAAAATTAAAGAATATCGTCATTGAGGAGGTCCTTTAATAACCATTTTACATAACTCGGTCATCAGGATCAAAGAACACAAAAATAATCCGCCTTCACTTAGAGTGAATATTTCACTGGATCTAATGATATCCAAGAAAACTTAAAACAGAGTTTTTGTAAGTACGACCAATCGGAATTTCGTGTTTTTTAATCTCGATCGTTTCTGATGTAAAGGCCCTAATATTACTTACCGCAACAAGAAAAGATCTGTGAGTACGTATAAATTGGTCTTCAGGTAGTTTTTCTTCAAGTGCGCTTATCTTTTCCCTGGTGATGATTATTTCATTTTCACTATGGATTTTCACATAATCCTTTAGACTTTCGATAAATAATATATCATTTAAAAATATCTTCACAATTTTACGGCCTGACCGAACATAAATGAACACATTCCCTGGCTGTTCTGATTTTCGATTTCCAAGAATCTTTAAATCATCATTGCCTTTCCATTGATAGTATTTTGAAATTGATTTAAAAAATCGCTCAAAAGCAATTGGCTTCAGCAGATAGTCAACGGCATCATGCTCATAAGCATCCAATGCAAAATCTCTATAGGCCGTTGTAAAAATGATGGCTGGTGCCTTTTTCAATGATTTTAAAAGATCTATTCCTGTGATTTCGGGCATTTCCACATCCAAAAAAACCAGGTCAATCTGATTTTTTAACAGTACATTAAATGCCTCAACAGCATTGTTACATGTGCTGACAATCGCAAGATCCGGAATCTTGACTATATGAGATTCGATGACTTTTATAGCAAGGGGTTCGTCGTCCACTACCAGGCATTTAGTTTTCATGATTCAGAAAGGTTTTTTTATAATAAGCTGTGCTGTGAACATATTTTCACAATATTCATTACTAAACTTAAAATTCTCCTTATAAATTAATCTCAGCCTGTTCTCAAGGTTTTGTAACCCAACCCCACCTGAACTATCAGTTATTGAGCTATTCAGTTTATGACTGCTATTACTTACTTTAAAAATCAACTGATCATGCTTTTCCTGTAAATCGAGTTTAATCCATGACTTGTCCATTGATTTGGAAACCCCATGCTTAAAACTATTCTCCACCAGGGTCATCAGCAACATTGGCGGGATCATCTTTTTTGTTGACAATTCAGTACGAATAAATTTAACATCCAGCCTACTGCCAAACCGAAGTTTCTCAAGTTCAATATAGTTTTCTATTTGCTTAATTTCCTTTTCCATAAGCACCAGCTCAGCGCTACATTCGTACAATACATAATCCAATAATTCGCTTAGTTTCAATACCACGTCTGCAGCTTTATCGGATTTTTCGAGAGTCAATGCATATAGATTATTCAAAGTGTTGAACAGGAAATGTGGATGTAGTTGGGCTTTTAAAAATTTCAGCTCAGCTTCGACTTTCTCCTTTTTTAACTTCTGGATTTCCACCTGGTTGCTATTGTATTGATTTACCAGCTTTACTGCAACTCCGAAAAAAACAACAAGATACATCCCTGCAATTAAAAGAATTGCATTGGTATTAGCCGGATGGAATGCTTCCAAATGCAATTCAGCAACGGTAATAAAAATGAGCATAACAGTACCCATTTCTATGTAAAATGATACTATAAGCGTATAAATAAAATACAGAAAAAATTTTCCATACCTCTTTTTAAACAGATAGTTCGGGATCAAGTCATAGTTCAGATAATATGTGGTGATGATGGTGACGGGCAATAGGATGATCACAAATGAAAAAGTGATTTTATAATTCACATTTTTATATCCGAAAAAAAATGTATAAAAAACCAGAACGGCCAGCCAAAATACGATATGATATAACCATCTGACATTATGATGATTTATCCATTCTAACAAATTATATTTTCTTTTTGATACCATACGAAGAAACAAATTACTTCAATATTTTTCAATTCTTAGCCAATAATCGACCAATTACCGTATTATCACCCTCTTTGTATCAATGTGGAAGTTGAATGACATTCCTACTACAATAACTGCTATAGCAATATCCGAATGCTCTGTTAATCTACTATCATTCTATTGTATGATTAATGAAGATAATTTGCCGGAAATTTGTTTAACTTAAAATCAAAAAATTATGAGTTTCGCAGAATTTCATTGGATGGGCGGTACATTATTTATGACTGTACTTTCTGTTTCCTTAACAACAATCATTGCCGCAACAGTTCTTAATATCATTCGATTATCAAGAGACAATTACAATCCAGATAATCAATATTTGGTAATAAAAGACATTAAGGCAATTGGAATATTTGCCATTGTCTGGGGTGTATTCGGACAAAGTATTGGCTTGTTTTCAGCATTTCAGGCAATAGAAGCTGCCGCTGACGTATCGCCTGAAATGATCTATAGTGGCCTCAAGGTCTCATTTATTACCACACTTTATGGCACATTCATTTTCCTTTTATCCTGGTTGATTACCATTTTTATGACAAATTGGAGCAGGAAGAATAATTAATTCAACAAGTCATTAACCTTTTCAATTTGAGTCATCAGCTGGCTTAAAAGAGTAATACTTTTTACTGAAATTTATTCAATCCACTGAGCAAAATAAAAACAGAAACTAATGAGAACAATTGAAATACTATTAATAATATCAAGTATATCCTTTTTAATATGCTACTATTTGAAATTGAGAAAAGCGGCAAAATGGATTTTTTATTTTAGCCTATCCACTTTAATATTACATTTTATCATTGATAATATGAGATGGCAAATGGTGCCTGAATATATATCAGTTTTTCTGATAGTATTATTGTTTTTTAATTTATTGAAAATTAAATGGCTTAAGAAAATTACTTTTGTATTTATCCTGATTCTTATAGCAATAAGTGCGTCTTTATCCATTCTATTGCCGGTAGTTAATTTTCCTGAACCGACTGGAGAATTTAATGTTGGCACAAAAAGCATTTTTCTTGAAGATCAAACCAGACTTGAAGGATTCACTGAAGAATCAAATGATAAAAGGAAGATTGCTATTAAAATATGGTATCCGTCTGAAGAAAAAATTGAAAATCCTGAAAAATATTTATCCGGTGGCTTTGCGGAAGCATTTGCAGCCAGTAAAGGTCTCCCCAAATTTATTTTTTCTCATTTCAGGCTTACTACAACATTTTCTCAAGAAAATCTTTCCATCGTTAAAAAGAATAAACTACCCATAATAATTTTATCACATGGGTATCTTTGGAATGCTGAACTGTATTCTTCAATAATATCAGAATTGGCGAGTCAGGGTTTCTTAATAGCAGGGATTGAACATTCTTATGAAGCGCCATTGGTAAACTGGAAAGATCAAAAAATTTATCCCATTCAGACTTACTTTGAAAAGATGAACGCGAAGATGGATTTTGATAAATGGAACAAACTTCAAGAAGAGTTTAAGTCCAGTCAGAATGGCTCTTTAAGTCTTAATATCATGAAGGAAATGATGCATATGCTACCCTATACTGAGAGTGTCGATAGATGGGCACAAGATATTTCTTTTGTCATTGATGAGCTTATACTGCGAAGTGAAAATCCAGGTGATTTTCTATATCATAAAGTTGATA
Source organism: Bacteroidota bacterium (assembly GCA_024280115.1). Taxonomy (GTDB): domain Bacteria; phylum Bacteroidota; class Bacteroidia; order Cytophagales; family Cyclobacteriaceae; genus JAAUQL01. Next base: position 10,812 of record JAJRQT010000050.1, on the reverse strand, counting down.
CTTCAAAGATTGGTTTATTGGGACATTCATTTGGAGGAGGAGCTGTTGGACAAGCTTGTGCTTATGATAACAGAGTAAAGGCAGGAATCAATATGGATGGTGCACAGTGGGGGAATTTAATTGATACTACATTAAATGTTCCATTTATGTGCATGTATGCTGACCGTGATTATGATAATTTCTTTACCCCAAACTTTTTGATTTATGATCATGTATGCCAAAATGACTATTATGAAGTTACAATAAAGAATTCGGGACATGCTAATTTTGGTGATTTAGGCTATTGGTCATCAGTTCATAAATTAACAGAAACGGGCACAATCAATCCCGAAAAAATGACCCATTTTACTACAAAACTTATAATTATTTTTTTTAGAAAATATTTAAATGAAAAAAAGATTGACATTATTCAGGAATTTAATAATGAATATTATCACGAAATAATCATAAAATAGTGCCTCTTTAAGTAGAACGACAAAATACGGTTAGCTGAAAGTCCATTTATAGCGATCACCTTAAACCATGCCATTGAATAGCTTGATGATACTGACATTTTGAGAAATATATTATGGATTGAGGCAATCCTCCGGGGTATCTCCTTTTAGCATCGTCAATAAATTATCCGCAGCACGCTTTTGCAATTCCCGGTGGGATCCTACGGAATACCATGCATAATGTCCCGTGGAAATAATCGCTGGATGATTGAGTAATTCTAATGGCAATTCATCGGCTAATTCGGTATTAAACACATCTATCCCAACCCTGAAGATTTGATGATTATCCAGGGCTTTCAACAGTGAGTTTTGATCGATAACCGGCCCTCTGGCAGTGTTGATGACTATCGGGCATTTTTTGGTCATGGCAAACAACCTCTCATCCAAAAGCCCTTTTGTCTCATCCGTAAGGTTGCAATGGACGGAGATTACATCACTTTGTCGCATCAATTCTTCAATCGAAACTTGTTCTGCTCCTAGTTCACCGAACCTGGCTTTAGAAATATATGGATCGCTGGCAACGACTTTATCAAACAAATGAACCGCCTTTTTACAGAGTGTCCCTCCTATTCTGCCCAAGCCAATTATACCCAGGGTACATTCATGAAATTCCTGGATCCTTTCCCCCGGAGGCTCGCCGTAGTTGTTTTTGATCTCCTTTTGTCCTTGTGGCAGCATCCTGTTGCTTGCATACATCAAAGTCAATGCATGATCAGAAACAGCATGATTCCCGTATCCCTGGACATTTGCAACTTTTACCTTCGTTTTATTAATCGCATCCAGATCAATATTTTCATAACCAACACCATATCGTACAATGGCTTTGAGGTTTTTCATTGCTGATAAAAATGGCTCATCGATTTCTATCCATCGGATCAATAGGCCGTCCGCATCTGAGGCGAAGGCAATTTTACCATTGATATCACCTTTCTCTCCGGAAAATATTTCAAGACTGTAACCATTAGATTCAAACAATTGTCGTTCGTAGTCAAAGGAATCATAACCGGTGTCTAGGACTTTAATTTTATGCATAAGGTCTTTTTGGCATTAAAGGCTATTGCTCAAGCCACATATTAATATCTTTAATTATCGTACTCAATATTTATATTTGCAACTAATTGCGGCATGCATCACGAAATTTTGTTCTTTGTTCAATGTTATATGCGGTTTGGCATTTCAACGCTTATCACATTGGATTGGCTGTATTAAAAGTCATTACATTCCATTCATTTCCTCATCATCCATTCCCATGTGCATTTTTCCTTCACTATCCGTATGAGATATCATAAAAAGGCGCTCACCCAAAATGATAAGAACTATTCCTATTAGGGCTACAATGAGAACAAACGGGTCGTTCATATATTTTAAGTAAATAAAAGCGAAGAGTACAGCTGAATCTAATATTATCGCAATTGCCGGCATGACAGCATTGAACTTAATTTCCTTTTTTAGATAGCGATAAAGGCCCCAATGAATGGCTATGTCCATTATGAGATAAAATATGGCGCCGATAGAAGCAATACGAGTAAGATCGAATAATATAGTTAAGAGTATTGCAAGGGAAACGGTAAATATAAGGGCTGGATTTTTAAGGTTTCTCATTTTATTCAAGTTGGGTACCTGCTTCATATTACTGAGCATTCCCAGCATTCTTGAGGCCGAATAAACACTCGCTATTACACCGGAAACCGTGGCAATGATGGCAAGAACAATAGTCAATAGAGAACCCCATTCACCAAAAACTGGCTTAGCTGCGGCTGCCAAGGCATAATCTTTTGCCACGATTATCTCTGATATACTTAATCCTCCGGCAACCGACAATGCTAAAATAAAGTACAATATTGTGCTTATTACAATTGAAATAATAATAGACCGACCGACATTTTTATGTGGATTCTCTATATCACCTCCTTGATTGGTAATTGTTGTAAACCCTTTATAAGCAAGAATTGATAATGCTAGCGCAGCAACAAATCCAAATCCCCCTGGTAAATTCCCACTTGCCTCTGGAGTATAGGTACCGGTAATATTTGGTAAGCCGGAAATTATTAGTCCGGAAATGGCTAAAATCGCGATTCCAACTACCTTGACAATCGCAGTAAAAGTGGCCGTTACCTCAATCACTTTATTACCCAAAATATTGACTATATATGCAATTGCAATAAGCGCTACACCAAGATAGGCAGCATAACCGGCATATTCTTCAGGAAAGAGTCTAAGTGTATAAGCGCCAAAAGTACCAGCAACTAAACTTTCAGAAACAACCATTGAAACATACATTAACAATGAAAATGTGCCTGTTGCCGTACCGGGACCATAAGATTTTGTTAAGAATTTTGCTACTCCTCCGGACGATGGATACGCATTGGAAAATTTAATATAAGAATAGGAGCTAAATCCCACTACTACCGCGCCGGCTATAAAAGCTATGGGAAATAAATCACCCACTAACTCAGCTATTTGACCCATAAGGACAAAAATCCCCGCACCTATCATAACCCCTGTGCCTAATGAAACAGACCCGATTAAAGATAATTTTTGCTTTTGTTGCTTATGATTTTTCATCTTCTAATTATTCTTGAAATACTTTGAAATAATGAAGACAATCACAACAAATGCTGTCACCATTTCAAGTACAGTAATAAGTTTCGCAACAGGAATTACAGGCGTAATATCTCCATATCCAACAGTCGTAAATGTTACGATACTAAAATATAACAAGTTCGCAAAACGGAATACCATTGGTTGGTCATATTGAATTCCTGAAAAAGCCGCTGGATAAATTTCGGAAATACATAAATAATCAATCGCGAATGATATTACAATTATGGTTATGATTGCACCTAATATAAGTAGCATATGATTGAATGAATGATCGTTTTCAATCAGGGTATCCAATTTTTTTAAAGTATGGGATACAAGGAGATAAATTTTGGTTATTGAAAAAAGCAATAATACGGAAAACCCTGATGTCCCCAAAAGTTCATGGCCAGAAAGAATGTAATCAATAAAACTAATAGAATTACAAATTCTCTGGTTAGGCTTAATAGCAATTTAATTTTATAATAAATTTCATTCGTCATGAAAAAATTGCTTTGTCTTTTGTGCTCATTCATAGGCCATGTTCTACTAACTATTCCTTTGTTTATTTTCTATCTACTATTATTTCTTGTTTTTGAAACTTCTAATAATTAATCGATTGCTTTTTTAGACCTTCAACTAAAGCCAGGCCAGTGAATCCACCGCCAATAATTACGATCCTCGGAAGTTAAGAGTCAGGCAAACAAATTGAATCCGTTATTGCGCAAACTGCATTATGGTTATTTGATACTGAGTTATCCATTTTTTAGTTTTTCCGTCAATAAGGTTTCAACAAAATAATCTACTTCAAAAGAAGACGACAGGTCTTGATCAACAAACAATAAAAACCACTGTTGGTTCACGTTGTTAATTATTTTTTATCATTTTGACTGAAAACCATCCGAGTAATAAAATTATCACTGTCATGACTACCCACAACCAAGCCCGGTTTTTAAAAAGAGGCTCTGTCATCTGTAATTCCTTTTTGTAAATTGCCTGCTCATTGCCCAGTTTTAATGTTATCATGGCTTTTGGAATCTTGCCTGTAAAGCGAACTATATCGTACTGTGGTTTCATTGCTTTACTGTTTCCATAAGTCAAAAAGTAAGTCGCCGGTTCCGTAAACCTGGCCACCAATTCATGAATGTACCCTTTTACCTCAATAGTGTCAATGGATAAAGGTTCATTATCCCGATTATGAATTAGGATTTTAAGTTGTTTGAGTATGGTATTTCGGAAATTAAACTCATTTTCTTCAATGGAGTTTAGTGTTCCGGATTTTAGTGTATTATAGCGGTATATCCAGCCTTGTTCAGTTTTGAAACTATCAGCGAGGTACTTAATAGTAACAGCCCTATAGTAGTCGAAAGTGTCTTTAACGCCAATTTTAATATAACTTACCGGGACAAGCGATTGTAAATCAATTTCGATTTCAGTCTGCTTTGCCTTTTTGTTCTCAGTGATTTCATTTTTTCTAATGGAATAAAGTCGATAAGTTCCATCTGTAAACTCACGCTGTGTAACTTTTGCGATGATCAAGTCTGGTTTCTCTTTACTTTCAATGAGCAATCGGATAAAATGAAACCTGGTATCCGGAAATGATATTTTAGTAAACTTAAAATCTGTTCGTTCATTTATTATTGATAAAATACGATAATCATCAACGATTGTGAACCATTCCTGTTGATTTTGACTTCCTTCAAGTTTCAATCTCCAGTCAAAATTTTGTTGTCTAAAATCCAGTTCAATTTGATTGAAAGGTTCCTTTGTTGGTATCTCAAAAGTGAAATAATATCCATTTTCGTTTTTGGAGATATTTACGGTTTTGAAGTTAACCTCAGTAATTGATACTTTCCCAGATGTTGAACGAAGGAGGTAGGGCACTTCAATCGTATCCCTGTTTGCATTTATACCAAAAATTCTAATATCTGACAAATTGCTTGAAACTTTTCCAAAAATATCGTTTGGTAAAACCACTTTGTGCCATTTGCCAGTAATTCCTTTTAATTCACGTTTATAATTGTATTGCTCAATCTGCCCATAGGAATGTGAACATATTAATAAAAGTAGCCAGGTACAGGATTTAGCTTTTAAATTCATTTGTTTATATTTTTCAAAAATCTGCTTATTTACCGGAACAAATAATCTTCAATTTATTTGTTTCTTATTTGTTTCGCATACCGGTTTCATCGGTAATGATGTGCCTGTATTTATTGTATAAAAATGAAATTATCAAAAGTAGTATCCCTAATGATACAAATACGATTGTTTTTGCAATGGTATTGAGCTGGGAAATATCGTAGAAGAAAAGTTTTATCAGGGTTACTCCGAATAATGCAATAGCGCCGATTCGCAAATGCTTTTTCTTTTTCCAAATCCCCAATGCAATCAGCAGTAAGGAATAAATCCCCCACAATATGCTTAATCCAAGCTTATATGACTGAGTTGATTCGGCAATATCCATCCAGTTGATTAATTCACTGCTTACTATCCACAAAACAGAAATGTGCAGCAAGAAGTCAAAAGGCATTTTCAAATCCTGCTTTATAAATTCCTGCCTGATATATCTATAACATACAACCAGTGTCATAGCAACGAATACGAATGAAATGTATCTGATTCCGACATTTAAAACTCCAATTTGATAATATTTGGATAACGTTTGTTCTAAGTAGCTTTCACGCAATTCACTGAACACATAAAGCCCCTGAATCAAAAAGACAGCGATGGTCAAAGTATTTAAACCCAAATTAATTAAGCCTAACTGTTGACTACGTAATTTTTTAAAGTTCACAAAGGAAAGGAGGGAAACAAACAGTAATGAATAATTGATGATCCATATTGTTTTGAACCTTCCTATGTCATAATTTCTAAAATAACTGGGGTATTCCTGTCCATCAGCATTTATCGCCAGGGCAGAATCTTTGTAAACCTGATCCCAATAAGTTGCTATTTCCATTCGGAAGGCATAATAAACTGTAAATATCAGAATCGCCGGAATTGAAAATGAGACAATCTTTGAAATTCCTTTATGGGAATCCAATGCCAAAGAATAATTTTTATTGCGATACAATAAGTTGATAAAACCGAAAGCAGCAATAAACAACAGTGAAGTAAGGAAATTTATATTTAATAACGGTGTTATTCTCGTTTCCGGATTTTCAATATTATATCCGTCATAAACTGTTGTCCAGTCGTGAACAATGCTGATAAAGGCCAAAGCCATTAATACATAAGATATCTTTTCATAGATTGAGACATTTTTCGTCCTCCCAATCCAAAAAAGCAATGCAGCTTCGGCAACCCATAGGAGTGTTACCCAATTTCCGTCTAACTGAACAGGAATTGCAATGGTGATGAAAACCAATACTAAACCAGAAACAAGATAAAACAGATTTTTCTCTGCAAGTTTTTTTCTATAAATTATTACACTTACAACGAAATGAACAATTGCATTACCAAGTGTAAAAAGTCCTAAAAGCTGTTCACCTGTTTTGTGGTTGCTTAATATGACATAGCCGATACCATAAAAAATAAACGAATTGACCAGGAGCAACAATATATCTGTAATTTCAAAATTCTCTTTTTGGAGTAGTTTATAAGCAAGAAAGGTAAGGTAGAATATTGTAAAGAATATCGAAAGAAAGGTCAAAGCTAAACTAAAGTGTTCACTTGTTTGGAATTCTGACTCATACCAAAAAAAGTATATAAGCCATGTCAGTCCAAATGATGAATAGTACAGTGGTTTCCAATACTTTTTGAATGCAGTGACAAGGATTCCTATATTGATTATGGCCATATAACCGAAGAGAATAGCGACTTTTCCCGAATTCTCACTTAGCAGGAATGGGACAGCATAAGCACCAACTAAACCAATGTGGGCTATTATTTGCCTGTTGTAGTTTATAGCTGCTACGGTAGTAAATACAGTGAAAACCACCATTAACGCAAATGCAACCACCTGTGGCATCAAGTCATAGAAGCTGTACGCCGAATAGGTAATAAAGTACATTATTGCCATTGCTCCACCGACAAGGACCGCACTGTAGTTTTCGTACTTTGCCTTCAATTTCATTCCAATTCCCAAAAGTCCTAAGCCAGCCAAATATCCAAGAATTATTCTTGTGAGAGGACTGATTAAATCATGTTCGATGGAGTACTTTGCTCCTATGCCAACACCGATGACAGTTATGGCAATCCCGATTTTATTTATCAGGTTTTCGCCAATAAATTTTTCGAGATCTATTTTAATCTTCGGTTTTTTATCGATTTTTTTAGCAGAATGTCGCGGTTGAAATTTTGTACTTTGCTGTTGGTGTACTTTCTTGTCTGTGATTACCTTTTCATTTTTTATTTCAACTGCAGCTCCAGATCCCGCTTCTTCAATATCTTCCTTTTGAGTCGTTTGTTTTAGTGCGAGGTTTGTCAACCCACCTATTTCACTTCGCAGATTGTCAATTTCCCTTGAAAAAATTTCCTGCCGCTCTAAAAGGGTATCGAGTTTGTCAAGTAGCTGGTTTATTTTGTCTTGATGTTCAGTCATATAGTTTTAGAAATGTGGACGATGATCTGTAATAAATATCAGAAGAAGCTAAGTACATTTATACCAAGATACAAGAAAACCAATTGGGTAACAAACCATGAAACTAATAATAATCGGCCATTGTTGTATGCTGGACTTTATCAACGAATGATCAAATTTAGAGGTAATCAGATATTTCATTTAATCGACACCAGAGCCTGCTCATCTGCGTCTTTCCAATTCTTTAACAGCATGTCTTTGATCTGAGCGGCTTTCTGATTTTCTCCAAGATTTTTTAATGCCTTGTATTTCCCCAACAACGACAGGCTCCTGTTAGGCGCTTTCTGAAGCGAAAGGTCAAACTGTTTAATGGCTTCATTACTGTTTTCCATCGCAAGCAATATTTCTCCATATATCTCATGCGAAGGTTTTAATACTACAGGTGGCCCCGGTTCATACCTCGATTTATCTTCTAAATCCACCGCTTTTTTGATGTGTGCTACCGCCTCCTCCAGCTTATTGGTTTTCATAGCTTTAATTGCTTTCAACTCCCATTCGAGCACTTCGGCCAGGGCAAGTTCTTGCTCAAATCCTGTTGTTTTCAGAATTGGTATAGTTCCACAATTTCTAAAGTCCTGGAACTCTAATTTTCTATTTTGTTCTACAGTGCGCTGATCCATCATTTGATTCAAATACCAATCTACCTTTGGAAAGTCATTTTTTTCCATTGCCGTCATGGCATCTATGAAAAAGCACATATTCTTCGTGCTGACACTAAACCCTTTTGTATAAATCTCAATTCCCGGGACACCTCCAAGCCATTTTCCGCTCTCCACCAAATAATGTCCCCTCATCATCGCAAGGTGAAACCGCATCCTCTCTGACTCACTGTACCTCGATTCATAATTGAGGTTGGTAATGAGTTCGAGGGCTTTTGCATACTTACCTTGCTGCAAATATCCATACTGCATCCACCACAATGAATGATAGTCACGGTCTTCCAGCGATTTTTTCTTTTTCTTCACCCATGCTTCCGTTGCTTTCCATGATGCTTCATTGCTTTTCACCATTTTTTCCCAATCACCCAATGCCAAATAAATATGGGAAGGTATATGCAACGCGTATCTGGAATCCGTAGCCAATTTAAAATAATGATCCGCAGCCTTTTTTCCTTTATAGGCCTGTGTGGGATTGTCATATAAATGAATCATGTAATTCAATGCCCCGGGATGATCGGAATTTACGGCATTGAGCTTCATCAATATTCTACCCGCGAGATCATATTTTTCCTTTTCCTCTCCTGTATAGCAGTTCCCCATTATCGACAATGCATAAAAAGCCGCCACCTCCTCGTTGTCTGGATATTTTTCATATAAATCAGCCATTGATATTTCATACTTTTCATTCCTCACTTTTATATCGGAGTCTTCTCCATAAAGCAACTCAATACTGGAAATGAATCCTTTCTCAATTTCTGTTTTGGCCTTTCCTATCCGCTCCGATGCTTTCACACCCAGTTTATACAAACCACCTTTTCCTTTTTCAAAATCCTGTTGATACCATAATGGTTGATTGTAACACATGGCCTCTCCCCAGAAAGCCATTGTAAAATTCGGATCGAGCAATTGAGCCATTTCAAATTCCTGAACTGCATCTGCATATTCAAAATTATGTAAAAGCAAAAGCCCTTTTTGAAAATATGGCTGAGCAACTTCATCACCAGTGGCCATGAAACCGGTTTTTCCAAGGTGGTATTCTTGTGATAATCCTATGGAGATTGATGTAAAAAAAATGCTCAGAAAAGCCGGAATGGCAATAGTTACAAATTTCATAACACGATATTTCTTCTGTATAAATAAAAGTGAATATATCAAAGCTATAAAAATAAGGTTTTCTTTAATAACTTTGATGAGCAACAAAAATTATGGCGTGATGTTCAAAACGTTTTTTAAGCTAATCCCGGTAATAGTTATTTTTTTATTGTCAATAACTATCTCAACCACCGTGGATGCCAAAAAGAAAAAGAAAAAAAAATCATCTAAAATCACAGTTTTACTTATTGACGGGCAGAGCAAATACCATAAGCAATGGAAAGAATGGACGCCTGTACTGTTAAAACAACTGGATGATTCTGAGCTTTTTCTGGTTGACATTGCCACATCTCCCATGAAAGGTGAAAGCCTGGATAAATTTAATCCTAAATTCAAAAAATACGATGTAGTAGTCTCAACCTATGATGGAGATATTTGGTCAATTCGGGCAAAAAGAAACCTGGAAAATTACCTGAATAAAGGTGGAGGCCTTGTAGTTATTCATGCGGCGGATAACGCATTTCCTGAATGGGAACAGTACAACACCATGATAGGTCTTGGCGGCTGGGGAGAGCGTACGGAAACCGCCGGTCCGATGATTTATTTTAATAAAAAAGGCGCCCTCATCCGGGATACTTCACCTGGAAAGGCAGGACATCACGGACCAAAACATGAATATGTGGTAGAAACCAGGGCTACTGACCATCCGATTATGAAAGATATTCCATCGAGCTGGCTCCATACTGAGGATGAACTTTACGATATGTTGCGTGGACCTGCATTTAAAATGGAGATACTGGCAACAGCGTATTCTTCAGAAGAATATGATGGAACCGGAAGGAACGAACCTATTCTCATGACTGTAAAATATGGCAATGGCAGAGTTTTTCATACCGTGATGGGCCATCATCATCTGGCGTTATCCTGTGTCGGTTTTATGACTACTTTCATCAGAGGCTGCGAATGGGCGGCGAAAAAGAAGGTGACCTTCGAGGTTCCGGCAGATTTCCCAAAGGAAAATGCCACCAGCTCCAGAACATATTAATTGATTTTTCGTGCAAGAATAAAAAGTTATCCTTTCAATCCGACCTGAATGTTGCAAATTAACAATCTTCTAAAAAAATACGGAGATAAGACTATTCTCAATATTACAGAACTAATAATACCCCCGGGTATTATCCACCTCAAGGGGATTAACGGAAGTGGTAAAACCACCTTTTCCAAGATTGTTTCCGGGCTTATCCCCTTCCACGGAGATGTCATATTAAATAATAGGGTTACCCATTTAGATCGCATTTGATTTAATCATTGCATAGCTCACAGGTTCATGTAGTACACATCTTTCAATAATTTTATCTAAGATTGAAATCCTATGATTTCTCCGGTTAAACCTAAAAAAATATTC
>JAJRQT010000049.1 GCA_024280115.1 Bacteroidota bacterium | reverse complement strand
AGATGCCTTTGTCCCAAACTTAGTTTTGAAGGCTTCTCTGTCCAATTCTTTTAGTAATTTCATATGCAATATCTTTTCTATAAGATACAAATTAATTACCTGGTTAACAAGCGTTTGAGACTTAAATGGGTAACCCTATACAATTATTTGTATGTGAGTAATTAAATTAAATCCGGGACCGGGAGGATTGTTTAACTAATATGTATTTTTCATGCTAATCCGGAAGTATTTGGAGGTTAAGATTATTTACGTTAATATACCAATAAATACCTTTTCAATTTATGTCCTTTAATGTTTGCTACTTATTAGCCATTGTAACCTTTTGGCCAACTATTTCTACTGCTACAAATCCCAAGGATAAACATGGGCTCAAATCATTTAGAGATTCCCAGGATCGTACGGTTTTAGAAACCTGGACTTATTCTGATGATTTTGAAGATAGAGACCTGGGAGCCTGGGCCTCTTACCCCTTATGGCAGGATATTGCATATAACCAAAACTTTAGAGTAAATGAAATCGTACCTGGCGATTCCAACATTTCTATAGTGCAAAAAGTGACTCCCTATACGGCAGTGGATAATTATGCCGGTGCGCAAAAGTTGCTGGACATGTATCTTGTCCCCGGAGCAAAGGTCAGGTTCAGATATTACTTAAAAACACATCAACCGCCGGCATACCTTAAAGTGAGATTTGCCGCCGGGCCATATGGCAAACTGGATGTCACTCTGGAAGAACTCGTTACCAATCAATGGAAATGGGTGACCCTGGATTTCAACGAGTTTATACAAGAAAATCCCGCGATAGCCGGTAAAGAAAAAATCAAAATACATGCTTTGGCATTTTTGGCAAAATTCTCCAACGCCGATCCTGATATGCCTATCTATTTTGGTTTGGATGATATAACTTTTAAAGGAGCCCGGACGGCACCATTTCGATTTTCCGAACCGGAGATGTTACACCTCCCTGAGTTTAAACCATATATTCCCAGGAATCATTATTACACGGGAAGCACATTTCATTTGAGTGGAGAATGGACATCCGAGACAAAAGAAGTAAGGCTTGATATTGTGTCTTATACAGATAGAAATGATCTGGTGTTTAAAGGCAATTTATCTCAGCAGAATGGGCAATGGTCCTTATCACCGATTAAGCTTGATTTCCCTGCTGGACTGTATCTCGGAAAACTAAGTGCATATGAAGACAACAACATAATCGCTGATACGGAATTTACTATTCATATAGCACCCAGAAATATAGGCGGAAAACACCCTCGGTTACTGTTTGATGAGGAGCAGAAAAAAGAAATCGATCTACGGTTTCAAGAAGCTCGATTAAAACCGGTCTATGAAACTTTATTAAAAAATGCGCAGGATCAAAGAGAAAAAATCCCAGTAGAGAGTCTCATTTTTGATCTGGATCAGTTTCCCGATGAAGTCTGGCTTCCTTCCTGGGACGCATGGGGTTCGCATATCTATCACACCGGTGAAGCACTACGGATAAATGCCAGGGCCTATGCTTTTCATGCGGATTTGGTAGCCGGAGAATATGTGAAACAAGTGCTGCTTCGATTGGCTTCCTGGCCAAACTGGACCCATCCATGGCAAACCAAACGAGGGCGATTCAGTGAGCACCGTACGGGCGGTTGGTCACACCGTGTTGCAGAGGCATATGACCTGGTATATGATCTCATGAGCGACAATGAACGGGCGATTATTCGCAAGGCGATCATGAAAAATATTGTGGAGGGTGTTCATCGCACCTATGTTTACAACGACAATATTACTGCAGCTACCTCAAACTGGTTGGCGATGACGGTAGGTGGATCATTGATGTGTCAGGCTGCGATCTTTGAAGATGGAAAAGATTCCAGGAATATTGAGCCCTATTTCACCGGGGCTATAATGAAGTTAAATCGATACCTCAACAAGGTAACAGATTCAAAGGATGGTGCCTGGGGAGAAGGATTTAGTTACAATAATTATAGCTTTTCCAACCTATCTTATAGTTTACCTTCGATAGAAAATGTATTTCATATCAATCTGTCTCAACCACTTGTGGGTACCTATAACGAGTACATTTGGGCCGGTTTGATAAAAAATAAAAGATGGTTTGAATACGGTGATTCTGGAGGGGAACTCAAATCAGCAACAAATTGGGCTTACCTACTTTCCAAATATAAGGAACCTCGTTTGAGTTGGTTCTACCATTTTCTAAAAGAAAGCAGTTCTAATCATGCTGCCAGCGCCGGACTGACTACTGATAGCATAGTGGCTTCGTCATTTGAAAAAGCAAGCTATGAGGATGTGGTTTTTAATACAGAAAACATTCCCCAAAAAGATCCGTTTGAAGAAAATCCTGTGAAATTATTCCGGGACCTGGGCACTACTGTATTTAAAAGTGGTTGGGGAAATGATGACTTTGTTTTTGTAATGAGAACCGGCCCTACCTATAACCATCAGCACCTCGATCAAGGTAGCTTTTGGTTGGCTGATCGTGGGAAAATCTTCATTGAAGAAAGGCCGCTGAGCAATTCAAATTATTATGATGACCCAATTTACGAATCCTGGTTTACTCAGCCTGTTGGTCATTCGACGATATTGGTCAACGGTAACCATCAAAGTCAGCGGGTTGGAGATCATTTAAATTTTGCCCCCGGGTTTAATGACCATGCTTATGTGTCTCATTTTCTTGATGGCAAAGAGGCTGCCTTTTCTTCAGGAAACATTGGCAGATTGTATTGGGACAAAGTAAGCGATCTTAGTCGCAATGTACTATATCTCAAACCCAATACCGTGTTAATGCTGGATGTAGCGGTTCCTTCAGCAGAGGATGCTGAAATCACCCTGCTCTACCAAACGGCGAGGCTGGAAGATATTCACATTGGTGAAAATAGATCTACTATTGCCAAGGATGATGCGACACTGCATGTATTACAGTTATCTCCCTCCAATACAATTGCAAAAGCTGTTGAAACTCCACATTATATACGGACATTGCAACATACAAAACCAATGGAGCGGGAGGGTATGCTTACTATCAGCAGCCATACGGATGGTCGCCCTTTGGTTATGGCAAATTTACTAACTACAACCCCTTCCGGTAAACCTCCGGAAGTGATCGAAAAAAGCGGAAATGGTTTTATTTCAGGAATTGCAACAGGGAAAAAATTTGCTTTTTCAACAAAACCTGGTCAATTGTATAAAATTGAAAACATCTCGACTGATGCGCTCACCTTTACCTGGGATGATGACCGGATATTTGTAGCTAAAGCTCTTGTCTATCAGGATGATGATTTGAAGCTTTCATCTAACGTGCCCATAACTTTTGAATACACTCTTGGTAAGTTAACCTATTATGCTGAAGAGGATGGGATACTTGAACTTTATTTAGCTGTGAAGCCAACTTCGATAACCCTAAATGATCAACCGATAGAACATTTTTCTGATGAACCAACTGCGAAAAAAATAATACTCCACCTTCCCAAAGGTGATGGTGAGATAATTTTTAAATATTAGAAATTGACTTCCGGTTTTTTTCTCTTGACAAAATACTGACGATTTGTTCAAACAGTTAAAACTTAAATCATTCTAATTTGTCAGGTTAAGGTAAACGCAGTTTTCACTTCCTGCTCATTGCATAAGCCTTAGTGCTTGTATAATACTTGGCGAGCATATTTGGCACTTCCCAATCCGGCATTTTACCTTCTTTCAAATAATTGAGATACTTTCTTGCTACCTGATTAAAATGAGCTTCATGTCCTACTTTGTATTTATCGGGAATATTGATCTTTATTGTTTCTCCATCCTGCTCCAAGGATATACCGGGATGGGTTGACTGTAGTTTGTCTATTGCCTGATTTAAGGATGCCAGAAATGATTCGTTAGATACATCTCCAACTCGCTCTACATACAGGGTTGCCTGATAGCCTTCCTCTTTACCCTGTTTGATGATTAGATTGGCTTTGGTGCCGCGCATGATGGAGTAATGGGTGTCTTTTGCTCCTTCGGGGGCCTCATAATTCCAGATGACAGAAGTTTTCGCATGGGTGCCTTTTAGCGTATAATTAATTTCCCCATTAGAAAATACATTAAGCACAGAATCACGGATAATATCTTTGCTTAAATAATCCGGGTATTCTTCCAAATGGGTAACTCGCTCAAACATGGAAGGTGTTAGTTCAGTGGACCAACTCTTTGCTTCCAATACCTTAATATCATTTTTATAATCAATGATTTGCTCCGGATAGCATTCCCACTGTATCATATCCAACAAATGAACCATAACATCCACCAAACCCTCGCCCTGCTGCGTAACATCAAAAAACCATGCTGGCCTTTTCAATGGGCTACCCGATACATATTTAAAAAAGTGGTGTACCGATTCTTTGGTAATAGCCGGCTTATCAATAGTTCCCTGCTCTAAGTCCCCAAAGAGATCCGGCATTTGAGATAACATCCGTTGTATCATGATGGTGACTTCAAAACGCTCCGTCATAATATCGTAAAGCATCACATTGTTTTGCTTGGCAAGCTCAAATGCTTCCTTCAGCATTTCAAAATCTACAGCATTAATAGACATCGGTTTATCAGACAGCACATTGATTCCTTCTTCAATTGCCTTTTTTATGTATTGCGTTTTCTTTGCATTGTTTCCTGCCACAAGCATGATATTCCCAGGCTTATCCTGTATCATTTTTTCAAAAAAGTCTGGCCCGATATACACTTCTTCCACCCAGTGGGTAGGATTATCCGCTCTCTCATTATAACCATTAATTCGATTCAAATGGTCCTGAACATCTGGCCCTTCAGGGGCAAACACATAAGCTATGTCATCCAAATCTTTCAAATGCGTCTTCTGAATGAGACCGGCATGAAAATGACCCGGATCTAATGTCATCAATTGGTAAGGAGCCTTTCCTGTTTCTTCTTTCATAGATTCCTTTTTCGGAGACGAACAAGATAACATAAACAATAAAAGTATTGCCGTAAAAACGATGTTGACTATTTTCATGATGTATAAAAAGTTTTAATGATCAAGTATGAATATCTTTTTGTCAAATTACAAAAATTTGTGGGTAAGTTAATTAGTCATTGCCAATAACCTACTTTTTATGTATTACTCCAAGCTTGCACGACAGATTCGCAAAAGTGAAAATGATTGTGAGGCCTATATAGTAATTTAGAATCTGAAAGGGCCATTATAATTTCCCTTGGGGAACAATTCTGATGGCTGAGAACTAACAATCCCGGATTTATATCATAAAAAAATCCCTTGTAAACCGATACAAGGGATTCGAAAAATTGGCATCTGTAAATTTATAAATAAAAATTCTGAACAACCCAAATTGACAAAACCAGAATAATAAGCCAAGATATGTCTTTTAATTATTATTGTAAGCAGATTTCAACCTTGGCTGGCTTCAACTTATACATCCTTACTTACACGCTATATTCATAGTTAAAATAGTTTTAGTCTTCAAATCATTAATAATTTATCCAAATCGGTATTTTTGGATATTAAATTTCAATAGGACGAGATTTTTATAGCACTAATGCTTATCCCTATAGCTAAACAGTTAAATGGTAAGAAGTAGCATATTTTTAAGAATTGGATATTAATAATTGTAAGTTATGAAACCTATACTGTGCATAGTTTATTCACTTTGCTTTGTGACTTTAATCCCTGGTTGTAATCAATTAAATAAGGTTGATGCCGTGGAGGATGTCCTTGTTTTAGACTTTACTAAAAAGTATGATGAAATTTCGTTTAAGCTAAGTGATATATCTGATGATATTAAATTAGTAAGGTTAGAAACAACTGATAATTCATTAATAAAGTATTTCAACGGGTATGTTGGAGAAAAATATATTATTTCTGTTGGAAATGATAAAGTAATGCAATTTTCCGCTGATGGTAAATTTATGCGCACCATAGCCGTAAGAGGGAAAGGTCCTGGTGAATTTACCCAAATTGATGCATGGGATATAGATGAGAATGAGCAATTCTTTTTGTATCATAATAATTCTAAAAACTACATAGACAAGTATAACCTTGATAGTGGACAACATGAAAGAAATATACCATTTGTTGAATATGGTTATTTGAGTAAATTGTTGTCAATTAATGACTCTACACTTGCAATCCTCCCCGGCATGTTCTCGAGATATGGGTATCTTTACTTCTATCAGTCCATTGGCGGTCAGATAATTGAAGGTATTAAAAAAGAACCCGTACCGCACCCCGGAACATGGGCAGGCCAATCCCCTGTTTTCACTAAAGCAACTGATAACTCAATACTATTCCAACCCTCTGAGTCTGACACAATTTTTCGAATTGAAGGAGCAGAAATGCAGCCCATATTTTCATTAAAAGTTGAAGAACCTCAAAAGATTGGTGATAAAACAATTGGTTTCCATGTTTCTTTTTTGCACATGAGGAAAGACAAGATATTCTTGTATAAAAGTGGATATGAAAGTATTGTTACTCAGAATTCTTCGAGTATAAAAACATTGGGTATCGAATATTTGATATTTAACAGGAAGAATAATGTACTACAAAAAATAAGCCCCATTTATTACGATAATTTGGAGATTGAATTGAACAGCCCTTTATTAAGTTTCCCTCGGCACAATCAATTTGTAATACAATACCAGGCATTAGATTTTGTAAAGCTGCTGGATAAAGCAATAAAGGATGACAGTTTCCCTGATTCTAAGCGTGACACGTTGAAGAAATTGTATAGTGAGATATCGGAGTATGATAACCCGATACTTATTACAGGAAAGCTCAGATAATGGACTCGTCTTAAAATATAGAAAAAATATGAAATTATTAATGTTTGCCATCACTCTATTATTAATTAATAGTTATGTCTATGCACAGGAGGATAACAATTTGTATTTTGAGGTTGATGGTACTATAAATGCTGATACCGGATATGTAAAGTTAGAATTGCACGATTTGACAGAATATTATCCCAAAGGAATGGAGAACTATACTGTACCAATTAATAACAGTAAATTCCATATAAGCGGAAAAATCCCTTATCCTCTCGGATATCAACTGAGCTATGGCGACAGGTACTATTCAAGTATTTTTGTGATAGAACCCGGGTATCAAAAAGTTGTATGTGATATAAATGCCAGCAATAAGGTTCCTGCTGTGAGTAACCCATCAATGATTGAACACGATGGTGCGTATCAAGAGGCTTACAGCGTAGTAAAAGAAAAGCGGGTTTTATGGAGGTCGAAATGGGACAGTCTTTCTATAGTCCATCAAAATAAAATACCCAATAAAATAAAAATAGAATTGCAAAAAGAATTAAACGGGTATTATGCGGAAAGTGACAGCGTTTTATTATCGTATGTTCATGGTCATCCGGATTCTTATATCGCATTTTGGAAGTTTATTTATCTATTTAATGGTTTTGGTTATGAACCGATATTTGACACTGTGTTTGAGCAATTTTCAGATTCATTGCAAAATACATACACCGGTAAAATCCTTAAGCAGAATTTGGATATAGCCGGCAAACTTTCGAAAGGAAAGGAATTCCCTTTCATTGCAGTAAAAGATAGTCTTGACGTCCCCTGGAAGCATAGTTCTTTAAAACAAAACAAATATACCCTTATCGATTTTTGGTATAGCAACTGCTCTCCGTGCATAGCGCAATTCCCTCATCTCAAGGAAATATATGCTAGTTACCAAAGCAAAGGATTTGAAGTTATTGCCATTTCGACAGACCGGTCAACGTATAAAAAGAATTGGCAAAAAATGATTAAGAAATACGATTTGCTTTGGCCGCAATTTTGGGATATCGATGGAATTGAATCATCCAAATTATCGATCAATAAATTCCCGACCAATTACCTTCTTGACGGTGATGGCAGGATAATCTATAAAGATATCAAGCCCGCTGCACTGGAAGAATATCTATCGGAGAACCTAAATTAATAGATCAGGTTTTTTATTTAGTATTATTAATAGATGATACGTGTCGTTTTTGTTTAACAGATAATTTAATTTCCCAAACTATGCATTTAAAAAAAGCAATAAGTATTGTTCAGTGCTGTCTAATGATTACTTATTTATTTGGTTGCAGCGATAAGAGAACCAATTCAGAAAATATAATTGATCAAAAAACGATTACATTTTCCGAGTTTTCGATAGAAGAGCATATAATCTTTAAAAATATTTATGAATACAAGGAGGGAATAAGTTGTAATCTTCAATTGATAGATTCTACTTTAGTTTGTATGAATGTTTCCAATCAACCAAATTTCTTCTTTTTCAATTACAATTTAGTAAAAGGAGACCTTTCAAGTGGGTATTTGAATTATGGTAGGGGGCCTGGAGAACTAATAGGAGTGATGAGTTTTGGGGTAGTAGGTGATTTGTTCTGGGTATATGATATAACTACAAAAAAGATTTTGACTGCTGAAAAGAAAAAAGCACTTACCGAAGGCGAGTTTGCAATACGAGATGAATTCGCTGTTAAACAGGATCAATATTGGATAAATTTAAAGGATAGTCTTCATTATTATGGAGTGGGATCCCCAAATTCTAACTATAGTATTCAAGAACGCGAATTGTTTTCCGGCAAATTAGCGAAAGAGTATGGGGAATATAAAAATATCCCTGACGACATATCATTACCTGCCTACAATGAATTAAAGCAGAATTTTATTTTTGTAAAACCTAAAGGAGACATGCTGGTATTAGTCCGTCGCTTCGAAGATGTCATCGAAATATATGATACTGAAAAACAAACTTTGATAAAAAGGGTTCATGGCCCGGAAGGATTTAATGCTGAAGGATTAGTAGAGGGGGATAGTTTTATTCGTAACAAAAACACAAGAATTTCTTTTCTATATGGTGCATTAACTAATAATTATATCTATTTGACTTATTCCGGTCACTTAGATTTTGATGAAAATCCTTACCTGACACAATGTGTCTATGTATATGACTGGGAAGGGAATCCTATTAGAAAGATAGTTTTTGAAAATAATGTTGGTTCTATTGCTGTTTCAGCAGATGATAAAACTATGTATGCCTTTGATGAAAACACAGGATATATTCTTCAAGCTGAAATCTAATTATCTCAACAGATTTCAAATTATTCATGATGGATACTCTTGAGCCCTCTTTTTGAAAGACTATTATTTAATTGATCATTAAATAATAGTTCATACAACTGTTACTTTTTCCATAGTTAATTAATTACTAACCTAATCAATCTAATTTTTTCAAGGAATTGAGTGTATGTCATTGCGCAACTTCATCTCGAACTATTTGAGCATAATCTACGTCTATATTATTTTTTCAGAACTTATGGATTTTTATGGTAAAGCAACGGGAGTAAGAAAAATTAAAACTATTCCCAGTATAAATGAGAAGAAGTTTCAAAGACGAATTGCAGCAAGATTTACTAATAATGCTAAAGTATTGATTTTCGTAACTTCAATAACTTTTACTGCGATCTTCATTGGCTGTGGAAAAAAAGCCCAGGACGCCATTTCAATAATTCCAGTATTTGATCTTACAAATATTCCCGAAAATGATGAACCTATCCCTCTGAGTAAAATAGCAAAATCTGTCGAATATGTTCCGTTAGAGAGCACGGACAGCTCTTTGTTGGCTACTATTTACAAGATTGTCAAAAGAGAGCGTTCATTTTATTTTCATGCTAAAGACGCAATTTTTCAGTTTAGTATTAATGGGGAGTGGTTGGGTAAGCTGGAAAAAACAGGAAAGGGCCCGGAGGAATATAGTGTTATTAAAGATTTTGATGTGAGTCCATCAGAACAATTAATCGCCATCCTCACCTGGGGAAAAATACTGATTTATAAACCTAATGGTGAATTGCTTAAATCAATTAAGCACGATGCAAGGTTCATTAATTTTGTCGATGATCAGAAACTGCTAACTTACCAAAGTAACATGAGGGGGAATGGTAATTATAGTCATATAATGATTGATATTTATGGCGATACAATCGCCCTATTTCCAAATAAATTTCAATTTGAATTAAAAAATAAAACGCTTGGTTTGCCTCCCTATGAATATCTTCGATATTGGTATCACAATGAATTGTATGTTTCAGAGATACATGACGATACTGTTTTTAAGGTGGCAACTGATAATACACTTCTTCCTTATTCGATTTTTTATACAGGAGAAAAACGGCTTACTGCTAAGGCCCGCGCGACTGGTGTTGATCTATTCAGGCATATGGAAGACTATAATTATTTGACAGGAATAATGGAATCTTCCCGTTATGTTATTTATTCTGATCAGTTGAGAAATCAAATTTATGATAAGAAAGAAGAGGGCGCTTACAGTTATGCCAGGGTTTTGAACGACATAGATGGAGGAATGGATTTTCAGCCAGAGCTTGCATTCAATAAAAATTATATTATTTCAATAATTGATGCATTCAAATTAAAGGAGCATGTAAGAAGCAAATCTTTTAACGAAGTGAAAGTAAAAGACCTGGAGGGCAAGCAAAGATTAGAACAATTGGTAAATGGGCTTTCGGAAGAAGATAATCCGGTAATAATGATCGTGCGGCTAAAAGATTGATTTTTAATAAAAAATACGATATGAATTCATTATTTAAAATTTCGTTTCTGATTTTTCTCACCTATTTATCTGTGCAATGCTCAAGTAAAAATGAGGATAACACAGATGTTCAGGTTGTTGATTTGGCCGGTGCGTATAAACAACAAAAACAATCATCAGCCGGTATTAGCTTTTTCTCTGATAGTGAAATAGAGTATATCCAACTCAGAGCCCCTGAAGAAATTATAATAAATGAAGACTTTCTACGTGTTTATGCGGATAAAGAGTTTATAATCCTTATTGGCTATAAACAAATGTTTTTATTCGACCGTAAAAGCGGAGAATTTATTCGCGAAATTGGCCAATTTGGAAAAGGGCCATACGAATATCGGGCTACATTGCATAATAACACCTATGACTATTCACGAAAAGTTTTAATAGCCAGACAATGGAACCGGAAAATTTTTATAGAATACAATGTAAAAGGCGAGGTGATGGCAAATCCGAGTTTCACTTGTCCCGAAATTGGATTCTTTATGGGTCAACCTAATCATTTTAAAGATAGTATTTATGTTTTGTACTACAGTAAAATGCCAGAGAATAATCATCAAAGATTGAAACTAATTGATACCCAATGTAATATTATGAAAACATATAATCGTGCGATTAGGAGTGAAGACGGATCACGAGCTATAATAGGATTTTCAGTATTTTATAAACATCAAGATGATTTAATGTTTTTTGAGGAGTACTGCGATACGCTCTTCCAGGTAACTGAAGAGAATTTGATCCAACGTTTTGTATTTGGCTTGGGTGAGTTTGAACCATCATATGAAAAACAATTCGATTCGGGTTATTTGACAGGGGATGAGCGGAAAAAAGATTTTCATATTAACAATTTATTTGAATCAAAGCGGTACCTCTTTATCCGGTTTTCTTATGATGAATACGGGTTTTGGCAAGCCGTGTATGACAAAAAGAAAAAAATAGTCCTGATGCAAGGAGATGAGCAAGGATATGACAATGATATCGACAACTTTGTTCCCCTAAAGTATGCCACTTCTGTAAACAATGACAATGAACTTATTGGCTTTATCGAAGCCTATAATGTGGTAGCTTGGTTTGAAACACATCCGGAAAAAGCAGCAAAGCTTCCGGTCCACCTCAAGAAGTTAAAATATTTAAAACCTACAGATAACCCGGTGATCATGATAGCTGATTTAAAATAAGGATTGACCGTATTTACTAATTATAAATTTATGAAAGTATTAAATTCGTACCGCAGACATAGTTTTAGTAATGTCATCTTAATATTTTTTGTTTTACCGTTGCCATTTTTATCTTCCTGCAATTCAAAATCTGCAAAAGACAAAAATAATCCGATTGTAATTGTTGATGATATTGAGATAGTCAAGTTTGATGAACTATTTGAAGAAACAGGAAAAACAGTTCAACTGGAAAGTGGTGAAGATATTATGCTTGGCGGCAGATTGAATTTCAATTTTTTCGAAGAAAATATTTATGTCCTCGACAGGGACAGAAGTCGCTTGTTGAGGTTTTATAAAGATGGGAGTTTTTTAAACACCATCGGAAAAAAGGGCAAAGGGCCAGCTGAGTATTTAAGGATAGGAAATTTCTATGTTGATAAACATGGAGTAACTATCGTTTTTACTACCGGCACCACAACCAATATCTACGATTATACCCATAATGGTGCATTTATTAATTCAAGGAAATTAGAAAACTTTAGTGTTATGGATATAGAAAAGCAAAATAACCAATATCAGATTTATACAAGCCATAATAGGTTTGTACATCAATATCGTATCTACCAGCTTGAATCTAATTTCAATATTGCAGGACAATTTTTGGAAAACGATTTCACAGGAAATCCATTCGCAACAATTGAGCATAATTTCGTTCGTCTAAAAGACCGATTGTTCCTAAGGGAATCTACCCAGCCCATCATTTATGAAATAACAAAGGATTCTGTTGCTCCGGCATATCAATTTGATTATGGCAAATACAGTATTCCGGAAGAATACTGGTCGAAAGAAGGGATAGAAGGGTTTGAGTTGATTTTGAATAATGGCGTTGCATTTACACGATACTTTTTGCAAGGAGACAGGTATGCATTAATTGTGGTGCTCTTCCAAAAAAACGGTGAAGAATCAAGAATAAACTATATTGTGCACGATAAGATTAGCGGTAAATATAGAAAGGCCATTCTTCAAGAATCTGACAATACCTATGTTTTCAGAGAACCAATTGGAGTAGGCGATAATAATGAGTTTCTGTTTATGGGTTTTGATCAATTTGAGCCTTTGGCCTCTGCTGAATTAAAGGATGGAATGGAAATGAAAAATCCGGTTATTAAGTATTTCAAAATTGCTCAATGATTATTTTATAACTTTATAATCAATCAATAATTTTAGTAAAACTTAGAATTCGTGTTTACAATCAACAATTTTCTATCAACCACATTGATTTCTGTGTCAGTAATTTTTAGTTGCAATTCCAAAAAAAAGGATGTCTTATATCTGCCTGAGGGACTATCAATTGTTAATACTGTTAATGACAGAAATATGGCAGATGAATTATCTAAAAGCACGAAAGTTGTGGCATTTTTCTACAGCGAACATGTGCGAAAGATCGACCTGCCCAGATACAATAAATTTATTAAGGAGTATCCAGAACTTGGATTCATTTTTTATGTGGATCATAATGATAAAATAAGCCTTAAGGAATTCATGAAAGAAAACAGGATTTTATCTCCCGTTTATTTCGACCCAGAACAAAAATTTATTGAGGCAAATAAAAACAGGTTCAGAAAAAATTGGACATTTATTGGATATATAGTCAATGCTAAGAATGAAATTATAAGAATGACTAATCCGTCATTACCAGATTTTGAACAAGTCATAAAGAATGAGATAAATAAATGAAAAAAATCTATCTGATAATTATTGTTTATTGTTACTCCATCGAAGAATATAAAGTTCAGTTTAATGAAATGGCCATCACTTTTTTTAATTCCCATTAGCTTTTTAGTTTTTTTTTCTGAATGTTCGATAAAAGAAAAAAAACAGCTTTTTGATAAAGAATTACACAATTCTACTTTGGCGCTGGTAATTAATAAATCAGATATTCGATCGGTAAAAGCCTCTGAAATATTTGATAATATCAGCTATATCAAGTTAGAAAAATCAGGTAATACGATTTTAAGTTCCATTGATAAGTGCGTAGCTACTGAGCAGTATTTATTCATACTCGACAAGGAAAAAACAAAAACACTATTTGTTTATGATTGGAATGGAAATCTGATATCTGAGATTTACAAAGAGGGGAAAGGGCCAGGAGAATATTTATTCCCACAAGATTTCAATGTCAATGCCGATGGAACGGTTATTGAGATTCTTGATTCTCAAGGAAAATTATTAAGCTTTGGCATGAATGGTAATTATATAAAATCCATTGACGTGGAGTTCAATGTTGCAAATTTTCATAAAATAGATGATGCCGTTAACTATTTATTTTTTACACCTAAAAGCAGTAATACAAATTTTGGTGATAATCTTGCATGCAGATTTATCCGATATTCCATCAATGATAAAAATGTACATTGTCTGATAGATACCATTCCAAACAACAAACCTTACTTTGATGAAAGAGTAATTTTCGCCCACTATGAAGATGAAATTATTTTTTCCGAAACATTCAATGACACTATTTACATGTATAAGAAAGATATCCTGACCAGGCATATGATATTGGATTTTGGAGACATTAAGTTTCCGGAATCATTCTTTGATAAAAGCCATGAAAATGGTTACGAACTACTCATGGCATTCAATAAAACGAAGGGCGCTTTTCATACACCAATGTTATTGATGAATGATCAAATAATCTATACTGCATTTAGATACAATAGCAAGGTGAACCTGTTTTATTTTAGGGAAACTAAAAGGTTGGAATTGGCTGAACACCTACTCAATGACCTGGATATGGGAGTATCTGATATGCCAATTGTTAGTTTATATGAAAATGAGGTTATTGCTACAGTAGAGGCATATAAAATGATTGAGCAATTAGAAACGATTAAAAGTAAAATAGATATCTCGAAAATCAAGCCTCAAAAGTTATTAGAGTTCATTAAATTTACTGAAGAGTTGGATATGACTGATCCACCGATTTTGGTAATACTTCATCTTAAAAACCCTTAGAACCACTCAGAGTCACCTTTTTAGTGACTCTGAGGAAAGTAATGTCATCTTAATATTTTTTGTTTTACTGTTGCCATTTTTATCTTCCTGCAATTCAAAATCTGCAAAAGACAAAAATAATCCGATTGTAATTGTTGGTATAATGGACAAAAAGTAGGCTATTTTAGAGTCGATTGGTTCAAGTGGACAAAAAGGAGGCTGTTATTTTTCTAAAAATAATCATATTTTAAAATCTTCTTTAGCTTTGCAATGT
>JAJRQT010000048.1 GCA_024280115.1 Bacteroidota bacterium | reverse complement strand
GAAGACAGACATAGCGCAAAATCTGTGATTATTTCCAGTCAGCTACCAGTAGCCAATTGGTATGATGTGATCGGTGAAGAAACAATTGCGGACGCTATTTTAGATCGATTGGTGCATTCCTCTTATCGCGTAGAATTAAAAGGTGAAAGTTTAAGAAAAAAACGGTAATATTGTCAGACCATCGAGTTCTTTGAACCTTGATCCACCAAGGGGGTCAACATCACCGGAAGAGGGGTCAGTATCACCGGAATATCCAATAGTTTCAATAGTTAAAAAATTATTTATTAAAAAAGTATTGTTTGGCAATTAATAGGCGGCGAATATAGAAGAAATTTCTACAACTTTTTTGAAGAATTCTACCGCCTCATGTAAGGGAAAATCAAAAGTAAAACTTTGAAAATTTATTTACCATTATTAAATAAGGCAAAGACATCAAAACTTTCAGTATTGGGATATAATAATTTCACTAAACCAATTTTTTAAAGATAGAAGGGAAATAAAAAATGTAAGAATTTGGAGGGATTTAAGTGAATGCCTAAACAGTTTATTTATGCTCCATATTTTTCGCATCTATCAAAATCAGGAAATAAGAAATATCGGTATTTCCGCATTGGTTATATAAAAAGATTTTTTAGAAAAATCATCCTGAAGATCAATTCCTATCATTCAAATTTATTATTTCCTGCCATAGGTTTAGGTGATGCATAGTACAGTTTCAATTTAACTACTTCAACCCACATTATTTACGAGTCCATATTAGGGTTTGGGGTTTTATTTTTCCGCACGGGCAAGACATACTCTTTTGCAATTTTGGGTCATGCGTTGGTTCGTGTGAATTGCAAATGTGTATGGCTTTAGGGTTGGCTCTTTCACGTCCTTTTCATTTTTAATTTATTCTTTCTGTTGCCATATTGGAAGATTACTAATATTAAAGCTATTCCATATATAATTTGTCGCATATTAGCTGCTATGTTTGATGGCATTCCAATAAATCTAAGTGCTTCTGGAAGTAACACTAAAAAAACCGTAGCTAAAAATATAGTCTTCAAGTTTCTCATTCCACCAATAATTACAATACTTAAAATGAAAATTGATTCATCTATTGTAAAACTTGTTGGGTCAATATAACTTATATAATGGGCATATAAAACACCTGCTACAGATGCTAACATTCCGCTAATGGTAAATGATACGATTTTAGCTTGATAAACATTTTTGCCCAAACTTTTGGTAAATATTTCATCTTCGCTCAATGCTTTTAAAACTCTACCAAAAGGTGATTTGACTAAATTATTAATCAAATACCAAATAATAGCAACGATGAATACTGAAAGTACTAAAAAAGATAGTTTACTGTCAAAAGCGAAACCAAATATTTTAATACTTGGAATTGCTGGAATTCCAAGAGGTCCTCTTGTAACTTCTTGCCAATTATTTAGAATTGAAAAAATAACAACTTGAATTCCAAGAGTAATTATGATGTAATAATCATCTACAGTTTTTACAGCAATTTTTGAAACAATAAAAGCAATAATACCTGAAAGTAACATTGCAAGGGGCAGAGTAAAAAAAACCGACAAACCAAAATTTACAGAAAGCAAAGCTGTTGTATAAGCACCAATACCATAAAAACCAGCGTGAGCAAGAGAAAGTTGACCACTATATCCTGCAACAATACTTAATGATTGGGAAAGTATCGTATAAATAGCGACTAATATAGCGAGATGTAAAATATAGTCCATTATAATTCTGCTTTTTTAAGTTTCTTGCCACTAAAACCATAAGGTTTAAAGAATAAGAAAACGATTAGAATTATATAAGCTGTTGCATTCATCCATTTACTATCTAAATAATATGCAGATAAATATTGTGCTGTTGCCAATAGTAAAGTGCCTAAAAACAAATAACGCATTTTCCCCATACCTCCAATTATCATAGCAACAACTGCAAAAAGCAACCAATTAAATCCCATAGTTGGCGTCATATCCATGTCTGCAGCAATAAGAATACCTGCCACAGATGCTAATGCCGAACCTAAAACAAAACTGTATAGAATGGCTTTATTGGTAGAAATACCAAAAATATCACTCAAACTTGGATTAGATGAAACTGCTTTTAGTTGTTTGCCTATGTTTGTTTTTTCTATAAATAGATAACTAAAAATTAATAGACCTACACTCACGATAATGACTATAATTTGAACATCTGTAATATATGTTTCTAAAAGCTGATGACCTCCCTTTACCTTCCACGTACGGAAACTTTTGGTGTCGTCTCCAAAGCACATTGAAACTAAGTTTTGTAATATAATATATACACCCAATGATGCGACTAACAATTGCCAGTTTTGTGTTTTTTTATTTTCTAAAGGGTTATAAATTATTTGATATATAATTATATTTATAATTGTTGAAGCTACAATTGCCAGTGGAATAGATAATAATGTACTAAAACCTAATAGTATTGAAAATAAATAAGTAAAATATGCTCCAAAAGTTATCGTTATTGCGTGGGCAATATGAAAGAATTTATTAACTGTATAAATAATTTGAAAAGACTTATTTAATAAAAATAACAGTAAAGAATAGTAAAAAATATTAAAAATTAAATCCATACCAATAAAGCTTCAAAAATTATAAATAAACAAAGCCCCAAGAAAATATGTGTAACTAATGTGTTAATTTTTTTCTTTTTACTATCCAAAGAAATCAAGTATGCATCATTTTCACACGCTTTCTCACTTCTTCTTACATCTTCTAAACTATCCCTTAATTCTGATGTAAAAAACACAAATGAAATAATAAAATATAATGAATACCCATATTTACCCAATTTCAATAATAATAAAGGCGAAAAATTAAAACTTTCACTTGTTATAAGATTAATCCAAGTTGATAAAAGAAGTATAGACAATATATCATAGAATCTTATGAGTTTTATGTCTTTGTAATTAATCATTAATATAGTTTTTTAAATTATCCTTATAATAATTCATTAGTGATGATATTGTGCAATTTTCATTAGTTATATCATTTATGAGTTTATCTGACCACTTATCTTTTAATCCTATTAAATCTGTAACTTCTACTGGATTTTTATAGAGATGCTTTTCTTTGTTTAACCAAGTAATACATTTTCTTATTTGTAAATTATGAGAATCTGAAAATGATACTTCTTGCCCCTTCTTACTTTTCACTTTTACCTTTTTTATAAGAACAAGACCGGTTAATCCAGAGTCAGACTTGTAAATGGGAATGGCAGGATTTGATATTTCAAACCCAAGTTTTGATGACATTCTTTTAAGCCATTCAATAAAATCTGTAGATTTGTATTTATTACTAAAATCGCAAATAGATTCATCAACGCTAAAATTACCTCCTCTATGTTTATGATATTTATGCTTCCTTGTTAAGGAAACTGTATTTGGGATATCACTTTGGCTTACAAGGTATTTTAATTCATCATAAATTATTTCAACACCACTAATTCCTGGAACACTTACTGCAAAAGAATTAGTAGTTCTTGTACGGCTTATAATTTGCGACAAATAATATATAGAGTTAAGTAAAAACTGATTTGAAATCTCAGTTTTGTTTTGATACGATTTGTGAACAGATTCTATAATCTTATCATCATCAGCAGAAAAATCAATGTCAAATAACAAATAATCATCTTCTTTCATTAAAGCCAAGATATTGCGTAAAAATGGTTCTTCGCTATTGTTCCCCAATGTAAACCCTAATAAATGAAAAAGTTTGTATTTATTATATCTTGAATTGCTTTTGAAAATTGAATGAGTTACCCAAGGATAATCAATATCAAAACATAATCCCATTAGTTTGTTTATTCTTATTTGTGGTGTAATAAGGTTGGTATAAAAATCTGTTAATCTTCTTAAACTGTAAAATAATAAATCAGATGAATAATCTACAGCATAATAATTTATTTTTGAACTTAGGCTATCTTTTAAGTTATTCATTATTGATAAGAAATGTAAATCTTCATCTCCACTACCAATGCCTAACGAAATAATATTAATTGCTTCTGAAGAGTTTCTTTTTTTACCTGTTTTTGAACCAAAAACAGTATCTAATATTGATGGTAAATGTTTATTTAACAGTTCATTAGTCTTGGACAGTTTTGAATGGACATTTTCTTTAAGTTTATACCAAATCTTTGCGCCGTGCCAACCCAAGTATGCATATTTTGTAGGGATAGATGTATGAGAATGTAAATTAGCATCTATTTGTTTAAATTGATTCCAATAATCAACTTTTGAATATATTAAAGGCTGTAAGGACATGTTTTTCATTTCTCAAGAACAGTTATGATATTTCCTAATTCATATTTATTAACACTATACTTAACTTTTGCATCACCATTTATGTCAAAACGTATCGTATCTGAATAAAAAGAAAAATATTCTTTTGAATTAATATATTCTTGAAACCTTTTAGGATTATAATATCCGTTACTAATTGCATCGAGAATAATTTTAGCTGATTCGTAACCTTTCAAACTTTGAATATCTGGCTCCTCATTAAATTTCTTCTTATAACTAACATAAAATAAAGAATTAGTGAATAAGTCTTTATCAAATTTTAAATTAGTGAAGTATACATTGTTTATTGCTTCACCAGCTATATTTCTAAAAATAGCTTCTTGTGCTGCAAGGTTTGAGAATATAGTTAATTTTGAGTTCTGTTCTTTTAGTATTTTTACAATCTGTGCATTACTTGTTGGGATACCAGGTAAATAAATACCATCTAAATGATACTTGTTTACTTGTGATATTATAGGTTTAAAATCAGCGGTTGAACCTTCATAAGCCATCTCGACAACAATTTTCCCATTTAAATATTCATAATTATCTTTAAAGGAATTTTTTAAACCGATAGTGTAATCATTGTTCCAGTAAACAATTGCCATATTTCTTAATTTAAGTTCATTATAGCAATAATTTGAACTCAATACACCATCTTGTGTATCAGATGGCCAAACTCTAAAAAAGAAATCATTTGGAATTGCAAGATCTGGACTTGAAGCAGTAGGAGAAATCAACAAGATTTTATTTTTATTAATAATTGGCAACATCGCACTTGTAGTACTGCTTAAAAGACCTCCAATTATAAATTCAACTTTGTTATAGTCTAATAATTTCTGCGTTGCATTTATTGCATCTATAGTTTTACCTTTGCTGTCTTCACTAAAAAATAAAACTTTTATAGAAGAAGTATCTACCTCAGATATTGCGAGTTTAATTCCATTAAGAATTCTATTCCCAGGATAGGATAATTGCTTACCAGTTAATGGTAAAACTGCTCCAATTCTAATTATATGTTTATGATTTGTAGAGTCTTCTATATTGTTTGTCCAAAAATAAAAACCACCTATCAAAATAACAGCAATTATTATTGCATAATAAATTCCTTTTTTGTTCATATCAAAAATGTTTTAATTGATTCAATCGTATTTAATTCTTGTTCGTTTTGTTGCCCTAATTTCAAGCCAATTACTCGGTCAGTTAGAGGCAATAATTCTTTAATTCTGTGTTCGACTAACACAAGTGTAGTTCCTTGTTCTTTAATTTCTTTTAAATAGACTATAAGTGATTTTATATTTTCTCTACTTAAGCCAGCAAGTGGTTCATCATAAAGTAAAACTTTTGGTTTATTTAACAATGCCATAGCTAATGATAATTGTTTTCTTTCGCCTCCGCTTAAACTATTTATTTCTTGTTTTAACTTTAGTTTTAGAGCTGATATTTGTTCTAAAACAGTTTTAATTCTTTCATTGGTCTCTTTTTTATTGTTTAAGTGTAAAATACTCAATTCTAAGTTTTCAAGAACAGTTAAATCTTCAAACAATTCATCTTTTTGCGGAATATAAACTATACCCTTTTTAATAAGTTGCTGAGTTGTTAGTTTGGTTATATCTTCATCATTAAAAATTATTTCTCCATTTTTACCAAATAAATCCAAACACCTATAAATAGCTTTAAATAAAGTACTTTTCCCTGAGCCATTTGAGCCAACCAATAAAACACATTCGCCTTGTTTTATATCAAAGTTTATATCAAAAAGAACTTGCTTTTTGTCATATCCAGTATTTATATGTTTTACACTTAAAATACTCATACAAATGCGTCTTTTACTTGTTCATCATTTCGCATTGCAGAATAGTTTTCATATTCTTTAATCATTCCTGAATTTAGGAAAAGTATTTTATCAGCTATTTCGCTTATAAAATCAGCATTGTGTTCAATAATTATAAATGTTTTTCCTTTTTCTTTTAGTTTATTTATTACAGTAATTAGTTTTTCTCTAAAAATTGGATTTACACCTGCAACAGGTTCATCCAATAAAAACAGGTCAGCATTATTTGCAATACAACAAGCAAGTGTTAATAGTTTTTGCTGACCGTAAGATATTTCTCCTGCTTTTTGGTTTGCAACTTCATTAATGAATGTTTCTTGTAAAATTTCGTTTGTTCTGCTTACATTTTCTGTCTGTTCACTTTTATAATTGTTCTTTGGCAATAATGCTTTCCACCATTTTTCGCCTTCTTGGTTTTTAAATGAAAGCATTACATTTTCTTTTACACTTAATTCTTCAATCAGACGCAAATCTTGGAATGTTCTACTAATTCCTTTTGTATTTATAAGATATGCTTCTTTGTTTAAAATGTTTTCATTATCAAACAATACTTTTCCTTTTTCAGGTTTTAAAAAGCCTGTTAAGATATTGAATAAAGTTGTTTTACCACTTCCATTCGTTCCCACTATAACATACACTTTCCCTTGTTCAATTTCAAAGGAAATGTCTTCGAGGATTTGATTCTCCCCAAAGGATTTTACTATATGTTTTATTACCAGTTTCATTAAAATATTCTATATATTTTATTCATTGTTTGATCTTCTTTTGCATTACTCCCAATAATTTAGGTGCAATTGTACGTACTTACACAGTAAGATTGCTAATCTAATGGATTATTTATGGAATTGAAATAGTTAATTCCCACATTGGTGTTAATATCCCAACGTTCGATATTTCTCAATTCTAAGCAACTAAGAAAAATAAAACTAACTTCTATCGAAGCACTTTCAAACCAAGAAAAAGAACATGGAAAATGATTGTAATTATAAAACCAAATATTTAGGCGCAAAATAGTCTTAGCCTTAGGCATAGCCTAAGGCTTTTTCCTCTCTTTCTCATTTGCCTCATACATTGGCTTCACACCCTTGGTTTGGATCATGTATTTTTGATCGATCTGATTGCCTCGATTCTTTTCTGCGACAATGTAGTTATCTATGCCGGATGCATCTTTACTGATGGCTTTCAGTACCACTGGAGCATCAAACTCTGCAGCCACTCCATTTCGCATTCCTCCTTCGGCATTAAGCTGGAAAATTACTACCCATATGGTTTTAGGGTGTTCCTGGCGTAAGCGGTCAAAGTCTGTATTGGGCAAACCAAGTTTCTGCCAGGAGTCGATAATCACCACATCAAAGCGGTCTGCATACAATTTCACTGTGTCGATGCCATTCTTCACTTCACCGGTAACGGCCAGGTATTTTTGATTCTTAGCACTGATCCCCGAATCAATAGCTGCCCTGGTATCTTTGCTTTCCAGGCCGCCTTGTTCAATGGAGAAAAAGCCCACATCATAACCCGCATTGATAAATTCATTGGCAAGATCCATGGTGAAATAGGTTTTTCCGGATCCCCTGGGGCCACTGATGGTAATGGCCAGCTTGTATGCTTGCAGATCTCCCAGAAAATCACCAATCGGGCCTTTTAACCGGAAAGTATTGGGAGCCTTTACAATTTTCCTCTGGTCAGCGCGAACAAAACCATCTTTACCGGAAAAAACCGTTGAATTTGACGGTGTGACTCTTTTCCTCGTTGCAACCTTATTTACAGTTGCAACTACGGACTTTTTTTCGCCGCCACCTCCAGCGCGTTTGGTTTTTGTGTTTACTCCAGAAAGATAGCTCACCCTCAATCGCTCGGTAGCCCCTTGCACAATCTTTTGCATCGACTTTTTGGTCTCCTCTTTGAGGTTAACAGTGATCAGATCCAACTTACTCTTTTTCATAGCAGTCATGATTGTATTAGTACCGGAAGCGATTTTAGATACGATGCCTTTGTGATCTTTCACCTTACCGGAAGTGATTCCTTTTTTAACTGCCATGTGAAGCAATTCAATAGAGCGATACGTTTTTTGTTTTCCAACCATATTCAGCATCCTTCTGATCAGAGCCAGTTCAACAGAATACCTTTTTATCTGAATGGCCGGTTTGGCTTCCTGTTTTTTAATAAGAGTAGCTTTGGATTTGGCAGTAGTCTTTCTCACAACAGGTTTCTTTTTGTGGGCTTTTACCTTTGCGCTTCGAGCTTTCAGCTTCGAGCTTTTCGCCTGCCTTCCGGTAGGTTTGGCACGTTTTGTTTTAACGCTACTTTTCTTCGCCGTTGTTTTCTTTTTTGCCGGACCGCTCTTTTTAGAGACGGAAACTTTGGCTTTTGGCTTTTTCTCAGACTCCTTAGTAACCGGACTGAACTTTTCCAACTGCTTAAAGTACATATCCACCATTTCCTTGATGTCGGGATCGCTCATTAGATCCTTCAATTGTGATAGGTTTTTGAAATTGTCGCTCGCTTCGACTATCAATTCATGGGCTTCCTTTTGCCCCTGGTTGAGTTTGGATAACCCTATGCTTTTAATCACATTGGGATAGTTGTTTATGGTAATCGCATTCATTTGATAAAAAGTTGTTATTGTGAATAAAAAATTATTATGCTGCCAGTTTTAGCTTGATCTTGATTGCCTTGGCCCTGATTTTCAATTGCAGAGCCACAACATTTTGTGGCTTTACCTTTCGAGACGCAATATCCTGCGTCTTTGCCTGTTGAGTCGCAATATTTTGCGTCTCTCCTGGCTGTGGCAATTCGCATACATCCGGCTCTATATCAGCAAACTTGTAATCGAGCAGGTAATTGAGATTGGCAAAATCTTCCATGGCCAGCTCAGGGATCCGGCCCTCAACTTTGTTTTCCTCTTTCTTCCGGGCGATTTCCTGCATGATCCGCTCGTAGTTTTTAGGATCTTTTATACCTGCTAACTGTGCTATTTTGGCATCGATCTCTTTTTGGATACCGGCTTTGATCTCCTCAAAATCGGTGTCGATGGTATATCCCTTTTGTTGTAGTACCGTCCTTTCTGATTTGGCTACTTCGAGTATGTATTGTTTGTACATATCCCAATCATAACTATGCGGCTGAACTACAAATCTATTTGCAAAGGTTGATCCACGAACTGATCTGGCTATGGCCAGCATTTCCTTATCGTCTTGATTGGCTGCTTCCTGGAATTGCTCAATCGTTTTTACTAACTCTTTGCTTCGATCTTCATACTCGTTCATTTGTGCCGGTGAAACCTGCCATCGTTGGGCATATCGCTCGATCTGTGTTGGAAACTCTTTCAGTCCTTCTTTCCATTCCTGTAAATACGTTGTGCATTTCTCCCGATATATCTTTCTGTTATGGATGGCATAGTTGATCTTTTTAATGGCGCTCAGATCTTCTTCCAGGATGTTGATGTTCCGGTTGATCTCCTTTTCCTCTTTGTCAATTACAATCTTTGCCAATTCCATCAAATCTGTAAACAGGGCAAACTTTACTTCTTCCGGATCGAGCGCTTCCACATCCAATACATTGCCCCGGTCTGCTCGATACCAAATGTCATTGAGCCTTGAGGTTTTTTCTTCGAGTTTTTGGAATACAAATACGTCCATGGAGTTTTGTACCAATGGCATTACCGAACGGATATATCCAAAACTGTTGCCCTGTCTCCATATCCGGCCTTCCAGCTGCTTGACATCGGTCGGGTTCCAATCGGGGTACATATTGTAGAGGACGGTCCCGTATTTCTGCAAATCAATTCCTTCTCTAATGGTAGCCGTACCAATAATTACTTTACACACACCATCCAGGAAAGCATCTTTGATTTTTTCTTTCATTTCCTGGCTGATGCCCGATACAATGATCTCCACCTCATCTACTTTACCTTTGTTGTACTTGATGCCGGTCTTGTATCCAAGGTCTTCTTCCAGGTATTGCTTGATGTATTTAAACCAGTCTTTGCCCCGGTTGGCATAGATCACCTGGCCCGATACCGGTGCTCCCTTTGCTTTGTGATGTTTTTTTACGGATCTGATGCACTCACATACATACTTGATCTTTGGACTTCCATTGACAAACTCCTGAGCGGTTTCGGGAAAGGTTTTGTCATAAATGTATGGGGATAAGGCATTGTCCAGGCTACCGGACAATGCCCTCATGATGTTGCCCATCCGTTCTGAAACTGATGAGCCATGGGATTTTGCCAGGGCGTTAATTGCTGCCTGGTTTTCTTCCTGGGCCTCGTTCATTTCCAGGTAGGTCGTGATCTGCTGATCTGCCGGTAACTTTCGGACCAATCCGGTTTCCTGATCTGTGAATGTGGTCTTTGGCAAATTGATCTTGCAGGGTCGTTTTACTCCGGCTTCCTCTCCTGTCTTGTAGTTGATGTGGTTAAAGATCAACTTTTGAAGGATCAACCGGTTGTTAAAGGCCTTCACTACATGAGCCTGTTTGATGGATCCGTCATAGCTGTTTACATATTCCAGGCTTTGAAGGATAAACAACTCCATAAAGGTATAGAGGTTGTCAATCCCCATGTGCCTCATGGTGTTGTACCCTACCAGGGAGGTCATGGAAAAGATCTCTACTGGGTTGTTGGTAAATGGTGTCGCTGTGAGCAGCATGACATTGCTGCCATAGGTACGCTGGATGTAGTTGCAGATAAAGAATGCTTTCTGTGCCCTGGCACTTTCACCGCTCTGGATGTTGAATCTTTTATTCCCTTCTTCATCCTGGGGTACATAGCTGAATACATTCCTGAAATTGTGCGCTTCATCTATGATCAGATAGTCAAACAGCATTCCATCCACATCGACCACGGTACCTTTGTTACCAGTGCCAATCAGCTCGCGGAACTTTTGGTATTTCTTCTCCAGGTCCCGCCGCGATTTGTCATTATCATCTGTTTGTGCCAGCACTTTTGACAATTCCCCAAACAGGTCATTCATCAACTTTTCGGAATAACCCAACCTGGTAAATCCTTCATAGGTCAGCATGGTGATTGATTTCTCCGGAACAGGTTTTGTCAGGTCAATGCCTTTCAGGATCTTGGTTCCCAGGTTGTACCAGTCGTTGAGCTTCACTCCTGTGTGCGACAATACCCCGGCTACAAATTCACCGGTTTCTTCGTCCTCATAGCCAAAGATCTCTTTGATCCATTTGCGATAGGTCGGATTGGGCACGACGATTACCGGTCGTTTGCACTTACCGGAATAGATCTCATTGGCCAGGGTGATGATGGCCGTTACTGTTTTTCCTACACCTACATCATAGGCAATCACACCGGAACCAACGGCTTTCATAAAGGCTATGCCTTCTCTTTGGATCGGTGTGAACTGAAAGTCAAACTGCTTGAACTTAGCTGAACACTCAAAACCTATCGGGATCCTATGGTAGGGTACACTAGACCATCCGTTATAAAGCCTGTTCCATGATATATCCAGCTTTTGTTGAGTATCAGTTGTCAGGGCTTCATTTAAAAACCTGGCAAAGAGTTGTTCTCCTTCCAGGGGTGCGTACTTGGCAATATTATCTTTCTGATCTTTGGAATAGTTCCTTGGTACATTTTGAGCTTTGTAATAGTAATACCAGAGCTCGTATTTTGATACGTGCAGCAATTCGCTGTCACGAACTCCATCTTTCAACCAATAGGCGAATGCATCGGGTAAATTCATTTCCTCTGCCAGCTCTACACCGGTATCCTCGCGAAGATTGGATACTGTGAACTTTCTTGCAAAGCTGGATATGAGCAGGATCTTTGGCCTTTCCCTGGCATCGGGATTCATAACGGAAATGGTCTTTGGTTTGGCTTCCGCTATCACCTTTGCATGCTTGTCATAGGTTTGTTGCCCGAAGGTTTGAATGATGGCATCCCTATCTTTACTCAACTGCAATTCCCGGTCATACATATTGCCATAGGCATAGATCGGGTAGGGCAGCAATTCACCATCGTGATAGAACAGCACTTCGTTACTCACCATTTTACCCAGTCTGCTTTTGGGACTTATGAGCCCTAATCCGTTCAGCCCTTCTTTAATGAAATAATTTTCCCATCCTTTCATGGGTTCTCCCTGCTTGCGCTTATACCATACCCAGGCTTGTATTTCTTCTTCGGAAATGCCTTTGTTGTAATTCGTGATGATGTCATCGAAGGAAAGAAGATCCTGGCCGGGACCTGATAGTCCTTGCAGACTTTTGTTGATCACGGATTGAACAGCAATCCTATTGTCATGGATCATGGCTTTTGTAGTGCCGGACAATGCACCTAATCCATTCATTTGTCTGGATAGTTTTAGTTTAGCTTTGATGGCTTTGGCTTTTAGTTTCATTTTTAGTGTGGTTTTACTGCTATACTGTTGATGAACCGCAAAATATTGCGGCTTTACAGGTTGAGACTGTGGAGACTGTGGAGACGCAATATCTTGCGTCTCAGCCATCCCTGAACGGATCATCCTGATAATATCCTCTTTGGTTGCTTTTATCTGCAATGGAAAGTGAAAGGATGTTGTAACTACTTCTTTACCGGCTACTTTTTCGGGATGCATGGCAAACCAGGTATTCCATGTCGAAAGCTCTCTGAAGGATAAAGGCTGACCCTGGGTTTTATACTTTTCCCATAGTTCCTCCTTAAATCTTTTTACCTCTGCTTCCAGGCTTGAATGAATATAGCCCTGCTTGAGCAATTCCCTTGGAGATAGTTTATCGCCTTTGCCACTGGATATCGCAGCTAACAAATACTCAATGGTTTTTAATCTAAGCCTGCTTTGTGCCGGTGTCATCCTAATTCACTTTCTAACAGTCCAATGGCAGATGGAATGCCCACATTGTTTTTTACCGCATAGTTGATGACCAGCTCCTCTACTTTCACCATGCCACTTTCGGCAATCATCCTGCAAATAGTTGGTGTACTTCCGGGATCACATTTTTTGAGTGTTTCCCTGGCAATTACTTTCAATTGTTTTTCTAAACTTTTCATTTTCGTCTGATAATTAGTATATCTGTGGGTACATCGGAATAGGCAAATACTTTGGGTAAGCGGTAGGCATCCACCAATTCGGCTATTTCACCGATCCGCTCTTTGGCATAGTTGTACTTATCCCCATTGCGCATAAAGTTGGAGCTTACCAGGAACACCAACAGGCCACTCTGTTTGAGCATCCTCAATCCCTGGTAAATAAAAAAGATCTCGATTTGCTTGAACAGCTTTTTATCGAAGTAGCCGGAATACATATTTTTATAGATCCCATAGGGTGGATTCCCAATGACCAGGCCAAAGGGGTACTCATCGATCCAGGTCACTTTCTTTGGTGGGACTTTCAGCGTATATCTCGGAGCTTGTAAAAAGGCTTTCTCAAAATAACCCTGATAGACCTGGCATCCGGGATAGCTCAATCTGCAAATCTCTGCGCTTACCGGATTGATCTCAAAGCCTATCACCTTTTTATAGTCCTTTGCAGGTCTGATCAATCTGCCGGTGGCAATGCTGGGTTCCAGGATTGTTTCATCATCTTTGAATCCGTGACGGTAGGCCAGCTCCCACATGAGATCGACTACAAAGTCGAGCGTATAAAACTCGTACAGCAAGCCTTCACCGGTGGCTCCCTTAGAGCCCTGGCCACCACTGCCTTCATACCTTTGGATAAACTTCACCTGCTCAGTAGTAAGCTTTTTACCCTGGTACTTTTTTAAGGATTGTTCTATTTCCCGGTTAATTTCGACCTGGTTCACTTGCTATTTCTTTTTACCAGGTAAATACCGGTTATTGCAACAACTCCAATGATGATGGCCGTCTTTTTGGGCAGGCCTAAAATCTTATCATCTTCCTTTATTGCCGACGTAGTCACCGCCCAGTGAGATGGCACGGCACTTCCCGAAGGCCTTGTTTTTTGAATCTCCTGACCTGGATTGCCGGAGGCATCCGCTTTGAAAACTCTTGCGGCGGTGTCTTTCATTCTTCTTAAGAAATTCCCAACGGTGGTACCGCCTTCCTTTTTCTTAAAAGGATTCAGGTTTGAGAATATGCTTCCCAATCCATCCATGGCCGGGTTGTAGCTATACTCTTTCATGTGCTGATCGAAATACCTGGTCCTGCCGGATCTGGTATCTTTGTATGGAGTAATCACAATTGCCTTCATATTTAAAAAATTAGGTTATTAAAAAATACTAGAGTACCGCACTATAGGACGGCACTTCCAGGTAATAGTCGTTTCCACTCACCTTGCTGACTTGAAATCGTTCCGGCAATGCTGCCCCCGATCACCAATAAGATCGGATGTTTCATTCTTAGGGTTTTGGCCAGGAAATAACCGCTTATGGCTCCTCCGGCTGCGTACAATGCTTTTTTAGTTTCGTTGCTCATTTTCTTATCCAGTTTAAAATATTCAGACCTGGCACATACATCCTGATGGCCCATTTGATTATGGTAATTATGACGACCAGCAGGAAAAGAGACAACACCCATTTGCCTACGGTCAATGAGATGCGTTCATGCCAGGCCAGCTTTGGCTTTTTGGGTGGTTTAAATGTGGTATTGTTGACAGTTACCGGCATTTCCACCCTTTCCCTGATGGTGTCCATCACCGTGATCGTGTCCGGGAGACATTCTGCTGTGATCTGCAAACGGTTTTGATTATCCCGGTACCAGTGGAGTCTTGACCTTTGGCCCTCGATCACACTGACCAGGTAA
The DNA here is from genome assembly GCA_024280115.1 of Bacteroidota bacterium. Classification (GTDB taxonomy): domain Bacteria; phylum Bacteroidota; class Bacteroidia; order Cytophagales; family Cyclobacteriaceae; genus JAAUQL01. The sequence goes on along the minus strand of JAJRQT010000048.1, from coordinate 33,517 downwards.
TTGGTATAATTGTTAATGCTGTCCAGGTTAATACTTGTAGTTATACTGTCTGCCAGTACCGGTACTTCCACTTTGTAGGGCACTTCGACAAGCTTTTCCCTGAAAACAATTTCAGAGTTCGTCTCCCCGTATTTTTCATAACATTTAGAATAACTGTAACACCCGACCAGGTGCCACATCACCAGGAAAAGAAGGATCAGAAGGATCAATCCATTCCAAGGAAATTTTTGTTTTGCTGTTGCGATCATCATATTATTAGTCGTTAATCCAGTTGGCCACGTTGTGCACCTGGCTTTTCATTCTCCATTTTTTGTAAACTCCATCCCCTTCCCTGCTTCCTGCCTTGTTGGTATTGCCTTCCACGGTAACCAGTCCCGATCCGGAGGACCAGGTATCCACAAAACCCACATGGGCAATGCGTTTCTTTGAGCGGAACCATATTCCAAATACATCCCCCGGTAATGGCCATCTTTTTATGGCTTTACCTCTGAGATATACTATACGGTCTATCGGAAACCATGCAGGAGACCATGCCGATTTACCGGTGATTACCCCACACTGCATGAGGTTCCAGTTTACGAAAGCTGCACACCAGGCATATCCCTTTGAAAGTCCTGTGCTGAGCAGGTATTTTTCTGCTTTCTCTCCGTCATTATGGCCGGTAGCTTCCCTTGCCCCTATCTGTGAGGTATAGGAATGGACTACACATTGGCGTAATTCACTTTGACCCCAGGCGAGACTTGCCGCTAAAGTCATTGCAATGATGTGCAACACAATGACTATGATAAATATTACTTTCATCTGTCTATATTTTTGTAAACCTGCTTTATTGCCAGAGCATTTGATCATCTAAATAAGTCACCTTTATTTGCTCCGGCCATGCCGGTTTCATGGTTTTAAATTGATTATCTAACACTATTCGCTATTCGTTTATACCGATTTCAATTTGCTTTTTAGGGATTGACGGCAATACTGCTCCGGATCTCTGAACGTACACCGTATAAATCGCTGCGCTCAGGCCATGAAAATCAGGGCTGCTTTGCCAGGCGCTTTGCGTATCCGCTCCTTTCTGAATGGAGTATTGAAGATCTGTGTATTCACTTCCGGCAATAACATTTACTAATACAGATCCGTCTGCGGCTCCTGCCGCGCTTTCGTTTTGGCAACTCAACTCGATGTCCACCGGCTGCATAAATGCTCCTTCGGGAGTAAAGCAATACACACCGAAGATGCCCATGACCAGGCAATTGATGTGCTTGCGGTGGATGGCAGGGCCGAGTGATCCATTGACCACGCTGTTGAAAATATCTTCAAAAGGTGCTGTCAGCTCATGGCTGGAGCTGAATATCACCTTACCTGCCTGGTCTTTTAGAATGCGTCCGTATTCAATAATCATCCCTTTGTTCGTTAAGCGATGGCCTTTGATGGTCATCTCATTGCTTATGCCATCCTTTAAAAAAGTGACCTGGCTATTTTCTTCCAGGGTTCCCGGCTTTACGGTGACCTGGATACCGGCATGTGAAAAAGTGTATGTTTCCATTATCGTAAACTGTTTATGTCAATTAATTCATTATTAACCGCAGTGATATTTCCAAAACCCTTTTCCCTAAAGGCATGGTTGTTGATCTTATCTCTAAATTCCACTACCCCCGCATTATCGATTGGATTTTGAAAATCGAGGTGGAATTGTAAATTCTTTTGCTGGGGAATGCTTGGATTTTTAAGCAGGATATTATTGCTCATTTTCAGGATTTCTATGTCTTCTAAGGCAGTGTCCCAAACCAACATGGATACCAATGCTCCGTTGAACCCTGGTTTCGATGTGCTTCTAAATGCATTATGAGCAAAAGTTGATTTGCTATCGATGTACTCACTCCAATTCAGTTTGCTCAGCGCAGAGGATTTCTCAGTATCCTGTAGAAATCCATTTAAAAAAAGTTGTGAAGATTCTGACGCTGAAGCGGCTCCAAATCTACCTCCAAAACCTTGTGCTGCATTATCCATTAAAATGGTCAGGGTATTTAATTGAGTTGATGGAAATAAAACTGTGTCAGTCAGTATATTGGTTGTTTTCTGACCTTCGGTTGTGTCCTTGATGGCAACAGTCAGTGAGTCAGGTCTTAGTTGGGTATAGAAAAAAGAAGTGGCCGTCGCATTGTAAAAGCCAAAGACAAAATCATCATCCCCCTGCCCCCTCCATGGATTATTGTAAGATTTGAATACGACTTGAATTGTATATTGTCCATTTTCATGATAGGGTATTGAAAAAGTATCCAGGCTCAGGAGGTACCTGTTTAAAGTATCATCAAACTGCAATGCTTTCGTGACCGGATTTAACCCACTTTCTATCTCTATATTGTCTTCATAGATAGCTTTTACAGGAAGTTGAAATATATTGTCCTGAACATTCCCCTTATTGAAAAAGTGTTTAAAGGCTGTTTGAGTTGTATAGTCAACTCCCAATCCCAATTCATCTTTTGTATAGTTTACAAGTACTCCATGATTGGCCATCAGGTAGGGGATGATTTCTACCTGGTCAATAGTCCAGACATCTCCAATATGGGATGAATCACTATTTGCATAGTTGACAAATATTAATTTTTCTCCTCCGTCTTCATAATAAAAATACAGCTCCCTGATGCCCGTTCCCGTAAAAGGGATTCTATAACTGTCATCGGTTGTCCCTCCAATATACACCCAAAACTGGCCAGGGTTTGAAACTATATTGAATCTTACTTTTATCCATCTGTCAATGTCTGTGGTACTCAAATTAACAATATTGACAAGGGCAGCTCTCGTTCCTCCCTGAGTGCCATCATAAGTCAATTGCTCATTAGTGACAGAATATCCGGCAGCTATTGTCCAGGTACTCAAAGCGGGGACACTGTAATTGGGTTTGGCGTAATTATACTGCTCCACTACATCCGGGGTCATATTATTAACCCCATCAAAATATGCGGTCTGCAATGGATAGTGGGCGACCACCGCTTCGTGCACCGACTTTGGCAGGATGCCTCCATTTACATGAATAAATGATATCTCCTTTTGGGTTAGCGATCTGTTGAATATACAGAAGTTGGATAGTACGCCGTTCAATGAATCTGATCCATTGATCCTGTTGCCGATCGTAAAGGTCGTAGCATCCCCTAAATCCCAAACGGATCCGTTTGGGACCGCAGTTGGTTTTTTATCCGATTCAATTGCATTGATATACAATCTGTAATCGATGCCATCAAAATCACAGGTTATATGGTACTTGGCATTCATATAATTGCTGCCTTCCAATGATTTGGCTATTTGGGTGCTGACATCCTGTGCATTTTTAATCCTAAAAAAAAAGGATCCTTGTGTGCTGGCCTGAAAGTCGATGGTGTAGGTAGTGTTGTACAACTGGAAGGCAAAGGAACTTTCGCCATTGTAGTCAAAGAAAAAGCTGAAGGAAAAACCCTTCGTGCCAAAGTTTAATCTCCCGTCAATTGCAGGAACTACTTTCTTCGTAGCAGCGCCGTCAAATGATAGCGCACTGCTAAGATTTAATCGCGATCGTCGGTATGTCTTTGATCCTGTAATAATCATATCACTAAGCCAGCTTCCAGATTACTCTTACACCCGTTTCACCGGAAAAACCAACTGCCGGTGATACACCCACTTTATAAAACCAACTATCAGCACTGGTCACATTGGTATTTACCCATGCCAGGAAGTTGGTGATGGTATCGGCCAGTGTCACTCCCCTGGTAATGGCAGTATAGGAGGTGTCGCCATCCATCTTTACAAATAGATCCGTGTTGTCTTTTGTCAGATCCTGGGGTAGGTCCATGTCGAAGGTACTTAAAAGCCCTTTCATCAATATCGGCGGTGAGTTGGTGTCGAGATCGGTATTGAAGGCGATGAGTTCACGGTATTCGGGGTCTATGGCGATTTCCGCACCGTTGACCAGCAATTTACCGGCTCCTTTCGGAATGATGTTTACATCAATATCTGTCGCACTGCCCTTTGCCGTGATCTTGCGCACTACTCCGCTCTCGTTGGCATTGCCAATGATCAGCTCGTTACCGGCCATGGAGATGGTCCCCGACAGGTCATTGTTGACGATGAACTTAATAATGTCAATCAATCCGGCACCGGCCAGGAGTTGCAGGGCCAATTCTGATTCATAGCTGCCAGGCGTATCATTGTTAAGCTTTACCTGGATCCCTCCATTTTTCAGGCCATGGCCATCCTCCCAGGAGACATGATAATTATCTCCATCCTGTCTTTTACCAGCAAGGACCAGGTTGTCATAATACCTCGGCTTTTTTTTGATGTGTTTTCCTACGGCCATCTTTTAATAGGTCACATCCATGGCGATAAAGCCAATGACGATTGAGGTCATTACCAGAAAATAAAAAAAGTAAATGGCCAGGGATACCATAGTGCGGTACCTGGTCGGTTCATACTTGCAACCGGTCAACAGATCTTCTTCCATCACATCATCGAACCACCGGTGCATCTTCGGGAAATTGAGCCGGAAGGTAAACCAGGCTACAATACCACAGAATTGGAAAAGCATCAGGGCGACAATGGCCACCTGGATCACACCGGTGTCAAAGCTTCCGGACGCAGGATCCCACCACCTCAACAGGTATGGGCTCACAATAAAAATGGCCAGGGATAATATAAATCCAATGCCTTCATTCCAGGTCTTTATAAATTTCATCAGTTTAGTGTACTTCATATTTATTTTAGTTTTTAAGTCTTTCATGCGTTCTATGAGTTATTTGTTATTAAAAAAATACCTATTCCAATGATGATAAGCGTTCCTATTCCAAGCTTGACCCTGGTTTCATTCTTTGCGGTAAAGCTCGCTACCCGTTTGAGCCATCCGGGAAGAAACTGCCTGTTCGACCCATATTGAGCCACTTCTTTCAGATAGGAGATCCGGCGCATTTTGATCAGCTCGTGCAAGCGGCCCTGGTTATTGTGACTGTTGATGGCATTCACTGTCTGCATGCCGGGCAGGTTATCTGCGGCAATCGGAAATCCTTCTGATATCAGCACCTTTTGGATCTCCCGAATGGCTTTACCGCTGTTTACATAAAAATCAAAATACAATGCAGCTACTTGCTGATTGATGATATCTCCGGCTTTGGATTTATTGTAAAGATCAAGGTAAAAGTCACGGACAAGAACATCGAGATAAGGGTTGTCAATGAAATGATTTCTCGGCAAACCACCTCCATTCTTTTGGATTTCACCATCCACGATATACCAGCCCGACCACCGTGGATGGATGTTTCTGGCAATGCCTTTATAGGTCATTCCCCCCTTATCCCCGGGGACATTGGCGTACCCGCCTTCATGTTTGACTACTATCTGATATATGGGATCGAAATAGGCCATTGTTATCCAAAGATTTTATTGACCAGCGTTTCTGAAAATGTATTGGCTATGGCTTTCAGATCACTTTGCAGTTTTTCCCGCAACTGATCCATGCTCCCTGCTGCCTTGTCCAGGGTGTTTACATCATTCTTATGGACCCAATAAGCGTATTGTGCTCCGTCTATTTCTGTGATCACCTGGATGAGCTGCTCATAGGTAATTCCAGTAAGCTTGCCAATATAGGTCCCATTGCTTAGGATGGTGATGGGTTCCCGACCGTTTCCATAAATAGGATGGATCGCATTGCTCTGGCTTTTATAGATCCTGGCACCCTTCGGATTACTGACAAAGGCATATAAAACCGGCTGGTCATTTTCTGTAGATTCCTGGATTGGTGCTGTTACAGCTTTATCGCCTTTCATGAGATAGGCGATGATGACGGCTGCGGTTCCAGTAATCACCGGCACAGTCCAATCTGTAGATTCCTGTTTTTTCTGATCGCTCATTATTTCTTGATTGATTTCATGAGTGGTTTCCCATACGCATTCCAGGCTACCAGGCCAATTCCTATGACCACAGCCGGAATGATTACCGGTGATAGCCTGGCCAATGTTTTTATACCGGTCGCTGCTCCCTGGGCAATGTCGTTGGAAGCTAGGACCAGCTTACTGACCATATGGCCGGTATCCATGCCCTGGCTTTTAAAATAATTGACAAAGCTGCTGTTGTACTTGCTGAATGATCTCGGAATGGCCCAAAATCCGTTCTTTGCCCAGGCTTCGGCCACCATGTCATTGGCTTTTCTTTGGCCGTAGCGTTCTTTCAGGCGTTTATGCCAGATCACCCATTGATCACTGTTCCAATAGTCATCCCAGGGAAGTCCATTGTGATAATCGGGCCTTGAGTCTGCGGTGATGGCGCCTATTGCGATCATGACTTAAAAGTTGAGGATGAAAAATTTATTCTTGACCAGTTTATTGGCCATTCCGGGTTTGTCCAAGGCTTTCCTGAGTACTTTCAAAGCTTCCAGGTTGTCGATGTTTTTCAACTTTCCGGTAATCTCTTTGACCAGTTGTTCCTTTTCTCTATTGTCCTGCAACACTCCTAATTGTATTCCCATTGTTGACGATGTTTAATATTGGCATAATCAAATTCGGTTTGTTGGATATGGCCTCGATGATGGTCCATACCTGTTGTTTCATTGAGGTATTCTGTTTTACATACCAGTCCGCAAATGCTTTTACATGTGGCATTGCCGATGGATCCACACCTTCGAGTCCGTCAACTGCCACCGGTACTCCCCGGCCCATAAGTGCTGCGGCTCCTTTGCCGAGTCCCTCCACGACCTGGGAAACGCCCATCCAGTTGATGGATCCGCTCTCGTCTTTAAATCCTTCCAGGAGTCCGCCCAGGCCATTGCCCTTTTCCTTATCGTCCTCCATTTTGTCTATGGCCCTGTTCAGGCTGTCGATCTCCTTTTCCTTTTCCCGGACTATTTCGTTGAGCCGCTCTATCTTATCATCCCGTTTATCTATTTCACGGATGGCCGAGTTCAGCTTTTCCTTGTAGTCATGGATGAAAAAGGATACTACTGGGTCCTTTGAGGGTGAAGGCATGTTGCTTGCAGGTTGTAAAATCTGCATCCTGAAATCATTTTCGTTGTTTTCCTTTTCCATAGTTTCGTTTATTTCATCGGCTGTACTTTCCCCTGCTTCAAAGCCATTGATCGCCCGGTCCCTGTATCCCTTCAATTTTTGGAGATACCGTTTATTCTGAACTGACTTTTTACATTGCTCGCTGCAAAAGAGCTTTTTGCCAGTGGTCAACGTATGGTCACAATTGGGGTTGGCGCAATTCATGGTCAATCGTTTAACAGTTCTTTTATCACATCGTCTTCATCGGCAATCAGGCCATTGAGTTCATCCTTTTTAATCCTGGTTCTGAATTTTGTGATGTCCTCGTAAAGGGCAAATATGAATTTCCGAAGCAGCAGGAGTATGATCAGAATACCGGTGACATTGGCGATCAACACCCCGATCTCTGAATCGGTCAGCCAGTTCCATACGGTGGTTGCGCTGCCTGCAAACATTAATTGTCCGAGGTTTAATCGGTTAATAATTGCTCTGATCATTTCCATTTGCTAATGATTTAAATTATGGTTTCAACTCGTGTCCGCTCCGGTCGTCTTTCTATTATTCTGTTATTATTCCTAACCTGCTCAACCTCATCTCTTCCAATGTTTCTGATGATTAAAGCCTGTCCAATACCACCAGTAAACAGGATCGAATAAATGCCCTTGTAGGTACCACCATCGGGTGTTTCAAATTCCCTGGATTCTCCCGGGGTGATGGGGATTACTTCCCCTCCCTTGGGACCACAGTTCAGGGCGTTTTCCCCAAGGTTTTCTATCAGAAAGCCGGAACATCCGGTGATGTCGAATGTGCCGTCTTTCCGCTGAATGGTCCCTTGCGGTTCATTGTAGATCCTCATCCTCAATCCCCTTTTTGCAATACAAAGACCACGATGAATACCAGGTCCGCCGTAGCTACTGCCTGGGGTACATTGGTCTGGAGATAAAAATCCTGTCCTCTGTACTCAATATTCACTGGTTTGTAAAACTCTCCGGTGAGCGGTTTCCAGTCCTCATGCGGGGTCAGGTTATGGAAGGTTTCTTCCCGGTTTTTGAGCCCCACTTCGAGGTAGGGTTCATCTCCGTTTACCAGGAGATAACCTCTCATTCCCACAATCCTGTCATAGGCGGGATCTAGCTGGAACCTGAAATCTTCCAGGCCGGTATCACCTATGGTCCTGGTGACCTTTATGCTTTCATATTTTATTTTCATGCGTCTGTGGATTTAAATAGAGATTATTTAAAAAAAAGCCCCTGCCTTTACAGGACTTAGGGGCTTTCGAAACTACTGAAATAAACACCCTATCTTTTTCGTGTCTTCGATCCGTACAAGCGCACTTCCAGGTGATGCTTGACAGCGGTGCCAATGCTCAGCCCTTCGGCGGTTTTCAATTTGATGTAAAAAGGCCTCCTGGCTTTGACCAGCCTCCAGCTTTTCAACCACACAACGTCCTTCACACCCTTCGGTTCGTTGGAATCCGCACCGGAAAAGAAACGATCAACAGGTACGGTGATCAGGGGCTTGTTGTCCTGCTCGATCACAATTTCTCCGTTCATCAACGCCGGATCCGGGGAAGCCGGCTTCTTGGTGGAATAGTTGATCTTTGCAGAATCCACTTCGGCAGCATCGGTGCCATAGGCCACCTGGATCCCCTGGAGGATCAGGTTTTCAAGGCTTGGCAATTGCGCCCTGTCGATGTTGCGGGTTCCCACCTTTTCGTTGTCTGACTTTGATACCAGGTCATTCTGGCCTCCGAGACCGGTCACCTGGGAACGGACGTAAAAATCCGCATCCTCAATGACCAGCTCGCCCTGGTTGAGCATGTCCTTGGAATCGGTGTCGAGGTTCTCGGCTAATTCCAGTAAAAATTCCTGAGAGGTGACATCTAAAAATTGCTTTTTCATGGTAATAATTGATTTTTTAAGTTTTTAAGTGATAATTTTTTTCTGTAAGAATTTGATGGCGCTTAGGAAGCGATCATATTGGGTTGTGCGGGACCGTATTGATTTGCATAGTCATATTCGCCCTGACCCAGGGTTAAATTCCGGTATTCGCCATTGTATCCATCCAATCCAGATACCTGGGGAATGAACTTTGTAATGCCGCTGTCAGCGGGAACAAAATTGTGCAGGATGTTCATGGCCGCGTACAATGCGCCACCTTTGGAGATATTCGCCACAATCTGATTGCCAAAGACCGATCCTGCAAAGGCAGCGGCCAATTCGGCGATGCCGGTGAACTTTGCAAACTGTGGGAATTTCTGTTCGACAATCGTGTTCAGGGTTTTGAACCCCGCAATACCTACCAACGCCATCAGCGTCAGCTTGATGAACGTTATTGCTTTTTGAGATGATACTTTCATTTGTTTTAAAAAATTTGGTTTATAAAAAATTGAATAATTAACAGATCACCATTTCTATAGCCCTCCGGGAAGTACCGGAGAGGCTTTTGTTTTTGGTCTTTTTAATGCGCTTATTATCGTTGCCACCGGACATCAATGCGATGGCGGTAAGGCCCAATCCTCCCAACAGGATCAAGGGAGTCGCATCAGTACCGGACTTAGGTACTACTGCATTATTTTCTACCTGCATTGAAGCCGGTTTTATCTTTACCTGGTAGTCAGGAGTTGTTGTCCGGGACATCTTGTTTTGGATGGTCTGATCTACCTTGCTTCGGATGGCCGTTTTGGCGACTTCTTTGCCTTTATTAAAGAGATCTTTCATATCCAGATTTTTCAGGAAAGCGACAATGGTGGCAATCACCCCGCTGGCCGCTCCTGTCGTGGCCATGGTCACCGGTTCTCCCAATACTCCGTTCAAAGGATTTTTATAAATCGTAAAACGGTTGATGTTGGGTCTTTTCCGCTTATTCGCACCGTGGTTATGACCTTCCATAATGGCGCTCCTAAGTACCCCTGGCTTTCCCTGCAATCCTTTCCAGATCTTTTTTACTCTTTCCAGGCGCTCCCGGTATTGTTTCAATACATTCAGGTCTATACCGATGGATTTGGCCTGTGTGTCCGTGTAATAGCCATAGCCCAGTTTCTCGGAAATGTAGAACAGGTTTTTGGAAAAGGCTATTTGCAAGCCCCCTCTAATGGCCAGTGATAATGGATTGTAGCGCACAATGGCTTTCCCGGCTTCTTTTGCTGCACTGGCAACTGCTTTGGCTCCGGTAGACATTTTATTGCCTGTCCACTTTGCAGCATTGCTCACCGCACTGCTCACTTTCGAAACGCCTGTTTTAACGCCTTTCCACATGTTGGAAAACAAACCGTTCAAACCGTTTACACCGGTTTCTTTTTCTGCCAGGTAGTTCAATGTCTTATCCCGCTCTATGGGATTGTCCCAGGCTGCCAGGACCAGCTCAATTTCTTTTATGAATTGATTTGGATCATCAATTACTAATGCCACGGATTTTGGGTTTTGTTTGATGGTCTTCAGAGTGTTTTCCAGGTGGAGCTTTGTCCTTTTCAGAAAGTCCCGGGCAATGGAAAGTTCATCATCGATGAGTTGCCCCAGGCCATTCACACCCACGTTATTGAACTCTTGTCCGAACGGGATGTGAATCTGGCTTTCCGCAAAAAGTGAATGAGCAGGTTTATGGGCAAAGTCATCAATGCCATCGAGGTAACGGATGGGCATTTTCATATGTTTATCAAATTTTTTACTGTAAGAAACTTCATAGTCGTATCGGTCGGTTACCGGGTCGATCACATAGTAGTTGCTGCGGACATCCAGGTTGGCTTTTTCTTTCTTTGGTACAATCACATAGACATGCTGAAAATCGTTTTTGTAAGCTGCCATACGCAATGCATGGGATATGCCCATGTTCGTAAGTACCGATGAGATGAATATGGAATAGCAGTCACAATCTCCTTTGCGGTCTGCCCAGGTGCGCAGTGGTCGCCTCAATTCCTCGAAATTGGGATTGTCCTTCACATACTGAACATGCTTGTAAAGGAAATTCCAGATGTTTTTACAGGTAACCTCTATAGTACCGTCCTTTAGTACCGGGGATATCTTTTTTGTATCCTCCAGGGTTTTGCGCACGATATCCTTCATTTTGTCCAGGGTATCGAAATTGGTGCCGTATAAGACTACCTTGTCTTTTCTGTTTAATTTGGAGGTATCGAAGTATTGTTCGTACTCGGTGCCAGGCCGGATGTTGCGCTTCCCGGAGGCCACAAGGCCCAAACCTATATTTAATTTGCAGCAACTCATGAGGCCATCAGTTTAGGTTCAAAGCCGTGGAGCGAAGCTCCCAGGCTGAATTCTTTAAACTGCTCTGGCATCATTTGACCGGCAATGCGGATGGCTACGCCTAAGCGGAATTCCCTGCCATTTCCTTTTAAGATATTGAGGATCCCTGGCAGCAGTCCCTGCACAATGGCTACTCTGGGTTTCAGAGTCACTTCTGTGGTATTGTTGCTATTGAGATAGATCTTGTCTTTTTGTGGATTGGAAGTGCCCAGTAAGGACCACTCAGTACCTGTCCATTGGTAAAAATTGATCAGGACTGCATCTACGGCAATGGGAAACATGGAGTGATTGATGAATGACAGTTTTGTCGGTACTTCCAGGTACCCGTAGGCAAACCTGGGAAAGCCCAGGGAGGTGATGTAGAAGTTGATGGACTGTTTGAATTGCCGGAATTTATCGGCGGCGTACATGCCCAACAAAACAACTGCCGGAATGCCTATCAATAATGCCCTATTCAAAATTTACCGTCTTTCATGTTCGAATGAGTTAATTTCCACAACTGGATGACCGAACTAACGGATGGGGTTCAGAAATGGCCAGGGGTACTTGTGAGCGGCAATTAAGTACCGTAAAATTCTGTGTAGAATTGGTGAATAAAGGTGATTTGATTATCTTTGTTAAACCTCAATAACATGATAGAAACAGAACAAAAACCCATATTAACCCCCATCACCAAGAAGGAACTTGCAGCGCAATTCAATGTCCACTACAACACCATCAGGACCTGGTGCTACAAGGCCGGTATCGTAACCAACGGAGGACTCATCACACCGAAGCAACTCAAAAGGTTTTATGAGGAGTATGGGGTGCCAGGGTGATGGGTGTCGAGTATTAAAATATACCCAGAGTGTTAGCTAAGGAGAGAACTACCAGTCATTAGTTTTCAATTGTTTAAATCCAACACAGATAATCCTTAATATTTTTAACCAAAAATTGTGTATTTTGCACAAAGGAACCCAAAGAGTGTCGCGATTAGTTAAGAGCAATATAACACAAAATGGAAACACAATTAGACCCAAAAGCCAAAGAGGCCATTAGAAAATACCTTATTCAAATATTTACAATTCCTGCTATTGGCTTAAGCATAATAAGTTTTGGATTAGGCTACATGATTGATAAAGGTGCGGAGTTAAGTGCAGAAGAAAAAGTTTTGGCGGAAATTGAAAAATCAAGAGAAAAACTAAATGATTTTTATTATGAAGCTTCAAAAAAAAATCTTGAAACGCAGAAACTTTTAATAGATGCCAATTCTGCAAAAGAATCAGTAAATGAGTTATTAAAAAACAAGGAAATGCTTGAAAAATTAGATGGCGCCGAAAAAACACTCAATGAAATGACTCAGAGACTAGTCAAAAATCCAATACTGATTAAAAAAATTAAATCTTCCTTTTACAATACAGTTAAAACAAAAGATGGTGGATACATCCTCATTGGAGACGCCATGTTTTGTTGGGGAAGCCAATTGACAAAAAATGGGTCAAAGGCAGGTATCCGAACTTTCAACTTTGAATTTCCAAGAGGAGGGTTTAAAGATTCTCCTAATATAATAAATTCAACAAATACGAATTCTAGTGGAGTACATTTTGGTACATATTCGATAAACAAGGAAGAGACAAATAAAAAATACCATGGATCGTTGTCAGGACAAGGTGACGCAAGAGTAATTGACATAGTTCATATGAGTTACGTTGCAATTGGATATATTAAATAAGACCTCCAATAGATTAGTAAAAATGAACGGTTTGTCTTAAATAAAATTCGCAACCTTGCACCGCTCACACCACTGTACGGTTCTCGTACACAGCGGTTCTACTATCATCCCAACAACTGCTCTTTTCCCCAATTGAAGCTATCCCCAATTTTCGTAATGGGCAAAGCTATGCTCTCCCGATTCAATTTCAGGAAGATAAACGTTTAGTCCTTCGGATTGCGAGAACTCAAAAGTTACCAGCGGGACTTCCTCCCTTTGGAACGCTCAACTTTATGAGTTATATTCACCATTCAAGTTGCACACAATGCGTATAGCCATATGCTATACCAAAGACGAGGCAATTACAGATATGACAGAACTGACTTTAAAACTTATAATCATATTAATTCCAGGCGCTATCTGTAGCATTATTCTGGAAAAACTGACAATTCATAAACCCTTGACTCCCTTTAAGTTTATTGTCAATTCCATTATGTTAGGAGCCATTGTCTACCTTCTTATCCAGGTCTACTATTACATCCCATATTCAATAGATAGCTTTAAATGTAAAGTTGGAGCAGATCTCCATGTACTCAAAGTATGGGAAAACATGTCGGACACTAAAGTAATTCCATATAACGAAATAATATTGGCTACTTTTTTAGCAATTTTCCTTGGTTATTTTGGCGCTTGGATTGATAGAAAGAAGGTTATATATAATATTGCTAAAAGACTTGGAGCTTCTCTTAAATATGGCGATGAAAACTTATACACCTATTTTCTAAATGCAGATGAAATTGAGGAGGTCTATATTCGAGATATCCCTAATAATTTAACATATCATGGTGTTGTAGTTGCATATTCTGAAACTGACGAAATAAAAGAAATTGTACTTTCAGATGTTACTGTCTATAGATATAAGGATTCTGTAAAACTTTATGATATTGATAAGGTCTATTTGAGCAGACCTAAAGATGATTTGATTATTGAGAACGCAAAAAAATTAAGTGATGGCTGAAAAACCTAGAAAACCACTAACCGAAGGACAAGAAAAAAGGAATTTAAAGGTGAACCCTCCGCCAAGAAAGCAGGCACCACCACCACCACCACCGGCTCCTAAGAAGTAAAACTGTTACAATACGAGTAGGTTACCGATTGGCCATAAGCCTACCCAGGGTGCCACACACATACACATCGGCCATCATAGGCATGCCGACAGCGATGCACCTAGCATACGGCACTCATGCTGGGCAGTTCGTCTATCATCACAACAACTGCTCTTTTCACCAGTTGAGGCTATCACCTAATTTTATAATGGGCTAACCTATGCTCTCCCAATTCAATTTCAGGAAGATGAACGTTCAGTCCTTCGATAATCTATATGACCTCCAAAGTTGCCAGCGAGACATTAACTCATCGGTCGCCACAGGCTTACCGATGGCGATGCCTTTGGAACACTCAATTTCATGAGCTATATTCACCATTCAAGGCGCACACAATATAGGGCATTAAAACGCCCCATATTGCTTCACGTTGGCAGCAATTAACACACAGAGGTAATAAAATTTAGAATGAAATAATAAGAATGAAGAAACCTATTCATAAGCCAAATTCTATTATTAGAGGGAAAACTCGCATCAAAATGAAGTCTGTAAAATCTATACCCGAGATTCAAGTAAACAATTTAACAGAATATATAGAATTGGTTGAAACCATTACTACTGAGAATTCAGAAAAAACAATATTGTTTAGAGGGCAATCTCAGGATTTTGACCTTTTGCCTTCAATAGCTCGTAGAAATTCAAAACAGGACACTACGGAGTTAGAAGAAGAAATACTTTCTGAATTCAAAAGAAGAAGTCGATTAAAGATTGATTCCGATTTTATTGATGACTGGGACTGGTTAATATTTGCACAACATTTTGGATTAAAAACAAGATTACTTGACTGGAGTTCAAATCCGTTAGTGGGGATTTGGTTTTGTTGCAGTGATAAAAACGATTTCGATAAAGATGGGGTCGTTTATATTTTCGTAGTAAATAATAATCACCTGTTGAATAGAGGGAAGAATGAATCTCCATTTAAAAGAAATACAACAAGGGTATATAAACCTCATTTAAATAATGAAAGGATTATAGCACAATCAGGATGGTTTACCGCTCATGGTTACTCAACTAAAATGAATAATTTTGTTAAACTTAATAGGAATACAACGCTTAAACCATATTTAACAAAAGTTGTAGTCCCCTTGGATATTAAGAAAGATTTAATTTGGAAATTGAACGTTCTAGGAATCAATTATGAGAGACTATTTCCAGATATAGAAGGGATTTGTCGACAAATTAATCATGAAAATGAATTATAAAAGCTGCCAATCGAGTAGCCCAACGTGACAAGCTATAAACTCGTCACGTTGAGGCTCTCACACCACTGTACGTCCGGTTCTCGCCCGCCAACCGGACGAGGCAGGTATACAGCGGTTCGCCTATCATCTAAACAACTGCTCTTTTCACCGGCAAAGCCCCCAAAATTTCGTAATGGGCTAAGCTATGCTCTCCCAATTCAATTTCAGGAAGATAACAGTCATTTAGTGATTTGTAAGACCACATGTGTTACAAGCGGTATACCACCCATCGGTCGTTATACGCTTGTTGATGGCGAAGCCTTTGGAACATTCAATTTCAAGAGCAATTTACTCCCTTCAAGGCGTCCACAAAAGATAAAAAATAGGGTTTATCAACAATCTGGTAGTCCTGCGGATTCCGGAAAGTCGACCAAAAGATATTAAACGTTGATTTTAGTCTTGCCTCGTAGATCAAGAAAAGTTTGTTGCTCACACTCCCTACGTTTTTTATCAAGTCCGTGCGCAAAAAATAAATGAAATAACCGTTGACTTTGCGTGGCAAATTTTGTAAATTGTTTTAACAAACTTAACAACTAAATCATGAGTACAAAAATTAAATCTTTACTTAAAAAATTTAACGATAAAAACTCTTTAGAGGAAATCGGGCGAAATGTAATTGCTGATAGAATTAAAAAATCAGTTAATGCAAAAAGAGGTATTAAACCTGAAAATGTTGCTGTATCTCTAGTTTTTAAAAAGGGTGATATTATACCTTCAGGTTTTAGAGGTCTACCGAATATTAATATTGATATTAATGGTGTTCTTCAAGAAGATTGGACAGATAGTTGGTGTCAAGGAGGTTGGAATGATTCTGGTGGATGGGGCGATGTTTGGGGAGAATGCTGGGATAATAGTGAAGATACCATGCTTTCAGGAGGAATGCATTACATTAACCCAGTTGAATGGGTCGCAAGACCTTTCACTTTAGCTAATTTTACAATTGAAGAAAGAGAAATCTTAAAAACAATAGGTATCAAATAGTGAAATTTTGCTTCATATATAAATTATGAGTAGAATATCATATAATAATTCTAATCTAAAATTCATTATAAAAACTACAAGAAAATGTAATCTCAATTGTAGTTATTGCAACGAAAAAGATTATAAATATTCATCTTCATTTGATATTAAGCTTGCATCAGTTTTTTTTTCAAGCCTCAAGGAAACACCAAACTGTTCACGCTTAGAATTCATTTGGCATGGAGGTGAACCCCTACTAATGGGTATCACGTTTTTCAATAAGATTCTTTTTATTCAAAAACACTTATTTAATAATGGAGTCTCTATAAATAATGTTATTCAAACGAATGGCATATTATTAGATGATGAATGGATTAATTTTTTAATTCAGAATCAATTTTTTATTGGTATTAGTCATGATGGCCCAGCTTCCGTTCATAATCAGCATAGAGCCGATATAAAAAGTGAAGGTTCTTATAAAAAAGTTATAGAAGCTATTAGACGATTACAAAACAGCAGAATCTCTTTTGGATTATTAACCGTTGTTACTAATGATCTGATACAATTTGGGGCTGAAAAATTATTTGAGTACTATACTATCAATGACATTAAGAATTTTAGTTTATTATCACTACGAAATTATTTTGAAGATCCTTATTTACTGAAAAAGTACTATCGGAATTATAGTTCATTCATGGCAGAGATGTTTTTATTATGGCTAAGAAAAGATAGTACAAACCTCAGGATTAGGGAATTTGAAAGTAAACTAAACTTATTCTTCGGATTGCCTCATTCTTTATGTAAAGATGGAGGAAACTGTGTTGGAAAATATTTCGGAGTTGAATCTCAAGGTGACATTTGCCATTGTGATAAATTTAAAAATAGAGAGAACTTTCATCTAGGCAATATCTATTTAAACAGTTTTCAAGATATTACTAATTCAGTTAAGTTTAAAGAGTTAATTAAATTTGAAAATAAAATTCGTTCAAAATGCAAGTTTTGCAAATGGTTTAAGCTCTGCAAAGGAGGATGTTTATATGATTTACTTGAGATGGATGAATCTGGTGTAAAATTAGGAACAGATGAATGTTTTCAATTTTCTATATATGAGAATATTTCCAAAAACTTGGCAAAAACCAAAGTTTTAAATGAATTCATTTCAAACTCTAAAAATTACTTTACCTAATCGAGTTGGATGACAGCCATATGACCGCCAGTGCACATCTCACACCACCCTATGTATGAGTCTCACATTCGCCGCTTTGCCTCATCACAACAACTGCTCTTTTCACCAGTTGAGGCTATTCCCTAATTTCGTAATGGGCTAAGCTATGCTCTCCCAATTCAATTTCAGGAAGATAAACAGCCTACACCTACCCCTTACTTGATATGGGGTCCAGTCCATAATCATTTTGTGAAACCTCCAATAAATTTATTAATATCTCGCAAGCCGTGAAAATTTTGACTTATGAAAATCTCTCGTTTTTTCAAAATGCATTTATAGGCTGACTGGATGATTGTTGTAACCGGTAAATAAATTGACATAATCCGATAGATATATACAGCTATTTATAAAATAAAAAGCCGAATTATTTCAGCAAAATCAATTTGATGTTAAATTATGGAAATAAATAGATTTTTTCGGTTTGATCAAATTCGGGGATTGTAATCCATAAACCAAAAAAGCGATCTTTAAAGACCGCTTTAAATGTTTTCACAACGGAATAATCCTTATTGTGATTAGCTTTCAAACTGAAAGCAATATAAATATTTTTTAACTGTAAATACAACTGCAATGAAAAAGATTTTAGGACTTGATTTGGGAACAAATAGTATTGGATGGGCTTTAGTTGAACAAAATTTCGAAAATAAGGAAGGAAAAATTAATGGAATAGGCAGTAGAATAATTCCGATGACCAAAGACGTTATGGATAATTTTGGATCAGGAGTATCCATATCTCAAACTTCAGAACGCACAGGATATAGAGGTGTTAGGCGATTGCGACAACGTGTTTTATTACGCAGAGAGCGCTTACATAGAGTTTTAAATATTTTGGATTTTTTACCCAGCCACTATGCACAAGCGATCGATTTTGAAAAGCGCTTAGGCCAGTTTAAAGAGGAACAGGAAGTAAAACTTAACTATTTTAAAAATGAGAACGGTCGGCACGAGTTTCTCTTTCAAGAGAGTTTTCTGGAAATGGTCAAAGAGTTTAAGGCTAATGGGCATAACGGCAGAATGCCTTACGATTGGACACTATACTTTTTAAGGAAAAAGGCACTTACACACAAAATTTCAAAAGAAGAATTGGCTTGGGTAATTCTCAATTTCAATCAAAAGAGAGGCTATTACCAATTAAGAGGAGAAGATGATAATGGCGATGCATCCAAATCAGAGGAATTCTATACACTAAAAATTATTGATGTTATACCCACAGAAGATCGCAATGCAAAAGGAATTTGGTATAATGTTAATTTGGAAAATGGTTGGATTTATCGCAGACAAAGCAAGGAATCTTTAATAAATTGGATAGGCAAAAATAAAGAGTTCATTGTTACAACGCAGTTGGATTCTGATGGTAACCCAAAATCTGACAAAGAAGGCGTTGTTAAAAGGAGCTTTAGATCTGTTGATTCTGAAAAGGATTGGATTGCCATAAAGAAGAAAACCGAGCAGGATATTGAAAAATCAGAAAAAACGATTGGTCAATACATATATGAAACCCTTTTACAAAACCCCAAACAAAAAATCAACGGAAAGTTAGTTAGGACAATTGAACGGAATTATTATAAAGATGAACTGAAGGCCATACTAAAAAAACAAATTGAAGAACACTCGGAATTGCAAAACGGAAAATTATATAATGCCAGTATTGAAGAATTATATCCGCGTAACGAGGCACACCAAAACAACATCAAAGACAAAGACTTTGCTTATTTGTTTATTGATGATATTATATTTTATCAACGTCCTCTAAAAAGTAAAAAATCTACCATCTCAGGATGCAATTACGAAAAGAGGACTTTTAAAAAAACAATAAAGGTGCTTGAAAACGAACAAAAAATTGAAAAAGCAATAAGTGTTAATGAACCTATAAAGACAATTTCTAAATCACACCCACTTTATCAGGAGTTCAGATTGTGGCAGTTTTTAAGAAATCTAAGGATATTTCAAAAGGAGGGAGAGATAGACGGAAAGTCTCGTATTGATATAGACGTGACGGCTCAGATTTTAGAAACCGAAGATGATTGGATTGACCTATACGAATTCCTTAACATAAGAAAAGAAATTGAGCAGAAGCAAATTATTCAATATTTTATTTCAACTAAGAAAATACCCAAAGCTAATAAAGCCAATTATCGTTGGAACTATGTTGAAGACAAAAAATATCCTTGCAATGAAACAAAAGCACAAATTTTATCGCGGCTAAACAAAGTAGCACAGGTGGATGCAACAGATTTTTTAACATCGGAAGTGGAACAACGCTTGTGGCATATCATATATTCTGTAAAAGACAAAAATGATTTTGAAAAAGCATTGGGCTCATTTGCCCAAAAGCAAGGAATACATGAAATATCTTTTGTCGAAAATTTCAAAAAATTTCCTCCCTTTAAGAATGAATATGGTGCGTATTGTGAAAAAGCAATAAAGAAAATACTGCCTTTGATGAGGATAGGAAAATACTGGGATGAAAATGCAATACCCCAGATAGTGAAGGACAGGGTATCTGCTATAATTGCACGTTTGGAACACATTAATTTTGACATAAATAAAATTGACGAAAACATAGTTGATGATGACATCCCTCAACAGCTTTTGAAAAGTTTCATTGATTTCAAAGATAAAAATCCATTGCAAGGGCTCAACACATATCAGGCATGCTACCTAGTTTATGATCGGCACTCCGAAGCAACTGATATTTCTAAATGGAAAACACCAAAAGACATTGACATTTTTTTGGATGAGTTCAAACAACATCGTTTGCGAAACCCAATCGTAGAGCAAGTGGTGACTGAGACTTTACGAGTGGTAAGGGATATATGGACATATTATGGACAAAACACAGAAAATTTCTTTGATGAAATACATGTGGAACTTGGCAGAGATATGAAAAACCCGGCGAGCAAACGAGAGCAACTTACCAAACACATATCTGAAAATGAAAATACAAATTTTAGAATAAAGGAAATCTTAAAAGAATTGACGGATGATCCCAATATCGAAGGAGACATTCGGCCATACTCACCCAGTCATCAGGAAATATTAAAAATATACGAAGAAGGTATTTATCAAAGTTCAGACAAAGTAGATGATGATATTGATAAAATCAGAAAAAACAGTACTCCTTCAAAAAATGATATTACAAAATATAAGCTTTGGTTGGAGCAAGGCTATATTTCACCTTATACCGGACAAACTATTCCATTAAGCAGGTTGTTCACAACAGATTATCAAATTGAGCACATTATACCGCAATCGCGATACTTTGATAACTCGCTGAGTAACAAGGTGATCTGCGAAAGTGCTATAAATCCCAATCCCTATAAAGATAATCAGACGGGCTACGAGTTTATTAAAAACAACGAAGAGCTAATTGTTCCCGAATTATCAACTTCCCACAAAACTGTAAAGCTTTTTAACCTGAAAGAATATGAGACCCATTGCAATTATTACTTTAAAAAGAACAGGGGTAAACTTAAACATCTGTTAAGCGAAGATATACCCGAGGGTTTCATTAATCGGCAAATGAATGACAGTAGGTACATCAGCAAATTTATAAAAGGACTACTGAGTAATATTGTACGAGAAGAAAATGAGCAAGAAGCAACTTCCAAAAATGTAATTCCAGTCGTGGGAGCTATCACATCTAAACTCAAACAAGATTGGGGTCTCAATGACAAGTGGAATGAAATAATCGCTTATCGATTTAAAAGATTAAATAAAATAACACAGACGAAGGAATATGGACATTGGGATCAGAAATTGAATACCTTCCGAACACTTGTGCCGGATTCCATTTCTAAAGGATTTAATAAAAAAAGGATAGATCACAGACATCATGCTCTCGATGCTTTGGTGGTGGCTTGCACGAGTAGAAAACATACACAATATCTAAATGCACTTAATGCTCAAAAGGGAAACTACGGATTGAAAGAAACGTTACTGGTGAAAAATAAACATGGGGATTATACAAAGCACTTTTTAACGCCCTGGAATAATTTTACAATTGACACAAAATCTGCTTTGGAAAGAATAGTTGTCAGTTTCAAACAAAACCTAAGAGTAATCAACAAAACCAATAACAAAACCTGGCAATGGGCAAATAATAATGGGAAGTTGAAAAAAGAGCTTGTAAAACAAACCAAAGGTGAAAATTGGGCAATACGAAAACCTTTGCACAAAGAGACTGTTTACGGAAAAGTAACAGTAAAACAAAAACGCAAGTCTCCGGTCTCTTTAAATAAAATCCTTGAAAACTATGAACTGATTGTAGATAAAAAGATAAAGTCTCTTATTAGGGAAAAAGTGGTATTTTATAATAAGGACCTGAAACGCTTAAAAAAATATTTCAAGGATAATCCTATTACTATAGATGGTCAGCAAATTAATAAATTAGAAATTTTTGAATTTGTTGAAGCAACAGCAAGTAGAGTTGCATTATCAGATAAGTTTACAAGAAAACAATTAGAAAGCATAACCGACTCCGGAATTCATATGATAATGGAGAATCACCTCCTAAACTATATAGAAGATGATAAAGAGCGATTTGATTTAGCTTTTAATTCTGATGGAATTGATGAATTAAATAAAAATATAGTCAAGCTCAACAATGGTAAATTGCATCAGCCAATTTATAAAGTAAGACTTTATGAAGAAGGCAATCGGTTTAACGTGGGGGATACAGGCAACAAAACAGATAAGTATGTGGAAGCTGCCAAAGGCACCAACCTCTTTTTTGCCATTTATTGGGATGCAGAAAAGCAAAGACGAGTTTTCGAAACCATACCCTTAAATGAAATAATTGAACATCAAAAGCAAGTTGCTCATCTTCCCAAAGAAGAGCGGACGCCTGTACCCGTAGATAAAACCAAAGGAGAATTCTTATTTTCTTTGTCTCCCAATGACCTGGTTTACGTGCCAACCGATGAAGAAAGAGATAATCCAATTCTCGTTGACTTTAACAACCTGACTAACGCGCTGGCAGGCAGGGTATATAAAATGGTTAGTAGTACTGGCTCAGAATGTCATTTTGTTCAAAATCAAATAGCAAGTTTAATTAAAAGCTATGATGCTAAGTCAAAAACAGGAGAATTTGGTAGTTTAAATAAAATGGAAACAACTATTGAAGATATTAGAATTAAAGAGAAATGCTGGAAGCTAACTGTTGATCGTTTAGGAAATGTAAAATCTGTAATTAAGTCATCGTAATTAAATAAAAACTTAACCTTTCCAAAAGTTAATATGAACCTCCTATGATTAAGAAAACATTATTCTTTGGAAACCCAGTGTACCTTAGCACAGCAAATGATCAGTTGGTCATTGCATTTCCTGACAAGGAAAAAGAAAAGAGGATCATTGCTTTAGAAGATGTCGGTGTGGTGGTATTAGAAGACCATCAGATTACCATCACTACTGCACTGATCGATAAATTGAACAGAAACAATGTAGCCATAGTCACCTGCAATCAACAATATCTCCCTACAGGATTATTTATGAATTTGACCGGACATTCCCAACAGACCGAGAGACATCTAACTCAGATTGAAGCAAGCGTGCCGCTAAAAAAGAATCTGTGGCAACAAACGATTCAATTTAAAATAAAGAACCAGGCGGCTCATTTGAAGGAAAGAGGGAAGCCTGTAAAAAATATGTTGTATTGGGCCAAACATGTGACTTCAGGAGACACGCAAAATCATGAGGCGCGGGCGGCAGCTTATTACTGGAAAAATTTATTTGACATTGAAAATTTTAACCGGCATAGAGGAGGGATACCTCCCAATAATTTATTGAATTATGGATATGCAATATTGCGATCAGTTTGTGCAAGGGCCCTAGTTGGCTCCGGTTTACTACCGGCATTGGGCATTCATCATCGAAATAAATACAATGCCTACTGCCTGGCAGATGATATCATGGAACCGTACCGGCCTTATGTGGATGTGGTGGTTGGTTATATCGTGGACAGTTTCGATGAATATGAAAAACTGGGTACAGATCTAAAAAAGGAATTATTGCAAATTCCGGCCTTGGATGTAGTTATCGATAGTAAGAAAAGCCCATTAATGGTGGCCATGAGCAGAACAACCAGTTCGTTATACGAATGTTATTCAGGTATAAGCCGAAAAATCCTATATCCCGAATATGGATAGCGACAAGTTTTCCAGATTAAATCAATATAGAAGTATGTGGGTATTTGTATTTTTTGATTTACCTACCGATACGAAAAAGGAAAGACGAATTGCTGCAAAATTCAGAAAGCAGCTTTTAGCGGATGGTTTTGGTATGTTCCAGTTTTCTATTTATACCCGGTTTTGTGCCAGCAGAGAAAACACAGAAGTGCATATCAGAAGAGTGAAATATAATTTGCCATTACATGGCAAAGTTGGCATACTTCATATTACTGACCGGCAATTTGGTATGATGGAATTATTTTACGGAGTAAAACAAGTAGAAATAGAAAAACCCTCTCAACAGTTAGAATTGTTTTGAAACAAGCTTTCATTTTTTTATCCTAAAAATATGATTAAATAACAGCATACCAGTCAATTACGAACTGGTATGCTGCGATTCATCCTTAAAGATATTAGTTTGAAAGCCAATCACAACCATCTTTGACCATATATTTAACAAGGTAAGGCTGCGATTCATCCTTAAAGATATTAGTTTGAAAGCCAATCACAACTTGAACCGCGAAGTGTATCACCTATAACAGCTGCGATTCATCCTTAAAGATATTAGTTTGAAAGCCAATCACAACATACTGTACCTCAATATGTTTTTCATTCAGGCTGCGATTCATCCTTAAAGATATTAGTTTGAAAGCCAATCACAACCACAACCGGTGCATCAAACTCTGCGGCTACGCTGCGATTCATCCTTAAAGATATTAGTTTGAAAGCCAATCACAACAGATGATAGCTTTTGCCATCGCTGCAATTGCTGCGATTCATCCTTAAAGATATTAG
Source organism: Bacteroidota bacterium (assembly GCA_024280115.1). Classification (GTDB taxonomy): domain Bacteria; phylum Bacteroidota; class Bacteroidia; order Cytophagales; family Cyclobacteriaceae; genus JAAUQL01. The sequence continues at coordinate 9,022 of JAJRQT010000048.1, read as the reverse complement.
TTTGAAAGCCAATCACAACTATTGTTCGTACCGCCTAACCATTCCCCGCGCTGCGATTCATCCTTAAAGATATTAGTTTGAAAGCCAATCACAACATAATTGCGCTACCCACGCGACGCTAAATAGCTGCGATTCATCCTTAAAGATATTAGTTTGAAAGCCAATCACAACATTTTTGCCTATCCATACCTAACCTATCACGCTGCGATTCATCCTTAAAGATATTAGTTTGAAAGCCAATCACAACAAGTGCTGCCGATACAACTGCCTCTTATGTGCTGCGATTCATCCTTAAAGATATTAGTTTGAAAGCCAATCACAACTTATCATATCTTAACCGATCATTCCTAACGCTGCGATTCATCCTTAAAGATATTAGTTTGAAAGCCAATCACAACCAAACATTGTAACAGTTGTCACAATGTCGGGCTGCGATTCATCCTTAAAGATATTAGTTTGAAAGCCAATCACAACCGGTCGACGTTGTTGAAATGCGTGACGGCGGCTGCGATTCATCCTTAAAGATATTAGTTTGAAAGCCAATCACAACATGGGTTAGTTGTTTGAAAGGGACTGTTTGCTGCGATTCATCCTTAAAGATATTAGTTTGAAAGCCAATCACAACTTATGTGTAAAAATTACGGCTCCGTAAGGGGCTGCGATTCATCCTTAAAGATATTAGTTTGAAAGCCAATCACAACCCTAAAAGGCGGTGATCGAATAGACATTGAGCTGCGATTCATCCTTAAAGATATTAGTTTGAAAGCCAATCACAACTTGCAACGGTGTCATTGTGAGGTCATTAAAGCTGCGATTCATCCTTAAAGATATTAGTTTGAAAGCCAATCACAACTGAAGAACATAACGAATTTTGTAATGGATAGCTGCGATTCATCCTTAAAGATATTAGTTTGAAAGCCAATCACAACAACAAACGGATTACGCGTTGAATTGCGTCTGCTGCGATTCATCCTTAAAGATATTAGTTTGAAAGCCAATCACAACTTCTCGACGACCTCAACGTAAGATGCGGTGCTGCGATTCATCCTTAAAGATATTAGTTTGAAAGCCAATCACAACCGATAAGCATGATAATAGAATAGTTCATCGGCTGCGATTCATCCTTAAAGATATTAGTTTGAAAGCCAATCACAACCGATCAACAGCCTATTAATTTGCGTATCAAGCTGCGATTCATCCTTAAAGATATTAGTTTGAAAGCCAATCACAACCGCTTTTCATTTTTCTAGAATCCCGGGTTGCTGCGATTCATCCTTAAAGATATTAGTTTGAAAGCCAATCACAACTTATACCCTTTAACGTCTAAAAATTTCGGCGCTGCGATTCATCCTTAAAGATATTAGTTTGAAAGCCAATCACAACGGAACCGGGTAAGATTCAATCTCTTTGTCAGCTGCGATTCATCCTTAAAGATATTAGTTTGAAAGCCAATCACAACTTTCCTTTCATATCTTAACCGATCTTTTCTGCTGCGATTCATCCTTAAAGATATTAGTTTGAAAGCCAATCACAACATAAGACCGCGAAGTATTTTCATGCAGTTGGCTGCGATTCATCCTTAAAGATATTAGTTTGAAAGCCAATCACAACAGTATCCTTCCCTTCTCCCCAAACTTTCGTGCTGCGATTCATCCTTAAAGATATTAGTTTGAAAGCCAATCACAACAGTATTTCTCTCTTTTCCCCAAACTTTCGTGCTGCGATTCATCCTTAAAGATATTAGTTTGAAAGCCAATCACAACGGGGTGTTGCAAAATAACGCGAATTGATAAGCTGCGATTCATCCTTAAAGATATTAGTTTGAAAGCCAATCACAACGATGGATTGATAAAATCAAGTTGCGTTATTGCTGCGATTCATCCTTAAAGATATTAGTTTGAAAGCCAATCACAACTGACGAACAAATAAGGCGATAATTTCTATGCTGCGATTCATCCTTAAAGATATTAGTTTGAAAGCCAATCACAACCTAACCTGCACGGAAAAAGAATTTCTTTTAGCTGCGATTCATCCTTAAAGATATTAGTTTGAAAGCCAATCACAACGGGATATATCAGTTCCCACAGATACACAGAGCTGCGATTCATCCTTAAAGATATTAGTTTGAAAGCCAATCACAACCCTGAGTGGAATACAAATTGCGTTAGCAGAGCTGCGATTCATCCTTAAAGATATTAGTTTGAAAGCCAATCACAACTATAACACCGTCGGCTAAATAAGGCAAGAAGCTGCGATTCATCCTTAAAGATATTAGTTTGAAAGCCAATCACAACGAATTCTCTTTTGATGTGCCTGCCGTTGGAGCTGCGATTCATCCTTAAAGATATTAGTTTGAAAGCCAATCACAACGATAGGGGGTATTATTCACATCTCAAATAAGCTGCGATTCATCCTTAAAGATATTAGTTTGAAAGCCAATCACAACGCTCATATAAGTTATCATATTCAAAATTAAGCTGCGATTCATCCTTAAAGATATTAGTTTGAAAGCCAATCACAACAACCACTGATTATATTGACGCCAATAAGAGCTGCGATTCATCCTTAAAGATATTAGTTTGAAAGCCAATCACAACACCCGTTAATATATAAGTTTTTTATAATATGCTGCGATTCATCCTTAAAGATATTAGTTTGAAAGCCAATCACAACATCAGGCCGCTTGTTACAACTTACCCTCAGCTGCGATTCATCCTTAAAGATATTAGTTTGAAAGCCAATCACAACTCATCGCAAGTATGGTTGAATTTTCTATCAGCTGCGATTCATCCTTAAAGATATTAGTTTGAAAGCCAATCACAACAATGAGGCGATAAATAAAAAGTTTAAAATAGCTGCGATTCATCCTTAAAGATATTAGTTTGAAAGCCAATCACAACTTGTAACCCAGGCTAGGTTATTCACTTTATGCTGCGATTCATCCTTAAAGATATTAGTTTGAAAGCCAATCACAACTGTAAGCGCCAAAGATTATCGGAGACACACGCTGCGATTCATCCTTAAAGATATTAGTTTGAAAGCCAATCACAACATCCTTTTAATAAGCTTCTAACTTTCTTCCGCTGCGATTCATCCTTAAAGATATTAGTTTGAAAGCCAATCACAACGCTCACTAAGAATCCGCTTCACAGCATCCTGCTGCGATTCATCCTTAAAGATATTAGTTTGAAAGCCAATCACAACTAATATTATAAACATCTACAATGATGCCGGCTGCGATTCATCCTTAAAGATATTAGTTTGAAAGCCAATCACAACCAAGATATACAAAGAATTTGACGTTCAAAAGCTGCGATTCATCCTTAAAGATATTAGTTTGAAAGCCAATCACAACCTACCTGTATCGATGTCCCCGGTATGCCAGCTGCGATTCATCCTTAAAGATTTTAGTTTGAAAGCCAATCACAACGCCCGCCGTACTGCTTCCTGGTACATATCGCTGCGATTCATCCTTAAAGATATTAGTTTGAAAGCCAATCACAACAACTTTGGTTTTGAAGCAATCCCTTTAATATGGACTTCGCATTCGGAAGGCACCATCTCTATAACATCTTCAATCAATTTGAGGAGGTACTTCTTTTCGGAATCTCCAGGTACTTTTCCTGGATAAAAACCTCACCATTCTCAATCTGGAGCTGGAATTTATCCACATCCATATCAGGCGTTATCAAATGGACCCCCTGGCCTTTCCTTAGCCAATAGGGTTGATACATCCTCCGGTTTCCACTTGCTGTCCGAAACTGCTCAATGCTTGTTGCCCGGTACACATATTCCGGTACTTCTAACTTTATTCTTTCCATTTTAAATAGATTTAAAAAAATATGAGACCCTCTTTTTGAGTTCCAACACATCCAACCGGGCCTAAATGCCTTCTATACTGCTTGTTAACTTTCAAAAACATGTTGGATGGTGTTGGAAGGTGTTGGAAACACAAACCTACTTCCAACCACTTCCAACACGTTCCAACACCGAATCCAACACATTTAATTATATATATTATTGATTTGTAAATAGTTAGTATAGGTTGGAAGGTGTTGGAACATTTTATGCCCATTTCTGAAAGATATTTGGAGAAACTTTCTTTTCCTGGTTTAAAAAGGGCATGGGATTTCATCTGAGATTGTACTATATCATGAATCATAGGATTTTTTTGAGTTAAAAGGGTGCTTTGAGTGGAGTATCGTAATTTGACGGCTTTTCGGTTTTAGCGGATGTGGGAACGTTGTTGCCTGCCGGTTCCGTTGTATTGAGATCACTTCCGGTCATTCGTTGCCACTCCACCGCTTGCATAAGATCGTCTTTGATCGCCAGTTGATTCAAATCGAGTTCCCAGGCACTGCTGTTCACACCACTTCTGGTGCCATCCATGCGGATGCTGCTTTTCTCCTGTATAAAGCAGGAATCTTTCTTGATCATATCCACTACGGTACCCTTTTTAGGAGTTGGTTCATGATACTGTAGCCACCATTGTTTTTGAATGATGTTGAATACATGGGTGAATCTTATGTATAACAGATTGCCATGGATCGAAAATTCCCGACCATGCCGCATGGGATGCTGTTCGGTGGTGACGGCTGCAAGAAAGATATTCCAGAATTTACTGTGGATACTCGCTGTCTTCAGCTTACTCACCTGCTTTTCCAAGCTGGCCTTTTGATGTGCTAAAAAGTCAGGCCAGGAGAAGGGAAAATGTACGATATCTTTCATCAGCTCATAGGTGGCTCCCAATACGGCCACGTTCCCGATCATCCGGTCATGGCCGGAAGCAAAATCCAGCGCTGTTTTAAGTTCACTTTCTACTTTTCGGAAAGTCGTTTTGAATTTGGTCTCCCATAAGTTGCGATGTTGCAGTAGCTCTGCGGTAATGCTGCTGAACCCTTGCTCATTGATGTCCTTCAACATTCTGTAGGCTTCTTTTTCCTCTGCACTAAATACTGTTTTGGTCATTTCCTCACAGATGAACCGGGTAATCAAGGCATCATCATCTGGGTAATGGTTTCCGGTGAATATTACCGAGCTATGCACGGGAACAGTTTCTGTACCATAGGCTGAATCTATCGTACCCCTTTCATAGCCCCTGCGATCCCAGAACCCTTTCAATAGTTCGTCCAGCATTTGATCTCCCGGGCGATACTCACTCAGGTGGACAATCATATTTCTGAACTGGGCAAACTTGCGAACCTGTGCCTTACTGGTACTGATCTTATTGCCTATATGAATGGGGCTTTGTGGCTTCCCGAAAAAGCTTTGGCAACATTCGATCAGCTGATCCTTGCCGGAGCTTGCCGGGCCATACAACATGAGCAGTGGGAAATTGCCGAGCTTGTCCTCAATGATGTCCAGAAACATAGTGGCTACTGTGAACAATACTCCTGTTATTGCATCGTTGCGGTGTACCTCCATCATTTTTGATACATAACCGGTAAAGGTTACCCGGGCTTCTTTAAGAACGACTTTCTTTTGTGGGGTAAACTTAAAACTGTTGTTTTTATAGATCTTATTTGCTGAGGGGATGTAGTAACAGGCGGATCCGTTTTTAAATACTCCATTTTCATCAATAGTCTTCGTCCCCTCCCCTGGTATGGTAATCGCATTGTTCCATACCCAAAACTTATCGGGTTGCCATCCCAATACTTCTATCTTTTGTCCGACCCCCATTTTGTCAAACAGGAATGCCCGCAATCGTTGAAATTCATATCGGCCCGCCTTCCAGAAAAAATTCCCATGGGCTGTCATGGCATTGTCAAAAGATTGCGGTGTGTTCAGACTTTCGCTGGGGGTATCAAATATCCTTTCTTCGCCATGAATGTTTCTGATCTTCACCAATTTCATGGGTAGTTTTTCATCCTGCATATGCTGGATGATTTCTATACTAAAATTGCTTGCAGATACAAATGTGTAGGGCCGCTCCTTACCGGTCATCATCCAGATTTGATTTTTGGCCATAAACATGCTGTACTTCTCAATATCTTCCAGGTAGTCTTTGATGTCTCCGGTAACGGCATCGGGCAATAAATAGCGGTGGGCTGCCAGGTCTTTTTCTTTTTTTTCCGGTATGGTGGATAGATTTGCACTTTTAAACCAGCTATTGATTTTAAGGCGACTGATGCCACTTTCTTTGGCAATCCATCCAAGGTATATTTCCTGGTAACTTTCATCATCCACATCCGCCACGACATCGATCATGAGTTTGGCTCCTTTGGCGCGTTCCAGCTCGTCTCCTGTTACATGGTGGTTGAGCAGAAGTTTGAATCCATTTATCCTCACTCCATCTTCTGACATCGCCTGGTGTAATCCTGTATTGGGAATGCTGTCTTTGTACAGCCGCACAAAGTCATCGGGATCTACATCCGGGAGAAGTACTGTATCGACGACAAATCCCGCTTTTAGAAATTTGGGGATATATTTTACCATGGACCTCATCCCTGCCTTATCACCGTCCATACAGAATACAACCTTCCCGCAATACCGCGTTAATATTTTTATCTGGTTGTCTGTAATGGAGGTACCACAGGGTGCTACTGTATTTTCAAGACCGTGGCGATGCCAGGCGATCACATCATTGTATCCTTCCACGATCCATACCTCGCCGCGTGAACGGATTTGTTCTTTGGCCCTGTGGAGTGCAAACCAGGTCTTGTCTTTTTTGTACAACACATTATCTGTGGGATTGATCCATTTGGCCGCTTTTTTATCTCCGGTGACGTCCCTGCCAGCCAGTCCAATCAATAGTCCATTGGCATCATGGATGGGGTAAATGATCCGGTTCCAGTATTTATCTGCTTTATCTCCTACGAGAAAGATATCTTTCCCTTCATTGAGGATCCCTTTGGCCAGGAGCTTATCGTAAATAAACCTGCCGCCGGGGGCAAATCCGATTTCCCATTCGGCGATTACTGCCCTTGGATACTGTCTTTTTTGTTGTATTTCGACCATGGCAGGATGATCTTCAGGAAGTTGGCTAACGGTCTGGTTATAATGCCGCAGGGCTCCGGTTATAAATGGTCTTAGGTCTTCTTTTTTTTTGGTTTGTTGTTCTTTTTTCTTTGCCCATTCTGCATCCTCATACTCTATGTGGTATCCAAGATCTTTAGCCAGCCACTCGATGGCTTCCGGATAGGTGAAGCTTTCTTTTTCCATTAAAAAGGAAATAACGTCTCCGCTTCTGCCTGTTGAATAATCGACAAATCTTTGCTTTGTCTCATCTACGCAGAAAGAGGCCGTTTTTTCATCGGTAAAAGGGGAAAGACAAAAGAGGTGCTTGCCTTTCTTTTTTAAACCTGCATAGCGACCAATGACGTCTGCGATATCTGCCTGCTCACGAATTTTATCAATAAATTGATTCTTTATATAGGGCATTGAAAAAAATTATGTTTTTATACCAACCATGTGCTGATTAGCACATGGTTGGTAATGGTTAACTATTGATCAAACATTGACATTTGTTCCTTAATCAGGGCTGTATCAAGATTTTTTAATCCTTTTCCGTTGAGCATGATTTCTGATTTCACTTTCATAAGCCTTTTATAGGTTGAATTGTCGGATAAGGTTGTTTCCAGTTGCTTTGCCTCAACTTTCAAATCCGCATTATTTGACAGTATTTCCCTCCTTTGGGTAAGTGTCCCATGGAAATACTCAAAGAGTACATCTACACATTCCTTTACAAATTGGAGATGCCCATCTGTCTTGATGGGTAGTTGAGCAATCCACATATAGATGTATTTTTCCGGTAACGCGACCATCTCCTGAAGCCTGTTTTTGCTATCACGCATAGGGGATTTCCCATACACGTCTCTCCAGATTGGGTGCTTTTTTAACTTTGCGAGCTGCCACGTGTAGTCAATTTTTAAAGCTTCCACAATAGGCCTGATGGCAATCCAATACTGCCCATCCTTATTCAGGAAGTACAAGGTGCGGCCATTGAATTGGAGAAATTTTCCGATTGATTTTTTCATGATATTAAGATTTAGGATTATGAGAATTGATCTTGTCTAAGTTTTCCGGTGGATGAATTCCATAATGGGAAAGTGCATTTCCGCACCCTTCGATACTTTTTTGATACCAGTATTGTGCATCCTTATTGGCCCATCTCCAAAAGAAGAAAAAGGTGGTGGCCACCAGGATGGTCATGGACCACCCAAAGGCCATGAAATATATAATGTCTTCCATATGATCAAAAAGTATCCGGTTCGATCATCATATCCAGGGTACCATAGGATCTGTCAAAGTCCCATGTTTGTATTCTTTCGCTATCATCTATGGATTTGTTTGGAGTTTTGCCGAGATAGATCAACAACATTTTCAAATGTGTCTCTACCTGCATTTTTGTATCTGCTTTTATGGTGATGGTTACTGTCATTTTTCCAAGGATTTAGATTCAGAATTAAAAAGATTGAGTTGGTGGGGGTCCGAACGGTAGGTGACAAAAAACTCATTACCAAAAGACTTTTCCAGATCTTTCAACTCATCCAATTCACTTGTCTTTATTTTGATATCGGCTTTTAAATCATCCCACTTTTTCAGGATTTCATCCGTCAATTGCCTTTGTTTTGAAATGGGCTCGGTAGCATAAAGCCCTTTCCTAAGTAAAGGCAAAACAACACTGGTTACCCACTTACGAATGGCTCTTGCTTCCGGCTTAGTGGACTTAATAACCAGGTGGAAAAAGCCGCTTTCCGTTACAAACCAGGTCTTCCTTTTCTGACCTGAATACTCTGAGAGAGTAACCAGCTTTTCATCACGATCAAGTATTGTTAAAGCATGTTGTGTGGTTGAGTATTCCAACATCTCTGCTATATCCTGGGCTTTAAATATTAGTTCACCATTTTCAGTGATTACATGCAGAGGTTGATCGTTGTATTTAAATAGTGTCTCTTTTAAATCATGTAACTAAAAGATTATCAATAAATTAAGGTCAATTTTTTATGTGAATCTTTTCGCTATTTATTAGGTTTTTTCAGTTAAAATGCAGATATTCAGGCTATTAACGGTCAGAGATTCG
>JAJRQT010000047.1 GCA_024280115.1 Bacteroidota bacterium | reverse complement strand
TTTTGGTTCAGAAATGGAAAAGCTAAAAGTTAGTTCGAAATCCATCAGAAATCAGAAAATTAAGAGTGCAATAAAATATTAAAATAATTATATTGCAAAAACGAGAGATGCGTTTTCTTAGTGACACTAAATAGAGTCTTTTCTCTGCATAGGATTGAAAGGACAATCTATCCATAGGGCAATTCATCCGGATAGACATCCGTATAGTCTGGAATTGGCGTCTTATTAAATTTGACCGCCCTAATCATAGGAATTCCCAGAAGTAAAGCTTTGGAAATTCTATGCATCCCATCCATCACTAAATTTTCAGCGGATAATATTATAGGATATTTTAGGTTTACATCATTTATGATTTTCATGTGATCAACAATTGATCTCACCGTAGGAATGTCGTTTTTGTTGCCATACCAAAATGGCTCATCCAACTCTTTTATGCTGGAAATACTAATTTCTATAATTTTCAGATTTTTACTTTTCTCAATTAACCTGTTGATATCCCACGCATAGTATCCTTTTTCTGATGGTTTAAAATAGTATTGCTTTCTCATAACTTTTACCAGACATGGTACTATGTGACATACTCCTTCCTGATTACCAAAGCAAACTGATTGTCTTCAATTGGGAGATAGCCCTGCTCATAGCAAAAATAATATACCTTACCAGTCTTGGTTTTATATACATTTGTGAAGTAGCTGAAGTTAAATCCAAGATCCAATAGCTTGGTTTTACCGGCTTTTGATTTTCCATTCGGATTGAGGTCAGAAAGTATTTTCCTGTTTTTGCGAAGTATGCGATTTATATTTCGCATATAGTTGGTGCTGTCTGCATTCTGCCGGTTGTAGTAGGTAGTCCGGCATTGATCTGAACAAAACTTTTTATCACTTCGACCTTCAAAAGGATCTCCGCATTCCAAGCATTTCTTTTCCATGGCTAAATATAATAATATTTTATCCGTTTGCAAACGGATACAAGCGTTTACAAACGTATGTTACCCGTAAGTAAATGTATAAAACACGAATCATCCGATATTCACCTGCTTACTTTGACCCAACGATTAACGAAATATAAATAATTTTTAAACCTTTAAATTTTAATATTATGAACAATTTAAGAAACAAAGTACAGCTTATCGGACATCTTGGTGCAGATCCTGAAATCAAAGTTTTTGATTCCGGAAAGAAAATGGTCAAACTCTCTTTGGCAACTTCTGACAATTTTAAAAATGCCAATGGAGAAAAGGTAGAGCAAACACACTGGCACAATATAATTGGCTGGGGTAAATCTGTCGACATTGCAGAAAAATATCTGAAAAAAGGCAGTGAAATTGCTGTAGATGGTAAAATACAATACAGATCTTATGAAGATAAAAATGGAGAAAAGAAGTATATCACCGAAATTATGCTCAATGATTTCCTGATGTTGGGAAAAAAATAAGTGTAAGTAATTTTAAATGAGAAGGCCAATTCATATTTGTGAGTTGGCTTTTTTTATAAAAATTTATGGAGATTTTTAAAACAATAATTCACTAAATCACTTTATCAAGTAAAAATTATTAATTTGGTTAAAAAACCAGATATAATTACTAACATTTGTACACTTAACTAAAATAAAAAAAATGAAAAAAATTAACCTCACAATTTTGTTTAGCTTTTTTGCAATTGCACTCTATGCTCAGGACAGTTACATGGAAATTGTAAGATCCACAATTAAAACTGAAAAAAAGGCTCTTATTGCTGAAGTAATGGAATTGACTGATGACGAAAGCACCGTATTTTGGCCCGTTTACAATGAGTTTGAAGAAAATATGTATAAGCTCAATACAGATTACTTCAACCTTGTTGTGGAGTTTGCTGATAACTATGAGAAAATGAGCGCTGATAAAGCTACTGAAATTCTCAATAAGGCGCTTAAGTACAGGGTCGCTAAAGAAAAACTGAATAGTAAATTCATTAAGAAATTATTGAAAGTGTTATCACCTCAGAAAACATTACGATTTGCCCAGGCGTCAAGCAAGATTGAAGTTATGATCGATGCGCAATTGGCATCAGAGATACCTTTACTTGAAAGTATAGAATAGTATAAGCATCAATCTTATTTGAAAACCCGATTTTACGATCGGGTTTTTTATTTTTAAAGTAGATATAATAACTTAGATTGATAGTAAGAATCGAATCCTAAAGATGAGAATTTCAATAGTATTATTTTTGGTCGTATTCATTGTTTTTTCAGGTTGTCAGCAATCTAAAAAGATAAGAATAGCTACATCCCTCAAAGGATCTTCTACGGAAAAAGTTGGTAATGAAATCGCTGAATATTTAAATGAAATTGGTTGGGAAGTAGAAATATATTCAGGAGAGGAATATTTTGGCTCAAAAAATATTAAAGCAATAGAGAATAATGTAGTGGATTGTGCTTTTATCTCCAATGATCTGCCACACGATAAAAACACCTTGGACATTCAGACAGTGATGCCACTCTTTCCAAACTTATGCTATATATTTTATAGAGACCATTTGACACCTAAAAATTTTGAAGAGCTTATCACTAACAATTCTTTAATGATGGCTTCTGATGAAAATGGAAATTTTTTTATAAGTCTTTTTGAATATTATGGTATAAATACAGATAGTTTAAACATTGAACAGTTAAATATCGATCATTCTGTTGAAGATGTAATGCAAGAGATTTATAGTAGTAAAAGCAATGTGATTTGTCTTTTTGCAGCAATTCATAATCCACATGTAAAAAAGCTAATTGAAAACGGATGGGAAATATTTAGTCTTGGTGATATCAGCTTTTCAAATCGCGGATCATCTGTAGAAGGATTTTGTATGAACTATCCTCGAACTAAACCTTTCATTATCCCAAAAAATTTCTTTGGTCAAAAGCCAACATATCCCATTTATACTGTCTCAACCAATGAACTAATTGTCACCAGAAGCAGTATGGATGAAACATTAATTTATGAATTTGTCAAAGATGTTTATGAAGGGAAACATTATTTAAGTCAGAATGAAATTCTTTTCACGCACATAAAAGAAGATTTTGACAACGATGCTTTGAATTATCCTTTGCACCAGGGTGCCATCAATTATTTGGAAAGAGATAAGCCTTCATTTTTTGAAAGATACGCAGAAGTTTTTGGTGTAATCTTTTCGATAATGGTAGTATTATACGGAGCATTTACAAGTCTAAAGAAAATCCGCAAGGAGCGTATTGATAAATATTACAAAAGAGCGATGGAAATTCAAACCTTGGAGGAGCTGGATGAATTATCCCAGGAAGCTGTCAGGCAGCTACAAAATGAAAAATTAACTGCCGATGAATCTTTTACCATCTTTTTGAACCTCGTGGATAAGAGAAGACATGAAATAGAAATCGGCACATTGAATAAAATATGAGTTGAAATAATTAGAATTCACATGAAATTCCAGAAATTAGTGCATCTTGCTATATTTGAATATTAATTAGACCCTGACCTAAACTTTTTCCCATGAGAATTTTAGTTTTTTGTATCGGAATAATTTTTTTTACCATAAACTATTCTATTGCCCAGGAACAAAAAAAACTTTCGAAAAAAGAAAAAAAAGAGCTTAAGAAGCAACGGCAAATTAAGCAAAAAAAAGCCATAGTTGATCTGCTAAAAAGTAAAGCATGGGTAATAGAGGCACACACTGTTTATGATAGATACAATCAAAGTTATCAGTTAAATCCTACCATCAATTTTGTAGGCATTAAAGGAGAGGAGGGAGCATTGCAATTGGGTTTTGATGGGTTAATCGGCTGGAATGGTGTTGGAGGTGTAACTATTGATGGGAAAGTGACAGATTATGAAATTAATGAAGGGAAAAATAATAATAGTCCCTCAGTAAATTTACGATTTCGCGGACGTGTGGTTGGATCCGCCACCATTAGTATTACAATCAATGTATCAGGCCAGGCTACAGCCAGGGTAAATGGTGATTTTGGAGATCGTATAACTTTTTCCGGAATGATCAAATCTCTGGAGGAATCTTCAGTCTATAAGGGACAATCTCTTTTCTGAAAAAAAGATATCTTTGCTCACATCCATGGAGAACTTATCTGAAAAAGAAATAAGAAGAGCATTACTGATACTGATCGGAGTCACCACAATAATACGAATTATCGTGGCATCTTCTTTAGAATTGAGTGTTGATGAGGTCTATTACTGGACTTACGCACTATATCCAGATTGGAGCCATTTTGACCATCCACCCATGGTAGGTCTTGTGATCCAGCTTTTTTCATTGGATTTATTTTTCGACAATGAATTTTTCCTCAGGTTGGGAGGAATAGTTTTTTCTATATTCAACACACTTATAATTTATTCTATTGGTAAAAGCCTACTTACACAGCAGTCAGGCATTAGAAACTCACTGACAGGACTATATGCAGCTCTTTTATTTAACGGTTCCGTTTATTGCTCTGTATTGGCAGGTAACTTCATAATTCCGGATACTCCGCAATTATTATTCTGGCTGTTGAGTTTAAAATATCTGATTCAGGTATTGCCAAAAAAAGAAATTGATAGAAAAGCATCATTCACTTTTTTATTGGCATGTTTTTTCATTGGATTGGCAATTCTTTCGAAATATCATGGTGTATTTATTTGGGTTGGGGTGGGTCTTTACGTTTTATTCTACAATAGAAAATGGTTAACAACTCCGGCTTTTTACCTGGGGATGGTACTTTCGGCACTTTTCGTCATTCCAATTGTGGTATGGAATATTCAAAATGACTGGATATCATTTACTTTTCATGGCGAAAGAGTCGCCAACCAGCTTAGATTCAGGCCAGACTACTTGTTTACTGAATTGTTTGGCCAGGTCGCTTACAACAATCCGGTCAACTATGTTATAATAGTTATATCGTTGATCGCGGCTTATAAAAATAAATTATTAATCGATAAAGACTATTTGAAAATCTTATTACTCAACGGTTTGCCAATATGGATAGTTTTTACATCATTCTCATTCTTTCGCCAAACTTTACCCCATTGGACCGGACCCGCTTTTACACCCCTCATATTAATCGCGGCGGTATATTTAGGCGCCAAAACAGAAAAACTTAAACTAAGAAAGGCTCAATTACTTTTTCCAAAGCAGATAAAAGCTTCCATATTTCTACTTTATGGTTTGTTATTAATTGCAGTAGTATTCATCAATTATTATCCGGGAACAATAGGAAAGACTGAAAAAGTTTCAAAATACGGTGATACTGATTTCACTTTAGATATGTTTGGCTGGAAGCAAATAAAATCAGGATTTGAGAAAATTGTGAAAAGGGATATTGAAAATAATGAAATGCCACTAAATGCTCCGATCATCAGCCCTAAATATTTTCCGGGAACGGAGATAGACTATTATGTTGCGCGACCATTGGGTAAAAAAGTTTTCTTACTCGGTTCGTTGAATAACATCCATAAATATGCATGGATCAATAAAAAGAGAGGAAGTCTTCATGAAGGCGAAGATGTATATATGATATCCACGAGCAATTGGTATAAAGACCCTTTTGAGTACTATGAAAACAATTTTAACCAAATTTTACCTTCGGATACAATTGAGATTAAAAGATCTGGAAAATTGGCCTACTATGCATTTATTTATAAATTGAAAGGATATAAAGGGAATTTTTCAAATCCATTGGATGATTAACATTTTTTAAGTTTTTATTAGGGAATTAAATAATGAAGACTACTTTTGCACTTTAATGCAACCTTTCTAGAAAATCAATTGTTTTTAAAACAAATTTAGCCAGCAGGCGTTTTCTTTTCAAATCAATAATTTTAATATAAAAAATGACTAAAAAAATGCAAAAGATTTTAAAATCTGGTACAGTGCTTTTAATAGCGCTTTACATGATAGCCGGGTGTTATCCAAAGGGTCCGGAGTATTATTCAGATCTAGACTTGACCGTCACAGATTATGATATGGATTATGATTTTGGTAATCAGAAAAAATATTTTTTGGCTGATACCGTAGAATATATCACAAACATTGAGGATAGTGAGCTTGATCCTGCCGATGTGCAAAAATTACTTCAGGAAATTGAGACAAATTTTTCTTCTAGAGGATATATGCGTCTTGATCCGGCAGATATCGATGATGCCGAATTCGTCATTACAGTAAGTGTGATAGCTTCAGAAAATACTAGCGTAGGTTGGGTCCCTGGCTATCCGTGTTATTGGGGATGTTGGGGTGGATATTATCCTCCTTATTGGGGTGGATATTACAGCTACAGTTATACAACCGGCTCAGTAATAATGAATTGGTTCGATCCACAAGTGCCACCTGTACCCGTTGAAGGTACTGAATTACAACCAATTCATTGGGTTGCTACATTTAATGGAATGGTTTCAAGTTCAACGGAGAATAATGCCGGAAGAATTGAATCTGGAATTAAACAGGCATTCACTCAATCACCATATATTCAAAGTAAATAATCTTCAAATAAGAAATAATGAAAAGAAATATATATTTATCCGGAATAATTATATTATTCAGTTATGGTGCATTCGCGCAAGGTATGTTTGGAGTATCATACGATATCGGAGTACCTATTGGAGGCACATCAGATTATATAGGTGCACCAAGTTTTAGAGGATTTGGCATTGAAGGCAGAGGTTTTATCACCGATAATCTATCCTATGGAGGTTCATTTAATTGGGCTGTATTCTATGAAGAATTTGGACCAGATGAATGGAATGTAGAAGACGATACAAGAACGGCATATGGAAAGCAGTTTCGTTATATTAATTCGTTCCCACTGATGGCAACCATGCACTATTATTTTGGCGAATGGGATGCTACACGACTTTATGCCGGTACCGGAATAGGGGCTCAGAAAATTGACCGTAGAACAGATTTAGGTCTTTATACAGACAATAATCATCAATGGACGTTTGGTTTTGCCCCAGAAATCGGGGTATTGATTCCAGTTAATTTTAACAGTTCCATAAATATATCTGCAAAATACCAATATGCAGTAAAAGCAGATAAGCAGGATGCTGTGTCCTATTTGAGTTTTAAAATAGGATTTGCATTTATGTAAATAATGATTTAACAAATTATAAAAAAGCGCTTTCAAAAGAAGCGCTTTTTTTGTTTCAAAAGGGTAATTGCCAAAGATTTAATGATTCATTTCAACCTATATATCTGTACATTTTTGCCAAGTGTTCACATCATTCCCAAAATTGCGTTTATAACTCATTGTCCATAGCCTTTGCAATAATAAAAATGTGTTTTTAGAATTGGCATAAATCTTGGTACTACCTGCTTATCAAATAAACTTAACCGAGATGAAACCTTATATATTAATCATTGTCGCATTTTATAGCCTGTCAAGTTGCATTATAGAGGTAGAAATGGATCCACCAAATGTGCAAATAGGTAATATTGAAGAGTATGAAACCGAATCCGTAGTACAGGAAGTCTGGTCAGGGAACACGTTGGTCTATGAAGAGATCGTTTATCAGGCCTGGTTAGAAATAGAGTTTCGAAATGGTGGAGGAATAAGAGCTGATAATGTATGGGCCGAAGTGGTTTTTTACAATAGAAATCGTGAGGTCAAGACTACAATAATTTACTTACCAAATCTTCGATCCGGAAGTTCTTATGTATATACCCTCAATACCGGATTTGAATCTATTTATGATTATTCTGATTATGAAGTATCTGTCTTTTGGGAATGAAAAATAATTGATGATTTGTAGTCATTATAATTTTGTGTCCTTACCTACCAATTTTCTGGTCTGCAAGGACACAGGCTGATGCGCTTGCTTACACACGCCTTCCCCTAAAAAATCCTTTTAGATAAAACTTCTAATATTTATTTATTGATAATTATTTTCCTGATTGATTTCAACTCTGTTCCACTCGTAACAACAAACAAATGAAGTCCGTTTGGTAAGCTGCTTGTATTAATTTCAAATAAATCTTCTCCTTCCCTAAAGGTTCCATTCATGAGTTCAACACCTCTTTGGTCCAGAATACTCCAGTTAAGGTCTTTAGTTATTTTTTCACCCAATGAAACATTGAAATAATTCTGAGCTGGATTCGGATATATATTTGCTTCTTTAAATTGCTTAACATTGAGTTCGTCCTCCAATCCCGTGATCACAGTAGGATGAAGTATTGGTAATTTTTCAAAGCCTGATTGATAAACTTCCCGGGTACCTTCATTCAC
Source organism: Bacteroidota bacterium (assembly GCA_024280115.1). Lineage (GTDB taxonomy): Bacteria > Bacteroidota > Bacteroidia > Cytophagales > Cyclobacteriaceae > JAAUQL01. The sequence continues at coordinate 4,602 of JAJRQT010000047.1, read as the reverse complement.
ATTATTCTGAATAAATACGACGACACCCAATTTAGCGCTGTCATAGATTACATTGGATTTCCCTAATGTATTCAAATCCCAATCTACTGTGAAGCTCTTTGGATCACCTTTTGCAATCCCGCCATTAAATGGAACACCACTTCCGGGGACTATATCCTTCACTACATTATTCAGTGAATCGATGCCTGAATTACCATTGACTTCTGGTTCATCAATACTCGTTTCAATAGGCATCACATAAACGATTACGTCATCTGTAATATCTACGTTGGCTGTAAATTCTACCGTAATTTCCACACCATCATTTAGATTTGTTGGAACGATAGCAATTGTATCTATGCTAAACTGAGGATCAACCAGTGATCTGTTTATAATATGATAGTCTTTGATGAATGCGCCCTCATAATCATATTCTTTGAAACCATCCAAAAAGGTCCTCGGTGATTGCCCAAGATCATATATGGAAGCCCGGGTATTTGGAGGATCCGGATTGTTTAAATAGATAGTATCGGGTCTTGGGTAATTTATATGATACTGTGCAGGAATAATGTCAATATTAAACCTGTCGGACCAATAATTCATGGAATCAATTTGAGAATCAGGATTGTACAGATTGTCAAAATGTTCGACAAGTACATTTCTTGTTCTTGGTCCTATGTACAGATCATCAAAAGCAAAGCCATCATAAAATTTAGATCCTGAATTTCTTTCATCACTGGCAAATACAATTCTAAATCTGACGGAAGGACTGCCTAAATTTATTTGTTCTTGTTTGACTGAATCAAGAGGGAATTTAGCAATTCGCCATTCGAGATATTCACCTGTCCACCCATATCCACTTGGGTTTATACCACCTTCTAATCCATCACCCGGCCTGCTCGATAATCCTTTTGAATTGTACCAGTTAATTCCTATTTGCTCTTCTAACACATCAGGTTGATTCCAATCAACCAGAGTTTTCCAGGTGGCCTCTCCATCTACAGAATATTGAATTATAGCACCATCATCACCACTTTCAGAATTAGCCCAGATTGCAAGAGATAACATTGGCCGCTCAAGAGTTTTTATATCAAATGAAGAAAGTTTCACATAAGAATTTTCTGCAGAGTCATAAACACCAGTAAGATTGGTCATGAAGCTTTTTGATCCGCTATAAGCTGAATTTATAACATCTCCAGCGGGCGTACCAAGTTCCCAAGTAGATCTGATTCCACCGGTTTCGTAATTGAAGGTAGATCCGTCTTCAAAGTCCTGGAAATACGGTAAATTCTCCTGACCAATTAAATTAGCAATAGCTACAGTTTTAGTTATTTCACCGTAACATCCCAAATCGGTTCTTATCTTTATATTTACACTATAGTTGCCAACAGCGCTAAAACTATGAGTAATAGTTTGCAGTTCCGGTCCGCCAATCATTATTGTACCCTGATCATCCAAATCCCATCTTATCGAATCTAATCCACTTGTGGTAACATCGGAAATTGTCGATGCTTCTTCCAGTGTCGTTACATCTCCAAAAGTTATATTGTATGTATTAAAATCAACTTGAGGAACAGCCCCGATTTTTACGCCTTTCACTCCTGAAGCAGTACATCCAAAGTTTGATGTCGCCAGTAGTGCAACGGAAAAGTTTTCAGGGCTATCATATTGAATTGTCGGATTTTGTAAAAGGTCTTGTGGCCTTACCTGATTGTCTCCAAAATTCCATTGCCAACTGACGATTGCATCATTAAATATATTTCCATTTTCAAAATAAGATTGATCAAGAAAAGATGTTGAATCCGCAAGACAGTTATTAAGTTCAGTGAATACGATAACCGGAACATCATTTACAATAATGTTTTTATCTCTAACTATAACCACACCATTTTCATCAGTGAAATTATATTGAATAACGTGTTGACCAACTCCAGCTACCGGATGATTAAAGAAGTATTCCACGTTGCCATTTACAATCTGAGAGAAAACAAATGGGCCTGACCAATTATCACTCACTAATGGGTTGGTATTGGCGGTTCGCGGTAATTGCTCAACCGGAACATCTAAACAGAATGGACCTGGCGTTGGCACATCATCTTCAGGTAGTGCAAAGACTACGGTAGATTGATCTTCAAAATTTGTGCAGCTATTTCCATCAGTAAATGTATATCTAACAACATGGGTTCCCGTATCAGCCAATGTTGGGTTAAATACATTGCCTACAATTCCCGCTCCTGAAAACAACCCTCCAACCGGAACTCCAGTAAGGGTGACACTCGGATCATCAACCTGGTAAGCCGCATCTAATGTATAGAAAATTGGATTTGGTAATCTGTTCACTAAAACAGAAGTTTGAGCAGCATCAGCAAAGCATTCTCCTGCTGGGTCATCTGTCGTGAGAGTTAAGAACACGGTAGATCCTTGTTCACTGAAATCAGGGATATATTGTGCATTGAGTTGATTTTCATTGATAAATGTTCCAAATCCACCCGTCCAAATGGCAGATGTCGCAGATCCTGCAATTGCACCGTTCAATTGTACAGTGTCTCCAATACATACCGGAGTATAAATACCTGGAATGGAAATTGGTGCTCCATCAATGGATAATTGCATATTATCGCTTACCGCTGAACATGGTCCGGTTGGATCATTTGTTGTTAAGGTTATTGTTACTAAACCGTTTATTATATCATTTACTCCAGGGATATATCTTGCATTTAAATCCCCGACAAAGCTAAAAGTACCATCACCTGAAGTTGTCCAAGTCGCACTGGAAGCGGAGCCACCTATATTACCATTTAGATTTATAGATGTGTTTTCACAAATAACTCTATCAGTTCCTGCATTTACTTCTGGTGCTTTATTTATTGTGATTGATACAATATCAGAGACTTCAGAACATGGTCCCGTTCCATCCGGATCGTTGGTAGTTAATGTCAATGTCACCATAGTTCCGATTTCTGAAACATCGGGAATATAGTAGGCATTGAGTGTCGTATTATCAGGATAAAATACTCCTGTTCCCCCGGACCACAATATGCTGGTCGCCGATCCACTTATAGATGCATCACTTAAGAAAGCGCTATCAGCTTCACATATTACCTTATCTATACCAGCATCTACTACAGGAGCCTGGTTTACCTTAATCAATATAGAATCTCTGGCTGCATCACATGGCCCTGTTGGATTATTACTTTCTAAATAAAGTTTTACAGTTGTTCCAACCTGTGAAGGATGTGGAATAAATGTAGCAGTCAACGTGTTGACATTTGGTGCGAATGTTCCCAAGCCTGTAGAATCAGTCCATGTAATTGTGGTTGCACTTCCGGCTATGGAAGCATCTGACAATAGAATCGTTTCACTTTCGCAGACTACCTTATCGACACCTGCATTAACAACCGGTTTGGTATTTATATTAATCGACACCAAATCACTAATAGCAGGACAAACACTTGTATCTGATGCAGTCAGTTGTAGAGAAACCGTACCAACTTCATCAAAAGGGCTTGGGTTATAAGTTGGGACAATTGAATTTTCATTCGTAAGCGTACCTCCACCAGTTACAACCGTCCAATTTATATCTGTTGCACTTCCACCAATGCTTGCAGTTTCAATGTCTATTGCAGGGGTTCCCTGGCAGACAGTGGTGTCAGTTCCTGCGATGGCTATATTTCTTGGATGAACATATTGAACAATGTCTATTGAATCACCTACACAACCCTGTGCTGAAGAATAAATTCTATAGATGACTGAATCCAGCGCAGATGATGAATTTTCAAGTTGCTGTGAGATTTTATTACCATTACCACTACTTGCTCCTACTACATCAGGTCCAATAAAATTCAAGCCCCAATTGAAAATTGTGAGAGAAACACTGTTAGGATTCAAAATATCAATGTTTGTAACATCGGTACTGCAAATCCCTGATCCAAATACTGCTATATCTGGCAAAGGCTTCACATCTATAAATACTGAAGTTAATGCAGGGTTAGGAAATCCATTTGCACTGACTTCAAATACATACTCTATCTTTTGAGTTAAACTTGTTGAATTGACTAAACTATCATCTATTGAATATGGAAATGAAGTCCATAATGTATTTACCGGTGTATATCCTGAAATACCCCCAACATCCGGTAATATTTTAATATCAACCAATCGAATTTCCGCATTTAGGGTTGTACTATTCAGTACAATTTCTGTTCGCTCCGTTGAACAAATCAGCGGCTTATTATTAACTACATTTATAATTGCCGTTGGATTCACTGTTACCGTTATGGTATCTGAAATAATGTTCACACAACCATTAGCGCTTACCTGGAATACATAAGATATCCACTGAGGTCCGTTGGTTCCGTTGAGCAATTCATCGGTGATGTTATCAGCATCGACAAAGGATACGCCAATACTAGTATTTCCTGTAAGACCAACATCAGACTTGATTACATCTATTAAAGTCACCTGTCCATTCTCAGTTAAGGTATTGATCAGGATGTCAGTATTTGTACCGCTGTTGATCGTATCAGTTGCCGGATTGTTGGTAATAGTCATCAACGGCAATGGATTCACGGTCACTGATGCTGTTTTGGTGGTTGTTCCTATAAACCCACTCGCGCTTACCCT
>JAJRQT010000046.1 GCA_024280115.1 Bacteroidota bacterium | reverse complement strand
GACCCCACAGGGACTTTAATTTATTTTTTACGTCATTCAAATTTGTGCGTTTTGAAAAATGTTAATTCTCGCGATGACGTTCGGGGCTTAACTTATTGACATGAGCCTACCTAAAGGCAGACTTTACGGGGCAGGGGAAAAAGAATTGAAAATCAATGAACTATGACTTTTAGAAATGGATTCAACTTTAAAATTTTCTATGAAGCAAGACAATAATTTCCAGTAAATTACTACTGGTTCGGTTGCACTAAACTTGCGAAAGGGAGGATGAATTATCGTCACATGTTCAGAGAACCTGCGACTGTTAGTCACAGTACCTGCGATAAGGTAATACCATGTTAATTGCTATTTCTTCTGAATTGATCATTTTCTGTTTATGACATTGACATCTTTTGTGGAAAAATGGATATAAGTAAAGCATTCTGGAACGTGTGAATCCCAAACGCCATGTGGACTCCATGCCCAGCCTCCTGAATCATTAGCTGGTTTTGCCTCTTTATACTGATTAAATCGCGAGAAATCCATGCGCCAGGTATCCTTATCCTGAGGAGGAAGACTCCGGTTATCACCCATAGCCAACACTGACATACTCGACCATGGCAGAGCCAGCTCCACCGTCCAGCCCCGGTCACGATCCCGGTCATCATTGATCGTGCCATCTATGAAAACGGCACTTTGTAATCCTTTGAAATCCCAATTCCAATACCCGATTCTTGGGCCTCTCGGATGGGGTTTATAGCCCACGCCATGAAATGGTTTACTCCCCGGTAACTGTCGATTAAATGCTGCGATGGTATCAAAACCTCCCTTATTATACGATTCCTCCCAAATGAACAGAACTTCGTATATGGTTCCAAAAGCGTTTATTTCAAATTCGTAGTATGCATCCTGACCCGCAATAAACAGCTCTACATCGTTATTCTGGTAGATTGGGGCATCGCGTTCAGTCAGAGTAGCCTGAATATTTGGTTCTTCTATCCAGTAAGCGATGTATAGATATTCATCATCCCACAGTACTGCAGTCTTAGTATCATGAATAGCCTCCCCGCCTGAAATTAAGTCCCGGAAGTTGGATGATTGTGGTGCAACCTGCCAAAAAGATTCATCTAAGCGGCCATCGATGATTGGTTTGGTCGTGACTCTGTAGGCGTTGTAGTGCGGTATTTCATCCTCCGTGCACGGCGGGTATTTTATTGTATCCGCCTGAGGATGAACAAGTACCCAGGAGTTTGATGTAATCGTTGGTCGGTTTTTTATTGAACTGCCAGGGAGAATAGAGGTAGAGTTGTCCGTGAAGAAAAAGAGCAAGATTACAAGAAAACATAAATTATAATTCACCATATATTTTAATCATCATTTTTATTAAAATAACTCTATTATTAATTGAGATCCCAATCAACCGGACAAATAGATAGTTGAATTCTAAAATAATACTTTTCTTTATAAGGTTCTACCATTCTTCTAATGGTTACTCTTTTCAATATCCAAATCACGTTTAATAAACTACAAACCTGCGGCGACCGGGCAGGTAAACTCCAATATCAAAATCTCAAACAGTACGCCCAAATCAACTTTCTGTTTTCACAAAATGAAAAGCGAGGTTATTATGAAAAGGAGCTGGATTTTATTATCATAAAACATTTGTTTTTATAAATTTCGATCTTTGATTATTATTTCAACGAATAGCAGAAGCGTTTGCCTATGAAATTTTAGCGGTAAATGAAAAATATAAGTTGTCACTGGTCTATTAAACAAAAAAATTTAATCTAAAACCCCAATAAATGAAATACTTAAAAATTATTGGAATTATTCTCCTGGTCATAGTCGTAGGCTTAGTCATATTTATCATTTACACTCCGGGCAAGAAAATGACTTTCAACCCGGGGCCGGAATTTGAATATGCGGGTTTCTCAAATGTGAAAAATGGCCAATATGATAGATATCGGGAATACATACTTCTTAAAGATGGTACCAGGATAGCAGTCACGTACATGGTACCCAATAACCGAGGGAATAAAGACTTTCCCACCATCCTGCTCTACTCGCCTTATACCTCCAGCCTCGTAGTCCCGGGAATGACATTGGCACAGCGTATTGCTTCCAAATATTATATTGGAAAATGGGGACCAGTGTATGATGCAATTAGTTTAAGGACTTTAAATGCCCTGACAAGCAATGGGTATGCTGTTGCTCTTGCAGACATGCGGGGGACCGGCTCTTCAACCGGACATTCAGGCCCTTTTGATCCGGTATTTATTGATGATGCCGAAGAAATTTTAGCATGGATTGCAAATCAGCCCTGGTCTGATGACAGGATAGGGATGATTGGCCAATCCTATCTCGGCTGGTCTCAATTTGCAGCAGCAAGCACGCAATCTCCATATCTAAAATGTATTGCCCCGGAAATGATATTTTATAATCTATATGAAGAAGCGATCAGGCCCGGGGGAATTTATGCGCAGGAATGGACCACAGAGTATTCAAAAGGTACGGTTGAATTGAATAACCGGAATCTTTGGAATTCATCGTACGACATTCCTTCCTATCCATCAGAACCGGTTATCGACGAAGATGGAGACGGGAAACGCTATGATGAAGTGCCAATTCTAAAAGAAAATGACCTCCAATCATATGCAGCAGATATTGTATATGCCGATGGCAACAAACGAGAAGGAAGTGCCTACATCGCGCTGACCAAAGAGCATGAAAAAAATATTTGGCCAAGGGAGGCGGCACGCAGAACGATTTTTCTGGATGATACCCTTGATTACTTTGGCAAGGATGTTAAATTTTCTGATAATAGCGTAGATTTTTTAATCAGTAAATTAAAAGAAACCAGAATACCTGTGTTGCTGACCGGTGGTTTTTTCGATGGTTTTTCCAGGGGTATCGTACAAAGCTTTGCCAATCTTCAGGAAACCAATCCGGTTTATTTGTTTATGACGCCGAGGTTTCATATTCCGGTAAATCTATCTTATGAATACTATAAGTTATTTAAGTATAAAAATATTTACCCGGATCAATTATTGTCCCTGCAATTGCAATTCTTTGATAAATATTTAAAAGAAATCGACAGTGGTTTAGATACTAAGCCCCCGGTTAGAATCTTTACTGCTTTTGATGACTGGAAGTATTACAATTCATGGCCTCCTGCAGCAGCCCAAGCTATTAAATATCATTTTGGGTCAAATAATAGTCTTGCAAACGAGACTTCCGAAGATAGCACGTATGCCTATAAAGTTGACTTTACGCACAGTTCAGCATATAATGAGATAAGGACCAACCCTCAGTTGATGTACATATGGAACGACTCAATAATGATAAGAAATGAGCACGACAAGAAGTGTTTAATATTTGAAACGCAAGTACTTACTCATGATATTACCATTACCGGGCATCCCATTGCAAATTTGCTAATATCCTCAGATCAGGCAAATGCCGATGTGTATGTCTATCTCAGCGATGTGGATTCAGCCGGTGTGGTATATTATGTTACTGAAGGGAAACTAAGGGCAGGTTGGCACAGGCTATTCGAAAATAATGAAAGTGTTGATGGATTATATGATGTAAAGCCCGAGTTGCCTTGGCATTCGTATAAAAAAGAGCATTACGACCCGGCGCCGTTTGACAATGGAGCCATAGTAAATCTGAAATTTGCCTTAAAACCTCATGCCTGGAAATTTCGAAAGGGGCATAAGATCAGGTTGTCCATTGCCGGCGCTGATCATATTAATTATGAATTTAATCCGGAAATAAGCCCAGATAATAATATTGAGAGCTGCAAACCAACAACACTGTTCATTCATACTGGTAAAACTCATGACTCATACCTGGAGTTGCCAGTAATAAAATAGTTATTGTGTTGAGCGGGATTGTAAAACAGATGGATAACAAATAATTGATTACAAAAATTGGAGTAGTCCTTTAGGCAAAATTACAGGTAATCTTTACAGGGGAATTCTAAATTATTCGTCATATTCATTCAAAAAAAAACTAAATACTTAAAATTTAATGTCGTTTAGTTAAGCTCCTGTTATCCCTCTCGGGAGAAGGTGAAGGGAGAGGTAAGACAATTATCTTCTTAACTAAACGAAATTGCCTTAAACCCATAATCTATTTTTGAAATTCATGAAAAAAGTAACCAAGATTCTGCTGTTCCTGTTTGTCATTGGTTTTATCTCTTGCTCTACTGACAAAGGAAAAAATTACACACAATATGTCGATCCGTTTATAGGTACCGGAGGGCATGGGCATACTTTTCCGGGAGCTATGGTGCCGTTTGGAATGGTGCAATTAAGCCCGGATACGCGCATGGAAAATTGGGATGGCTCATCGGGTTATCATTATTCTGATAAAACTATAATGGGATTTAGCCATACACATTTAAGCGGTACAGGAGCGCCGGAATTTTGCGATATATTGTTTATGCCTACAACCGGTGAACCAAATGTTTTGGTTGGTGATGAAGAAAATAGTACAACCGGTTATCGGTCAAAATTCAGTCATGAAAATGAATTTGCTTCTCCGGGATATTACAAAGTTTTATTAGATGATTATAAAGTTTCGGCAGAACTAACCTCAACAAATCGCACAGGTTTTCATCGTTATACATTTCCCAAATCCGAGGGATCAAATATTATTATTGACCTGCTGAACCGCGACAGGGTTATCGATTCGGAAATGAACATAATCAGCGATACCGAAATTTCCGGTTTTAGAAGATCAGTTCGCTGGGCCAAGGATCAGCATGTATATTTCTATGCAAAATTCTCAAAACCATTTAAAACTTTTGGTATTGCCATTGATGATAAAATCGTTGAAAAAATTAAAACTGCACAAGGCAAAAACATTAAGGGATTTGTTAGCTACTCTACGGAAGAGGGCGAAAGCGTGCTGGTAAAAGTGGGTATTTCTTCGGTAAGCATTGAAGGAGCTAAGAAAAATTTAGAAGCTGAAAATAATACATGGGATTTTGACCATGTTAAAAAAGAGGCAGAACAACTATGGGAAAATCACCTTTCAAAAATTGAAATTGAAGGAGGAACAGAAAGACAGCGCAGGATTTTTTATACAGGTTTATACCATACGGCAATGGCACCTGTCACCTTGAATGATGTTGACGGAAAGTACCGTGGGGGTGATCGAAAAATACACACAGCAGATGGTTTTACAAGATATACAGTGTGGTCATTATGGGATATATTTCGAGCTCAAATGCCCTTATATACAATAATAGAGCCTTCGAGAATGAATGATTATATGCTTACCTTCCTGGAAATTTATAAAATTACAGGACGACTACCGCATTGGGAAATATGGGGCGAACACTCAGGTTCTATGATTGGTCACCATTCACTTCCAATTATTTTAGATGCTTATCGCAAAGGAGTTCGTGATTATGATGTAGATCTCGCATTTAAAGCGATGAAAAACCAGGTAGATAAAACGGGAAGTTACTCCACCATGGGATATCAACCGGGGGGATCGGTTTCCGAAGTAATGGAATATGCATATAATGATTGGTGTATTGCAGAGATGGCGAAACAATTGGGCAAAGAAAAAGATTACCTTCATTATCAAAAAAGAGCGCAGTTCTATAAAAATTTATTTGACTCATCAACTGGTTTTATGCGCCCGAGAAATGCTGATGGCAGTTGGCTCACTCCCTTTGATCCAACAGAAGGTACCCATCATTTTGTAGAGGGAAACTCCTATCAATATAGTTTGTTTGCACCACATGATGTAAATGGTTTGATCGATTTTATTGGTGGAGATGAAAAATTTGAAACTTGGTTAGATGACCTTTTTACTGTTAAATCAAAGCATGATAATGTAATTGTGGACGCTACCGGGCTCATCGGACAATATGCGCATGGCAATGAGCCCAGCCACCATATGGCTTATTTGTATAATTATGTTGGAGTTCCATGGAAAACCCAGTCGATGGTAAGCCAGATTCTCGAAACGCTTTATAATGATACTCCGGATGGTATTAGCGGAAATGAAGATTGCGGTCAAATGTCTGCATGGTACATCTTGAGTTCGATGGGCTTTTATCCCGTTTGCCCGGGTGACCCAACCTATGCTATTGGTACACCTATATTTGACCGGATTACAATCAACCTTGAAAATGGAAAGAAATTTACAGTTGAGGCTGAGAATGTCTCCAAAAATAATAAGTACATCCAGTCTGTTACATTAAATGGTGAAGACTATGATAAGTCCTGGTTCAGGCACGAAGATATAGTGAATGGTAGTACATTGGTTTTTAGAATGGGAGTTAAGCCAAACAAAGCGTGGGGACAAGCTAAAGCATCCAGACCAACTTCAGAGCCATTACTCCCTTTTGTCAGTCTTCCTTATGCTGTCACATCTGACAATTATTTTTTACAAACCGGAGAGGTCGCTTTGAAATGTAACGAAAAGGAAGCTATAATTTATTATACAATTGATGGAAGTGAACCAACAGAAAAATCTACAATTTATAAAGAACCGATAGTAGTAAGCAAGACCACTCCAATCAGATTTGCGGCTTTTAAAAAGGGGATATTACCCAGTGTGCCGGTATTGGTTAGAATGAATAAACTGGAATTTGTGGACTATACCAATTATGATGATAAATTAGAATTTGCCCCGGGATTAGAATATAAATATTACCACGCACATGTGATTAGCGAATTTGAACTGGATGATCTGGAACCATTAGAAACGGGTATAATTTCAAGAATAACTGTTGACGAACGAAAAAGAGAAGATTATTTCGGTTATGATTTTTCGGGTTATTTAAAAATACCCAGAGATGGAATTTATTCTTTTACAATTTCCTCAAATGATGGAAACACCTTTTTCTTAGATGATAAAGAATTTGGAGGTGGGTCAATAGCCATCCGCAAGGGAATGTATAAAGTTTCACAAAAATATTTTCAATTAGGTAATAAGAAATGGGATATCGTGACCTGGGAAGGCCCCGGAATCGAAAAGCAGGAAATTCCGCCGAGTGCGTGGTTTCATAGGAAGTAAGAGGGGCAAAATGTTGTGGCAGTTTTTTGGCCTTTAGCCTTTTACTCGATTGTACTTATGTGCTTTTTATTTTACAGTCAATTGTATTGATAAATTCAATGCGTTTGCTATGAGTGCAAAATTTGATAATCGGATATCCTCTCCATTTTCAATCCTTGAAATATAGGGTCGTTTTTTTCCAACGAGGTCTGCCAAATCGTTTTGGCTCATTTTCAATTCTTTTCTCCGACTTTTGATAATTTCTCCAAAGTAAAATGAGAAGGCATCCTCTCGAAATTTTTCACGAGATTCTGTTCCATGTTTTCCGTACAGTTTATCTAAAAGTTCTTTTGCATTTATTAACTGTCCCATGATTCGATATTTTTATTTCAAATAATCAATTAATATTTTCTCTGATTTTTTAATCGCTTTTTTGTAATCCTTATAAACAACCTTTGTGCATTCCGCAAAATTAAGATGGTCAATCGCAATCATTATGACACGGATTTTATTTTTTGCCTTTATCCGAAGTTCATAAAACTGTGTATTCAATAATTTTTTCACGAAGTTTGAATGAACAATTTTCACTTCTCCAATCACCTCAATTATTTGAAAAAACTTTGTTGAAATTCTTTCGTTTTGATTGTCGATAAATTCTAAACACTCCGGTGTGAGTGTAATTTCTCTCATGGCGCAAAAGTAACGAATAAGTTACATAAATTCAAATTCACCCTCCTCAGAGTCTTTCGAAGAAGACTCTGAGGAAAATAGTGCGAGATGTACCCTTGATTGAAGTTCAGAGTCCATAAATGAGACCCTGAGTAGGAATAAAAAAAACCGATCTTTTGATCGAGGTTTCAGCTATAAATAAAAGGAATTATTGATAATTATTGAATTAAATCGGTTCCGTATCAACTACCTCGCGGCCTGTCCATTCTTCAAAGAGGTTCCTGGTATTATCATAGGAGGGCTTGCTGGCATCCGCATCTACAAGATTGCCTTCAGGATCAACCATGATAAATCTGGGTATAGCCTGAATCATGTACGGGTCCATTATTTCAGCCTTACTACCTCCCTGAGAAAGAATCTGGATTCCGGTCAGCTCGTTTTCTTTTACATATTTATGCCACTTTTCTTTTTTGATATCAATGGAAATACTTACAAAAGCTATTTCATCGCCAAACTCTTCTTCCAGCTCTTTTAGTTTTGGAAATTCCCGAATGCACGGGACACACCAGGTTGCCCAAATATCTATATACACATATTTTCCTTTAAAATTGGCAAGACTTACAAGATTACCAGTGGTATCAGGATAGCTAAAGGCAGGGGCGGGCATACCCGGGGACAATTTTTCAAGGCGGTCAATTTGACTCGCCATGTAATTGATTATGGTTGTGTCTGATACTTCCTCCTGGAAACGCCCCGTATAATTTTGTTTAAGAGCTTCAATCAATTGCAGGTCTATATTGCGCAGAAATGCATTATAATAGATGTAACTTTTAATTTCCGGGTTGGGGATAATGCTGTCTGCCAGGTCCAGCATTAAGTTGAAAGATATTCTATTATAATCTTCTCTTGCTTTTTCCCGATCGCCATTGTTGGATTCCAGCAAGGCATCAAAATCAATACTGTTTCTTACCATCTCATTGAAATGATCTTCCAGTATTTTTTTATAAAAAAGGGAATTAAGCAATTCAGCATTATCAAACAAAACTAATTTATCAAACTGACTGCTATATGCTTTAAGCGAATCAGGCCTTTCTTTTCCGGTGTAATCAAATTTTTGTTCGGCATAAGATTCCCAGCTAAACATTTTAAGATAAGCAATATTATTACGGAGCATGGTAACAAATTCCTGGTCTGCGTCCTTTATGCTATCAACATCAGCTTTCATTACCTGCTCTATGGAATCCAAAAAAGTAATAAATTCACCGGGCTCTTTATTCATATAATTGTCGGTACTGAAACTCAGGGTCAGGTTATTGTTATATACCTCATTTTCCTCTGCACCATCTCCTTCGAATGTGGTAGAATCCATTTCACCTTCTTCATTCATATAAATATTTAGAGTAGTTTTCCAGCCGGTTTGCAGAACAACCCGACTTTGCCTAGTTCTAAATTCTTTCAATGAATTTACCGGTAAGGTGGTGGTGAATTGTCCAACCGAGTCCAATGTTATCCATAAATTTTCCGGGCCTTCCCAGGTATCATTCTTATAAAAAGTAATTTTCAGGCTGTCAGCTTTAAATCCCTTTACAGTTCCGGACAGAGTTGTTTCCGGGTTTCCTGATGGTTGGCAACGGAAAAACATCATATTGATCAGCAGGATGGAGATGGATAAGAGCAATATTTTTTTCATAGTTTTAGTTAAAACGCCAATATTGCAAGTTAATTATTTTTGAGGCCAGTAGTTTTTATTCTTTCCACCATTCGCATTTTTGTAATTTGACCAATTACCGGCAAATTGATTATTTCTTCCCATTGCCGGTAAATCCATATATTCGAATTCATCTTATTAGTTCTTTATCTTTTAGGTCACAAATCGTCCTTTACAGTAACCCAAAGTCCCATACTCGGAACAACTATTACCCTTTTCAGACTGAAAAGCTTAGGTTATGAATCTATGCTGTCTTACTATTTGTTAACGCTACCCCAGATTCAATGAACCGCCGTATAGGAGACCCGTACGTACGGTGGTCCTCCTTCATTACATTCCGGCGGATAAATGTGAGACCTGCCTGCAGTAGGCAGGGGCGCACTGGTGATCAAATGACCGTCAGCCGTCTACTCGATTAGGCATAGTTTTAAGGTTTCCGAAAACACCTAACCCCACAGTCGAATACCTATCACACCGTGCCACAGTAAATAACAAGTAACTGTTAAGTGCAAGCAAGCCAAAATTACTGAATACCAATAAATTATTCGACTCATTATTACTTGACGATTTTTTATTATATAATACATCGACCAAGCAGAAGTTAAAGCAAAACAAATGGTTAGTATTGTGATAGAAATTGATAAAAAGTTTACTTTTCCCATCTCGCCTCCGCTTGCTACTATAATGAATATAATAGATAATGTCACGAATAGTAAACTGGAAATAAGTGGCCATAAACGAACCCAAACATTCGCTCCTCCTGAAATTTTTCCCATCCAATAGCGAATGGACCATATCATTCCAAAAAGGATAGCACTAATCATACCCAATAGCCATAACCCACCAAGGATTAGTTGACCAAAAACCCGCATTGATGAAACCCGTTTTAGGGTCTGTTGATTGGCTTGAATAATGACTCCATCAAGAGGATCTTCTGCTTGTGCCATGCTAACTTTCCCCGTTTCGGGAGAAATAAAGTGTGTTTCATTTTTAAGTAAATATTTTTTTACATCATCACCCAATAGATATTTTCGGAAGAGAGAATCTTCTTTTTGCCAGATTTGTTGGACATTAAATATTGACTCAAAAAAATAGAACATCTGGTTGCGAGGACTTATAGAAACGTAATAACCTGAGATGTCAATTTCTTTCGTCTTGCTCTGGGAATTCATATTTGCCTCCTTACTTTTAAGGTGCTTAGTCTGATAGTCACGAACCAGATCTGAAATGCGTTTAAGTGCCTCCCCATTACCTGAATTGATCATAAAAGCATACCCAACATTATGGCCTGAGAGGTATGAAAATTCGGTAAGCCCGCCACTAATTCCACCATTATGCGTTCGATACACAAAGCTCTTGTAGGGACTGGAATAGTTTGTCAAACCATAACCATATTCCAATCCGGCCTTAGCACCTAGGCCAGTGTTAGGGGTTTCCATTCGTTTTAAAGATTTTTCACTTACTATCTGTAAACTATCAACCTGACCTCTATTAATAAAAAACCGGACCATTTTTGCCATATCTTTTGGTGAGGCGTTGATGGATCCAGAGGGTCGCATGATGATGTCCAAGTAATCTTGTGGTTCTCCTTCTATATATAATGTGGCACCATATTTCTTATAGTCGTCGGTTTCAAAGTAGGTCATGTTCTCCATACCCATAGGTCCGAAAAAGTTCTCCTGAATATAATCTTCAAAATTTTGCCCCGTAATTTTCTCTACTATATATGCAGCAACTGGTGGTCCTGAATTGCAGTAAGACATACGTGTTCCAGGAACCCAACGTGATTTACGTGAATGTGGATGATAGTCAAGACCTTCTTTCAAACTTTTCTCTGGCTCATTGTATGCGTATTCAGTAGGATGAAAGTCATCCCATCCAGTGGTATGTTCAAGGAGGTTTTCAACAAGAATTGGTGATGTCTCAGCCCATGGATTCTCAAATTCAATCTCCGGCACTAGGTCGCGTACTTTGTCTTTAAGACTTACACGACCTTCTTCCTGTAACCTCAAAATAGCTAAAGAAACATACATTTTTGAGGTCGACCCTATTCTAAATATGGTCTTTTCATTTGCATCTACATCTTTTTCAACATTTGCTTTTCCTAAGCCTGTTATCCAAACTGCACTATCTCCATTGATTAATGCTAAACCTACTGCGGGGGTTTGTGTTTCTTCTAGCACTTTTTCAATGGCACTTTGTAATTCTGGAATAGTGGTTGGTGTTATGGTTTTTTCTTGTTCTTGTCCAAATGATGGTATTACTTGAAATAAGGCCAAACAAAGAGCGGTCTTACAAATAATTTCATTGAATAATTTCACCTTGTTCATCCATTTCTTGTTTATTATGCCTAACTATATAGCGTTGTATAAAATGCTTCCCCAATATAGCGACAAGACTTCAAATAGTAAAAGTGTTACAAGGTTGGATAAAATATCTAATACGATAAAGGGGGAAGTTTTTTATACAACAGGTTGAACGAT
>JAJRQT010000045.1 GCA_024280115.1 Bacteroidota bacterium | reverse complement strand
TCAAATAAATAAAAATTAACCATGGGGAGAAAACTAAAACTTTTACCTCGCAAGAGGTATATTCCCCATCCTGAAATTTCATTACCAAAAATCTGATTTTTTTCTTAGGTTAACGACTATGGTGACAACACCAACAAGGGCAGAGACTTTAAAAATCAGATCATCAAGGATGTAGAAAAAAAGGATTGATGTTCCCGGGCAATTAAAGCCATAATATATCCACTTACTCTTACTTTATTCTCCACAAGAAACTTATTCCATGGTCATTATTGTCACAGACCATTAATCTATATGTTCATTTAGGTCTGCCCAGGCGCAGGCCAAGGTATAGGCGAAAAACATTTTTTTTAATTGACATTTGCCTGTCCATAGGCCCATGTCAATAAGTTAAGCCCCGAACGTCATCGCGAGGAACGAAGCGATCTCTAATTTGGGGCATTTGGGTTAAAATATACAGACTGCCACACTACGCTCGCAGTGACGGAAACTTAACTTACTGACATTGGTCCGTAGGCATGCTTACGTCAACAGGATCTTACATTAAGATAATAAAAATTAGCTGCTCAATAAAAAAAATCATATTCCTGTCAGGTTTTAAATACCCCCACGACTATTAGATCAAAACAATCGGTTAATTTCCTCAGATTAACAATTAAACTAACCGATTATTCATTAAGTAAACTATTGATTTTTAAATTTTTATACTATGAAAAAACAATTTGTTAAATGGAGCCTGATCCTTATGGTGAGTGGAATTATTGTCGGAGGCGTAGTCGCCCTATACATGTTCAACATGCCCCATAGAGATGTCCAGGCGGCGGCTGCAGACTTTCAGATGAAAGCCGGACAATTGGTAAGCGAATACTTGACTGATGCTCAAATAGCTAATGACAAGTACCTTCAGGAAGAAGGAGAATCAAAAATTATAGCCGTTACCGGAACTGTCGCATCTATCGATGAAGATATGAACAGTCAGAAAGTTGTTTTGCTAAAGGATTCCGATGCCAATGCGGGAGTGAGTTGCACATTCATGGCAAACACAAATGTAAATGCTGAAAAGCTTAAAAAAGGTGACCATGTCACTATAAAAGGAGTAATACGTTCAGGTGCCGGTTATGACGAAGATCTGGAACTTTACGAAGATGTAATCCTGGAAAAATGTGATGTGCTTTAGAATTAAAAAAAATTCAATTAATCATTTATAAAGAAATTTTAAATTAATAACTAAAAAATTAAAAACAATGAAAAAGTCAATTTTATCAATAGCCGTTGCAGCAATTGTAGTATTTGCAACCGCTTTTACACCAAACGAGAGTAAACTTGTAAGTAAAACAGGTCATATCAGCTTCTTTTCGCATACTTCCCTGGAAGATATTACGGCAAATAATTATAAAGTGGTAAGTACCCTTGACGTATCAACCGGTGATGTAGTTTATTCCGTACCTATGCAAAGTTTTGAGTTTGAAAAAGCCAAGATGCAGCAACATTATAACAGTTCGAAATTTCTTGATACAAAGAAATATCCAAAGGCTAAACTCATAGCAAAAATCACGAACCTAGGTGACATTGACTTTGGAAAAGATGGCACTTACAATGCAGATGTTAACGGTGAGCTGGATATACATGGTGTTACAAAACCAATAACTGAGAAGGGCACTGTGACTGTTCAGGGAAATAAAATAACAGTGGATGCAAAAATGGAAATCACGCTGGCTGATTATCAAATTGCCTTCGAAAAAGGAAAGCCCTCAACAAATATTGCGAAGACAATTGAAATCACTATAAAGTCAGAATACAATAAATAAATTAATAATATATAAAACATGTTAATAAAAGCCCGGGTTGTTTCAAGTATAAACATGAGGGCTTTTAGTTTTAAATATTTTACCTACCATTTTGACATTTAAAAATATAATAAACTATTAATAATGCTAATAAAACATAACATCGATAAACTCAGTGAAATCAAGAATTTGCTTTTACGACTGCCATTAGAGGTGTATTCCAGTCCGGTGGAGATTCTAAACGAAGCTACCATTGGCCAGCATTTCAGGCATATACTTGAATTCTATAGTTGTCTTGAAAAAGGAATTGAGAATCGTACGGTCAGTTATGATGACAGGGAAAGGGATGTAAAGATTGAATCGTATATAAATTATGCTTTAGAATCCATAGAAAAAACTATTCGATTTTTGGAAAAAATTGAAAAAGATTTTCCATTAACCCTAAAGGCTAATTACTCAACTTCTCTATCCACAAATCAAGTCAGTATTCCATCATCGCTGTACAGAGAACTCGCCTACGCGATGGACCATACTGTTCACCATCTGGCCATTATTAAGATCGCGCTTTCTGTGTCAAAACAAAAAGTGGAATTAAATGAAAATCTGGGTGTAGCACCTTCAACTATAAGATATCGTAAGGAATGTGTAGCGTAAGTTTTATACCAAAAGATCAGCATGAGTTTATTCTTACTTCCAACAGGGATGAGAAAAAGGTGCGCCTGACCTCTGCTCCTGTTTCTAAAGTGATCGGCGATGCAAAAGTATATTTTCCTCAAGATCTTGTATCGGGAGGGACATGGATTGCTGCCGGAGATAATAGCAGAATTTGTTGTTTACTGAACGGCGCTTTCGAAAACCATG
Source organism: Bacteroidota bacterium (assembly GCA_024280115.1). GTDB lineage: Bacteria > Bacteroidota > Bacteroidia > Cytophagales > Cyclobacteriaceae > JAAUQL01. The sequence goes on along the minus strand of JAJRQT010000045.1, from coordinate 61,442 downwards.
TACCTAAGGCAGAGTATGCAAAGAGCAGAGGGAAATTGCTATTAGAATCATTTGAATATGAAGGTATTCACGATTTTTTTGAATATTGCGACTTGAATGAGGTCGCACCTTTTACACTTGTCATTATTGAAATGGATGAAACTCCAAGGCTCTTTGAGTTTCGATGGGATTCAACACAAAAATATATAAAAGAACTTAATCCCGGACAGGCCCATTTCTGGTCGTCAGCTACTCTTTATAATAAAGCAGTTAGAAATCAAAGAGCACAATGGTTCAACTCATGGCTGAAAAGATCTGAAAAAATTGATGGTGAAAGCATTTTAAGGTTTCACGGATCATCACATGGAGACAATCCGGGCAATGACCTGGTAATGGAAAGAACAAACGGGCTGCAAACAGTGAGCATTACGCAAGTTGCTATTTCTCATGAAAATTTTCACATGGTTTATAATGACTTACTGAAAAATCAAAAGACTTCGCTCATGGAACATTTCAAACAATATGTATATGCATAACGGATTTGCAATAGCGCTGGCATGGCCCGAAACACTCTGCAAACAAGCAGGCGCCTGGTATGATGCCCCACTCAGTTACCTTGGATTTAACCGCAATGGGTATTACAAGGTCGGCCACTCTGCCATAGTCCTGATAGATGATGCAACAGGCAGCTGTCACTATTTCGATTTTGGCAGATACCATGCACCTCATGGCCATGGAAGGGTAAGAAGTGGAGAAACCGATCATGATCTTAAGATCAAAACAAAAGCTAAGATTTCGGAGCGAAATAAAGAAATTCACAATCTGAAAGAAATCCTTTCAGAGCTGTATAACAATCCTTCAACACATGGGACAGGGGCAATATTTGGTGCAGTTACAAGGATTAATTATGCCAAAGCCATGCATTTTACAAAGCTATTACAAGATAAAGTACATATACAATACGGCCCTTTGTTGCCAAATGGAACGAATTGCTCTCGATTTGTGAACAGTGCCATAAAAGCAGGGAAACCTGCTTTTTCGAAAAGAATTAAATTACAATTTCCTCCTACAATAAGCCCAACTCCTATGTGGAATTTGAAAGCTGTCGGAGGAGAAATCGTCAGAATAGATCAATCTTGTGCCGTAAAAGTAAATATACTTTCAAAACAAAAATTGGAATTAATAAAATCATCATGGTTAACCTCCCTAAAGTATTACCTGCACCCGAGCTACCTGCCAACCTACCGTCAAGAGCAAAATGGCTTTCCGGAGAAGGCGCAGGATCCTGGTTCGTAATAGAAAATGAAAACGATAATCAATATAAAATAACCCGCTATTCTCCGGAAGGAAACGTAGAATGTGAGGACCTGTTCAAAGCAAACTCGAAAAATATAAATCTTGAAAAAAATTATAGTATTACCTATCCGTCACACTGTTCAATTGTATCAATAATCCAGGACGATGAGAAGATACTTTTTTTAAAAGGATTATAGCCCTGGAAAGTTTTATAAATATTTCTGGAATTCCACTCTTTGAGAGGTGATTGTAACCACTATAAAATGATACTGTTTTGATTATTTTGTGGAAATTCATGAATTCAATACTGCTCATAGTAATAGGTTCAATAAATAATTAAACAAAAAAATAATACAAAAAATGAAAATGATCATTCTGTTTACGACACTGATTGTCGCATTTCTATTTATAAAAGCGACAATAAAATCCAATAAAACTGAAGACAAAGATGAAGGAATAAAATTTTTTGAAGGATCGATGCAGGAAGCACTCGAGCTTGCACGTAAAGAAGATAAACTTATCTTTCTTGATGCCTATGCAAGTTGGTGTGGCCCATGTAAATTAATGCAAAATAAAGTATTCCCTGCGGCTAAAGTCGGTGAGTTTTACAACGAAAATTTTATCAATCTAAAAATAGACATGGAAAAAGGAGAAGGTATCGCCCTATCTGAAAAATATGAGGTCAAGGCTTATCCATCTTTATTTATCATCAATCACAACGGAATGCCTAAAATGTCCGCCGTTGGCTATCAAAATGTCAATCAATTGGTGAAATTTGGGAAAGAAGCATTGAAATAATCTGATGAACAAAGTATATCACATAGTTCAAAATATTCTAGTAAAACCATTTGGAAAGGCACTTAAAGTAGTATTATTCAAGGTTCATCCTGCAATTATTTTTTCAACTATTCTGCTAATCACCATTTTTTGGGCTTCATTTATCCCATCGTTAAAATTCAATTACGACATTGAAAGCTTCTTTTCTTCGAAAGATCCTGAAGTAGGTTATTATTACAAATACAGGGATACTTTTGAAAACGAGAATGATTTTGTATTGGTGGGGATAAGGAATAAGGAAGGTGTATTTCAAAAAAAATTTCTCGGGCAATTAGATGAAATCAGCAATGAATTAAAGAATTTGCCAGGAATTAAAAAAGTATTTTCACCAACCAACCTAAATGAAGCCATTAAAGGTCCAATGGGAATTATCCGGATACCGCTCATACATGTGGACAAACCGAATAAATATAATTCCGACAGCAAAAAGGTTTATGCCTCAGGCATATACACTGGTTCATTTTTTGGTTCCGATAAACAAACTGTTTCGCTACTTATTAAAAAAGACGGGAAATTATCAAGGCAGGAAAATGACAAACTCCTTCTTTCTATTAATGGTGTATTATCTTCTCACGAATTTGATGAATTTCATATTGCGGGCAGAATTCGCACACAGCATTATTATGTGAATCGAATGAAGAGTCAAATGGGCCTTTTTGCGGCTTTAGCAGGCTTTCTTTTCATTGGGTCGCTCTTCATCATTTTTAAATGTATGAGATATGTAACCCTTTCACTGGGCGCTGTGCTATTGTCACTCGTGTGGATTTTTGGTATAATGGGCTGGCTGGGCATTCAGTTAGACCTTATGCTTACCCTGCTTCCGACACTTATATTTGTTATCAGTACTTCCAGTAGTATACATCTTATTACCCGGTTTAGAAATGAATATAAAGTTGGAGTTCCTAAGGATACTGCCATCAGAATTTCTATTATCGAAACGGGCGTGCCTAATTTTCTGAATGCATTCACAACGGCCATTGGTTTTGCCTCGCTTGTAATGATCCCTGTAATACCTATTCAAAGATTTGGGCTTTTTACTGCAGCCGGTATCCTGATTTCATTTTTTATCAATCTCTTATTTGTTCCGACAGCGATGAAGGTATTGCACATCAAGCCGTCTGCTAACAAACCATCGGTAAAGGGTGAAAAGAATAAAGGTAAACTCGTAAATCTGATTTTCAACAGACCTAAATTAATATTAGGCGCCTATGCAATTGCAATTCTGGCAGGTGGCTACTTCACTTTCAATCTGAAAATAAACAACCACTTTCTAGATGATCTGGATCCAACCTGCAATTTGAAAAAAGATCTTGATTTTTTTGAGCAAAATTTTTCCGGAATCCGCCCTTTTGAAATGAGCATATACGCTAAGTCGGGTAATACAATTCTGGATTATAAGATGCTTCAGGAAATGGATAAAGTTGAGAATTATTTGAAAAACGATTATAAAGTGGGATTTCTGTTCAGCCCACTCAGCTTCATAAAAAGTATAAATAAAGCCATCCATGGGGGAAGTCAGAAATATTACAGAATTCCCGATTCACAGGTGGAATTGGAAAGGGTAATGAAACTGGCAGATAAACAAAAAATATGGGATCGCTTTCTCCCTGTTGTCACAAAAGATAAATCGACAGGCAGGATTACCGGCAGAACAGCAGACGTGGGCAGCAATATCTTTAAAGTTAGAAATGAAAATCTGCAAACCTTTTTAAATCAAAACACTCAATACTTAAATTATAGAATAACCGGCGCTGCTCATTTAATGGATAATGCCAATAATCATATAGCATGGAGCCTTATAAAAGGCATATTGCTTGCTATTGCAGTGGCAACATTAGTTATCGGATTATTCACAAAATCATGGAAACTCGCAGCGATATCTCTTGTTCCCAATGTTATCCCTCTCCTACTGGCTTCCGGGTTTATGGGGGTTGCAGGGATCCCCCTGAAAGTTACAACTTCCTTGATATTCACGATTGTTTATGGAATAGCGTTAGACGATACAATTCATTTTCTAAATAGTTATCGTTTAAAAAAGAAAATCTTCACAGATGTCAATGAAGCTGTTAAAGAAACCATTTCTAAAATGTGGCGACCGATGCTTTTTACTTCTGTGGTGTTATTTTCCGGATTTATGATATTCCCATTGTCAGATTTTTCCAGTATTTCTACGCTAGGAATTTTAATCAGCGGATCTCTTTTAGTAGCCTTATTAACTGATTTATTGTTGCTGCCAGTACTATTGACAAAATCATTTCGCCATCTATTTGTAATGAAACCATTGACTCCGCTTACTGACCATAAAGAACAAAATATTGTGCAAGATTTACCAAATCTGGTCCTGGAGGACAGACCTGCTATCCAACGAAAAATGGTGTCCAAATTTCCTTTTGTTAAAAGTCATATGAATTAACCCGAATAATTCGGGAGATAATTATTGAGGTTAAATACCTCCTCAGAAGCCTTTGAAAGCAAAATAATACAATTGGCAGCACGATTGTATAATATATTAACTATAGCAATGGTGCAACCAGGCGTCCTATTGAACCGATAATCCTAATTTTAAAAGGCCTTTTTTTCCATGACAAATAGTCTAAACGCACAGAATCATTCAAATCTATTTGAAATTGAGCTTTTAACTCTTTGGCCAAAGCCTGATTAAAAAATACGGCATTCACCTCCGCATTATGATCAAAACTCCTGTAATCCATGTTCGCTGTACCAATAGTTGATAATTCCTCATCAATGATCATGACCTTAGAATGCACCATCCCTTTTTTATACATATAGACCTCGATATCGTTTCGAAGCAGTATTCCCATGTAGGTCATGCTTGCGGCATGAACAAAAACAGAATCAGCCTCAGCCGGCACTAGTATCTTAACTTTAACCCCTCCTTTAGCACTAGTTGCCAAAGCAGTCATAATACTTTCATTTGGGATAAAGTAGGGTGTACTTATGAGGATTTCATCTTTTGCTGAATTTATCATGCTGAAATATGCCTCCATCAAGTTTGGATTGTCAGAATCGGGGTCGCTGCTGATGATAGATGTAATGACATCCTCTTTTTGCGAAATTCCCGGGAAATATCTTCGCTCTGGCTTTAGTAATATTTTACTCACAAAATACCAGTTGAGAATAAACAATACCTGAAGAGAATAGACCGCTTCACCTTCAATCATACAATGCGTATCCCGCCAATAATTTGTTGTTCCGGGGTAATTAATGTATTTATCTCCTACATTAAGTCCGCCGACAAAACCCGTTTTTCCATCAATAATCACAATTTTTCTGTGATCACGGTAATTTACCCTGTTGGCAAGAAAAGTAAATATTACTGGATTGTATTCATAAAATTGAACCCCGCTGGTCCTCAATCTCTTCATAGTTTTCTGTCTGAATTTACTACTACCAATGGCATCGACGACCAACCTGACTTCGACGCCTGACTTTGCTTTCTCACACAACACATCAAGTATCTGACTTCCTATTTTCCCTTCCTCGAAAATATAGTATTCAATATGAATATGACGGGAAGCTTCATTCAGTTTTTTAAGCAGCATCGGAAATTTAATTTCTCCATTATTCAGGATCGTCACAGAATTATTACTTGTCAGCGCCGAAAAGTTATTCCGCCAAAAAAGATATGGTAATTTGGCCTTTTCATCTAAATACTCCCGGACATCATCTGCTCTCTGCATGAGTAAATGTTCATAGTTACTCATCCAGTCATGAATGATCTTTTGCTCAATAAACCCTTTCCGTGAAAAAAGCTTTTTCTTCCTGAAATTGATCCCAAAGAATAGGTAAATCATCATCCCGACAACCGGAAAAAGTAGCATCAACAACAAATATGATTGAGTTTTAAGGGGATTTTTATTTTCGAGTAATATCCTGAAAGAAAATACTATTACCACAGCATAGTAGGCTGATAGGATGATGACGTATATTAATTGCGATTGTGTCATTACTATAATCCGGTTTCATCACAAAATTTGTAGCTTAAGATTATTAACAAATAAAGCGCCATTCAGGTTTCAATGAAGCTAATATGTTTTCATTATTGGCGATAGCTACTGAATCTCCTTTGCCAGAACCGGATTGTCAAGTGAATACTGTTGTTTTAACTCTTTTCGAAGTCTTAAAAGAATATCTTCATTTTCTGCAGCTATATTTTCAATCTCATTTGGATCCTGAGAAATATTGTATAATTCGTCTGTTCCCTTGTCTGGCGTTTTTCCATAATGAATTAATTTCCAGTCACCTCTTTTAATTGCCATGCCGTTATTCATTCTCCAATACATTACCCTGTCCGTTGGCAAAGATTCTCCATTGAGCGATGACCAGAAATTTATACCTTCAATATTTAATTCTTCAGAAATATCAGCTCCTGCGAGATATGCGAGTGTGGGATATAAGTCTGTTACATTTATCGCTTCAGATATTGTTTTATGACCAGATAATTTTCCTTTCCAGTTCAATATTGCCGGCACCCGAAGTGCGCCGTCATAAAGAGATGTTTTCCAATCTCGAAGGGGCCTGTTATCCCCCAGCACATCATTTCCTTTAAACTTTCCATTATATTGAGTTTTGGAATGCCAGCTTTCTTGTCCTCCATTATCACTAATAAACAGTACAATCGTATTTTCTTCAATGCCTGATTTTTCAAGAGACGACAAGATCAGGCCAATAGAATAATCCATATGCGTTACTGACGCTGCAAAAAGGCGACGTGATTCATTTTCTATTGATTCCTCGTATTCATTCACCCATTTCGCTGGCTCCTCCAAAGGATAGTGTGGAACACTATAAGCAACATACAGGAAAAATGGGCTGCCCTTTTCCCGTGGTTTTTCTATAAATCGGATGGCCTCATCGGTAATCAAATCCGTAGCATGCCCGACCTCATCGACAAGTTTATCATTTCGGTGCCAGGTTTTATTTCCATTTTTATATAAATGAGTATAAGGATCAATTTGCCCCCGTAAATATCCATAGGAGCTATTGAATCCATAATTCATTGGCCTGGCATCCAATACGGTACCGAGATGCCATTTACCAGAAATCGCTGTATCATAACCTTTTTGCCTCAATAATTCAGCGATAGTTAAAGTTCCGTCTGGCAAAACCTTTTCATCTCCGAGAGGACTCAATATTCCATACCTGCTCGGTGGTCTGCCTGTAAGCAATGCAGCACGTGTCGGAGAGCAAACTGAGTGAACGTAGAACCTGTCAAGTTCAAATCCATCCTGAGCCATTCTATCTATCACTGGTGTATGGATCTCTGAACCGTGATAACCAACATCATTCCACCCCAGATCATCAGCAATAATCACTATCATATTGGGCAGGTTAGTATCATTTTCAATATCTCCTTTCGGATTACAAGAAATAATTAAAAGTACTAGGCTGAATTGCAGCATGCGTAAAATCAATAATTGAAATATCCTGTAGGGTTTTTCTGGTGATAAAAGGAATAGTATTTTCATTTTACAATATGTTAATTCAATTACTAATTATTTATTCATTATGCCTGTAGAACATTATTTTATGACCCCTATCGAGGTCTTCGCAATTCTCATTTCGTTCTGCCATGACTTTTTAATTTGATGAAGAATCGAAGATTATCTTTGCATGATTAAACTGACTTAATGCTTAGCAGACTGAAATCTAAAAAAAACAACTCAATTTTACACCTTTATTTCAGCGTGTTTCTTAAAATAAGTCTTATTAAATTTGGATGTTTTAACCATTTGATCTTTAACTGCATTTCGGGATATACCGAGATCAGATGCCAAATCCTTTCTAATTCACAGTTATTCTTATCTGCATTAATAATTTCAATTAAGTTAATATCCACAGGTTACCATTTTCATATAATATGAATATATTGATATTAAATATAATTTTATTGTTATGAAAAAGTTCGCACTCTTTATTGTTCTCATCTTTATAGGCATGTATTTGAAAGCTCAGGAAGACAGTTGTTCTCTAATGGCGAATTGGAAAACCGAAAAAGAGATAATAGCTTTTATTGAAAATTCGTTTTCCGAAATGAGCGAAACACTTGTGCCGAATAAATCCAGTTGGATGATAAGTGCTCATTATTACCCTGTTAATGAAAAATTCGGATACCTGATTGTAAAATCTAGTAAAAAAGTATCAATACACCAGGATGTTCCTGCTACAATATGGTCATTGTTGAAAAATGCAAATTCCAAGGGTGGTTTTTATAATTTCTACATTAAAAATAATTATAAGCTCAAGGACACACCTGAAAATTCTGAGATTCTCTAAAAAGCTTTGCCAATACGCATGATGACAGTACACTAATAAAGATCTGCCAAAGCAAAATATGTCGTGAGAAATGAAAACAAAATTACGGCTATCAAACCAATTTTAAATCCAACTTTAATTTTATGACTTTTCATGAGCTTATAATCCTTTAACATGAAATAGACAGGAATCGCCACCGCAGGCAAGATACAGGCCTGGAAAGCCTGTGAGAATACCATTAGTCCAACCGGTTTTTCTTCCATAATCAAAAATCCAAAACCAAACAAGATGCCAATTAATCCAAGCCAACGAAACATTGGTGCTTGAATATTCCGCTCTTTTCCTGTATAATCACATATCAGCCATGGAGCGATTAGAATAATAGGGAAAATTGTAGATAAACCCGCACCGCTAATTCCAATGATTAAAATAAGCGCTGCCGCTTTGCCTCCTATTGGCTCAAAAAGATGAATCAGTTCTATCGTATTGGTTAGCGACAGCCCCATCACATGCAATGTACCCGCAGCGACAGCCATAATGATGCCGCTCAAAAACAACATCATTGAGGCAGAAACCATAGCGTCTCTTTTTTCTATCTTCAAATGATTGACATTCCACCCTTTTTCAGCTACGACGGTACTCCGTACTATAAAAACTGCTGCCGAGCAGGTTGTTCCTGCCATAGCGGCTATAAGCCGAAAACTTCCCGGTTCATCGGGGATACTTGGAACCATTCCTTTGATTATCATAATATAATCGGGGTCCACCATAAAGAAAACAACGATGAAGCACAAGGCCATGAAGATCACGAAAAATGTGAGGATCTTTTCAAATCGTTTGTACTGGCCATCCCACAGCAAATAATAAAGTATTACAACCAAAATGCCGGTGATAATCCATGGACTGAATCCTTCAATCCCAAAAGCTAATCTGATGCCCTCCTGCAATAATTCTACCACAATACCCATCACCCCCATCACTGCCAGTAATTCCCCAATAATAACAGCCGTCATGATGTATATCGCCAAATACTTTCCCCAGGAGAATTGTCGCTTTATGTTATTCAGAGCAGTTTTCCCAGTAACAAGTGTTAATTTACCATAAGCAACCATGAGGATATAGGTAAATAAACAGGAAAGAATCAAAGCCCAAAACAGAGTCATTCCGTAATTTGCGCCTGCTTTAGCCATCGTGGTGATGCTACCGGTACCAATGTTGTATCCTATTAGGAAAAGTCCTGGACCGACCAAACTAAGACCAATTATGACCCTTTGTTTCAATGATTTCTTCATGGGTACGAGAATTAAATTATTTGCAAATTTTCCGAGGGTTTTCCATTGTCAATAATCGGGCATCTTCTTCACTAATCCCCATGTTTTGTATTAGGTTGTCATAGCATTTCTTCATGGTCGCAGATGAACCGGCAAAATTTTCTTTTCCAGGTTCGCGTACCACACCGTCTTCTCCTACTTCCAATTCGATGTGTGAAATAGTATAGCGTCCGGGAGGAGCTGCTGCACCTGCCATACAATCAGTAATTACGATGCTGCGTTCGGGTCCCGTGAGATCAAGATAATTTTTCAAAGCAAACAGTGGAATATGAATTCCATCTCCTATGTAGCATATCCACAAATGTTCCCTTACGGAAAGCACCCTTTGCAAGATATTGTAATGCCTGCGGAGATCGTTTGGTATGCCATTTCCGAAATGAGTAAACATGCTTAAACCAGCATCGATTGCCTGATGAAGTTGTTCTAATGATGGATTGCAATGACCGGCAGATACCGCAATACCCAAATCTGACAGCATACGAGTGACTTGCATATCCCTGTCTTTTTCTGGTGCAAGGGTTACAATTTTTGTTATTCCTCCCGCTGCTTCCAGCAGTTCAGCCATCTGCCCTGAATCAGCGTTAACTATACAATTTTCTGGATGTGCTCCCCGAAATCCTTTCTCATTATTTAAGAATGGCCCCTCAATGTGAATACCACTGACCATTTCGCCTACAACCGGATCTTCTTTCCGATACTTCACAATGTTTTCCAGGCGGGTTTTCATATCCTCAAAATTTGCAGTAATTACAGTTGCAAGTATGCCTTCAACGCCATCATCTTTGAGCTGTACACACGCCCGATGAAAATCCGTTGCCGACAGGTTATTTTGGTTGAAATCAATTCCGGCATAACCATTCACCTGAATATCGTAGAATCCTGTAATTTTACCCATGTCGAATTATTATAGTTGGATAATCAACCAAGCCAGCAAAATCAAAACACCTACAAAACCTGTAGCCAGTAAAAATCCCTGCCAATCTTCCTTATATCGATAGCTGAAATTCTCCCATCTTTTTTTGGTAAACCAGCTTGTGAAATCCATCAAAATCAAAGCTTTGCCGTGCAGTGCTGCCAATGGTTTTTTACCATCTTTATCAAGTTCTTTAGCATCTGACAGGCGATCCATATTGTCAAAGAAACTTTCTATCCGCTCAGGATCTTCTGGTTTAGTAAGCAGGCTTACGCCAATGAATACTATAAAACCGCCAAGCATGGCCCAACCAAAAGTATCCGGAGTCCATTTATAAACGAGCTCCAGAGAGCCGGTATGCTGATAGTTAAGTATATAGTAAATTACAAACGCAATAGCTGAACCAAACAATGCGCCAAAACGATTTGCCCTCTTCCAAAGAATGCCACCAAAGACCATGATGCCCATAAAAGCCGCAATCGTTTCTATGAACAGAAATGCATGTAATACATTTTCAACATACATTGCAAACACTACTCCCAGCAATGTGAGCACCACCCCAGAGACCCGGCCCATCCAGAGTAACTGCTTATCATTGGAACTTTTATTGATATATTCCTTATAAAAATTCTGGGTAAAAAGGGCTCCGGTATTTACCATAAAATTTGATGCAGAAGACATATTTGCAGCAATGATGGCTGCAATCATCAAACCTGTAAGACCTGGTGCAAGCAATTCCCTTGTCGCAAAACCAAATGCCATTTCAGGATCCTCCAGTGCATTTCCTTTTTGAATGATCAATGCAGCTACGATCAACCCGGTCAAAGCCCATCCGATGGTTACAAATCTCTTCACAAACGAACCATAGGTCTGTCCGACCCGGCCTGCTTTTTCAGTTTCACCCATCGCACACATCGATACCATATGTGGTTGGGCCGTAATTCCTATTACACCATTTAAAGCCAACATCATTATGGTAAACCACCCCAACCCAACTTCGCCACTAAAGAGTGTAAAGAAATTTTCCGGAAGTGACTCTCGCATGCCTGAAAAGCCTCCCACCGCCGAAAGGCCAGAAGGAATAAGCATAAACGACAATACTATAATCAATAATGCCTGTATAAAATTTGCATGGGCCGATGCAACCATCCCTCCGAAAAAACTATAAATGATGAATGCAACGGTCATCGCTATAACTACGCCATTTACAGATATCATATCGCCGGTGGCTATTGAGATCACTTTACCTCCCCCTTTTAGCATAGCGCCCTGGGCGAAAATGAAAAACAAGATGGCAAATACGGAATAAATAGCTCCGAGTGCTTTACCATATCGATCTTCAATGATTTCACCCACTGTTGTACGTTCACTACGTCTATACCATGGGGCAATCAACCAGTAAAAAGGAGTGATGACCATGTTTTTCCACTGATACCAAATGGAAGCGAAACCCATCTGGAAACTGGCGCCGGTTTGCGCTACAAAATTTTCGGCGTGCGTACCCGTGCCGAAAGCCTGTCCCATCATAATCCACCAACTGAATTTACGTTCTCCGCGAAAATAGCCGTCACTGCTTTTAATTTTCCGTGTCAGCCACAAGCCATAACCTGTGATGACGACGAAATAAAATACGATGACCAGTGTGTCTAACCAATGAAAATTGTTCATAAAAACTTATATTTTTTGAATTTATAAATCCACCCTCAATCAAGGTGGATTTTTTTATTTATTAAATAATATTTAAAAAATTTCATCTCAACATAATTGCTTCAATTATTCATGAATATCCCTCTTTTAGAGATAAGGCATTGACAATCAATATATTTCGATAAATTTCCTAAAAAATTATACTTTCAGAAACAATTTTTAAATTCGATGACGATGCCGTGATTTCTAACTCATTATAAGTTTCAATAATTATTTTCTGGATTATCCAGGTTAGAAAGGTCTTACTATCCGAAAAATAAAGGCAGAAACACTGATATCCAAATTTCTTCCACTATTCCTGTTTGATTATGTCTGTAACAATAATAATTTATTTTGCTTGTTTGTACTTGAAATAATTATTAGTTCTATGCTTAATTTTATAGATATGATTCAATGCGATTGGTTCTGCTTTCTATAAGCCATATGTCTTTATCATTTTTGTATTCCATGCATAATAATAGTGTTTCTGCTGACTCATTCTATTACAAAAATTGAGCGCTTCAAAGAAGATTATAAGCGCTGAATATGTGATATTAAAAAGTTTATGGAAAACACAGGAACACATAAAGGGTATTGTGAGTATTACTGGAAACCTTATTAATTCAGAGAGTTAATGCCTACCTGTATTAACCCCTATTATGCAAGCAAAAATTAGGAGTATTTTTCACAGTTTAGTCGCTGTCGTTACAAGTGGAATTATTACTGTAAAAATTGATCCTTCATTCAATTGACTTTCAAATTTCATTAACCCATTCATTTTAAGAATCATTTCACGGGCAATATATAAACCTAAGCCCGAGCCATCTGCCATTTCCGTACCACGAAAAAACATTTCAAATACCTTTTCTTTGTACTCGTCTTCAATCCCAATCCCATTGTCTTTGACAGATAGATTTAGGTGGCCATTTTCAATAATTGCAAAAACGCGTACTTCAGGTTTATCTTTTGATAGGTCGCTATATTTTATAGCATTTGAAACCAGATTATTTAGCACTCTAAATACCCTGTTCTTATCCAGGAACAAGACTTCATCAGTTTTTACTTGAGAGCTCATTTCGATCTTTTCAGCATTAATTAAAAACTGGTTTGTAAGAAAAACTTCCTTGATCAGTTCAGAAAGGTTGACAATACTTAACGCTATCTCTTGTCTTGAATTTCGCGAATAATCGAGTATATCTTTTATAAAACCGCCTAATTTGTTTACTCTTTCTTCCATCATTTCAAGATATTGAGCAAAAGATTTAGGAATTGTATCCTTTTCATATTTTGCCAGATTTAATAAACCTAAAATAGAAGCAAGGGGAGCCTTGAGATCATGAGAAATGCTATAAACAAAGCGATCCAATTCTTGATTGGTTTTTTCAAGGGATAAGTTTTTATCATTCACTTCTTTTGATAATGTTTCTGTCTTCTCCTGGTTCTTTAATAACAATTGCTCACCACTATGATTCAATTTGATCATGAAAGCAATTCCTATGCTTACCAAAACAAAAGATAAGAGTAGGTTGATTAGAAATGAAATTGAAGGATCTGAAGGTTGTAAATTAATAGATCCAAAAGGTTGATAATTTGTCGCCAGTAAAATGCTATTTAAAATAAGAGAAAGCGCGGTAAAGGTGAAAGCGTAAATTCTATGCTCATAATCATATGAAATAAAGTGAAAAATAATCAGAGGGAAAAAAAGTAAATAAATACCAGTCTCCTTCGGAACTACTGCAGCAAATAAAAACAAGCTGATGTTGGAAAAAATGAAAATTAACAATTTAGCAAAATAAGTTTTTCTCCTATAATTAAGGTAATAACCAAGCAATAAAATGGCCGCAATAAAAACATCAATGGCCATAACATAAGGGAACCCATCGTAAAGATCCCAAGCTCCTTGAATTAATGCTGCAAATGCTGCTATAATACATAGCTGTGCAAATACAATAGATCGTTTCTGCTCGGAATCTAACTCTTCATTTGTTTGTCTTATCCAATTTACTTTATAAAATAATTTTCTCATTTTACCTTACGACACCTCTACTAATTGTCAAATAAACAGTTGAACAAAACAATAAACATTATAAATTGTGGACAATTGCAAATTGAATAATAATATTTATTGGAATATAATGCAACAACACTACATTATATATGTATTCCTGACGATATTTTTAACATGGTTCAGGTGTCAACAAAAAGCTGAAAAAACAAAACATTGACTTGATTATCTCGGATGACTATGGAACAGATAATCTGGGCTGTTATGGAAAAATAAATAATTAACTACCGATTCAAATATTAATCCGCTAAAAATAAATCAATACTGTGCATTTATTTTTATGGATTTTTAATTTAATAATTGAAGCCTGATAACATGATTGAGAACAATATCCTTCCTCAGGGTCACATAGCAAGAAACTTTGAGATACGTTATAAAACTTTAAGACATCTTTTTTAATACGAATATTTTAAAATTATGAATTTCAAACATTATTTATTTTCACTTATTCCACTGGTTATTTTATGTTTAACCGGCTGCTCTGAAAATCTTGAAAAGCAATTAAAACCCAACATTATTTACATTTTATCTGATGACCTTGGCTATGGAGATTTGGGATGTTATGGACAAAAGATCATTCAAACTCCGGAAATTGATAAAATGGCTGCTGAAGGCATTCGTTTCATGGACCATTATTCCGGAAGTACCGTATGCGCGCCCTCCAGATGTACTTTAATGACTGGATTGCATACAGGTCATGCATGGGTGAGGGGTAACGCAAGGGTGCCTTTAAGGCCTGAAGATGTCACGGTTGCGGAGCTGTTAAAAACTGCAGGCTATACGACAGGGTTGATTGGAAAATGGGGATTGGGAGAAGCAGGATCCACAGGAACACCCAACAAAAAAGGTTTTGATTACTTTTTCGGATATTTAAATCAAATCAGAGCGCACAATTCCTATCCTGAATTCTTATGGAGGAATGATGAAAAAGTCATGCTCGATAATAAAGTCGAATATATACAGAATACATATGCAAAAGGAATAGGAAGTGTGGCTAGAGAAAAAAACACCCACTCTCATAATTTATTTACTAAAGAGGCATTGAATTTTATTGAAACCAATAAAGATTCCAGCTTTTTCCTATACCTCGCCTATACTATTCCGCATGCAAATAACGAAGGAAATCGAATGGGGCAAATTGGCCTTGAAGTTCCGGACCTGGGCCTTTACAAGGACAAAGATTGGCCGGAGGCACAAAAAGCTCATGCGGCGATGATTACACTTCTGGATAAGGACGTTGGTATATTATTAAAAAAGCTTTCAGAGTTAAATATCGATGACCGAACACTTGTCATATTCACCAGTGATAATGGTCCGCATGCCGAGGGTGGCGCCAATCCGGATTTCTTTGATAGCAACGGTTCTCTAAAAGGAATGAAAAGAGAATTGTATGAAGGAGGCATCCGGGTACCCATGATTGCCCGCTGGCCGGGGAAAATAAACCCGGGAAGCCAAAGCGATCATATTTCTGCCTTTTGGGACTTTCTCCCAACTGCCTGTGATATTGCGGGGATAACTTCTCCGGAAAATATTGATGGAATTTCTTTCCTCCCATCCATGATAGGTGGCAATCAAAAAGAACACAATTATCTCTATTGGGAATTTATGGAAATGAATGGAAGGCAGAGCATTCGTAAAGGAAATTGGAAAGCGGTCAAATACGATATGTCCGAAAATCTGGATGCGCCAATCCAATTGTATGATCTGAGTATTGATATTGGTGAAGAAAATGATATTGCATCAGAAAATCCTGAAATCGTCAGTGAAATGGCAAAACTTATGCTTACCTCAAGAACTCCATCTGAAGATTTCAAGTTTAAATTTGAAAAATAGCCAAAACATTATGAGAAAAACAGGTATTTTTTTTGGCTTGCTCCTCGTTTGGATTGTGTCTGCGACCTATGGACAAAAGATAACTATTGATCGAAATAAACCGGAGCGATTAGAATGGTTTGGGGATCTCGGTTTTGGTATGTTTATCCACTGGTCAATTGACGTACAACTCGGTGCAATTATTAGCCATAATGTTGCAGTTGCATCCAAAGACTACCAGGATCAATATTTTAACGAATTGCCGAAGAGTTTCAATCCCAAAGATTTTGACCCGGAGGAATGGGCAAAGCTTGCAAAACTGGCCGGCATGAAATATATGGTCTTCACTGCCAAGCATCATAATGGATTCTGCATGTGGGATACCAAAACTTCCTCTTTCAATATTATGAATTCCGGTTATGGAAAAGATATCCTGAAGGAAGTTATTGAGGCATTTCGCAAGCAGGGCATTGCCATAGGTTTGTATTTTTCTCCAGACGACTATTTTGTAATGTATAAACAGGGATATCCTCCAAGCCGGGAATCCGATGAATCCGAATCTACCAGGAATACAGAGCTCTGGGAAATCAACAAAAAGCAGTTGAGGGAATTGCTGACAGACTATGGAAAAATTGACATTCTATTCATTGATGAAAAAAGTGACTGGGCAAATCCACTGGTAGCCAACTTTGCATGGGACCTGGATCCGGATTTAGTGATTACACGAGGAGGCATGGAAACTCCCGAACAACACCTGCCCAATGAACCCTTTGATGGACCTTGGGAGGCTTGCTATACCATCGGGTCGCATTGGCAATATGTTGCTGAGGAAAAGTATAAAAATGCCGGAACATTGATCAATTTATTGATTGAAACAAGAGCAAAGGGCGGCAATCTATTGCTAAACGTTGGTCCAGATGCACATGGAATAATCCCGGAAAGGCAGGAAAGTCGTCTGCGTGAAATCGGATTGTGGTACATGGCCAATCATGATGCAATCGATCATATAAAACCATGGAAAATCACCAATGAAAATGGAATTTGGTTTACATCCGGTAAAGATGAAAATACTGTTTATGCATTTGTCAATTCTCCGTATTGGAAGTGGATGGAAGAAAAGGCATTTTTCATCAGATCGCTCAAAGGAACCTCAAAAACAAAAGTATCAGTCCTGGGTCAAAACGACCTGATGATGGAATATTTCGTACAACGCTCCCCAAAACCAATCCTTTCTGTAGTTGAAGATGGGATATTCTTCAATGTGGTGAAGGCCCAGCGGCTGAACAAAACCTGGAGCAATCCGCTTGTGATCAAGTTGGAAAATGTTGAGTATCGGGATGAATGGAAAAAGTAGTTTTTAAATAATTTTTTAAATCAAACTTTTTTTGACATGCTAAATAAAGAAAAAACGGTTTTAATTGTCATAGATGTTCAGGGTAAACTGGCTCAATTGATGTACGATCGGGAAAAACTGTATAATAATCTACAATTGATCATAAAGGGCGCGAAAATTCTGGATTTACCAATCATATGGATGGAACAGTACCCGAAAGGCCTGGGACCTACAATTCCGGAAATTGTTAATTTATTGCCCGATCTCCAACCCATTCCAAAGATAAGCTTTAGCTGTTGTGGAGAAAGCAGGTTCATGGCCAAATTAAATGCAATCAACTGCCATCAAATATTGATATCCGGTATAGAAACACATGTTTGTATTCATCAAACCGCACTGGATCTGATCAAACTGGGGTATGAAGTACAGGTCGTTTCGGATGCCGTGTCATCCAGATCAAAAGAGAACAAGGAAATTGGATTGCAAAAAATGACTGCTGCCGGGGTCAAATTGACTAGCGTAGAAATGGCGCTTTTTGAACTGCTGAAAGTTGCCGGAACCGAAGAGTTTAAAGCAATAAGTAAAATTCTGAAATAAATTTAAAGGAAAAAGCATGGCAAAAATAAGAATCGCGGCTGTTCAAATGGAGCATAAGGATAGAGATAAAGCATATAATCTCGGAGTTATTGAAGCTTTGAGCCAAAGAGCTTCCAAAGAAAAAGTGGAACTCATTTCTTTCCCGGAAATGTGCATTACAGGATACATGTACGTCGAAGCCTTGTCGGTGAAAGAAGTCTTGTCCATTGCCGAACCCATTAATGGCCCAAGTGTTCTGAGGCTTCAGGAAATTTCCAAGGCCAATAATTTAATCGTCAGTGCCGGATTAATCGAAAAAGATGAACAGAATAATTTTTATAATACTTTCGTTTCTGTAGGCCCCAACGGATTATTGAACGCCTTTAGAAAAATTCATCCCTTTGTGCATCAGGAAATATCTGCCGGCAGCGAATACTCAACTTTTGATGTCAAAGGTGTGAGGGTTGGCAGTTTAATCTGCTATGATAATAATATGACTGAAAATTATATGATGCTATGCTGGGAGAAAAAAGCCAAAATAGTATTGGCTCCACATCAAACGGGAGGTTTTGATATTCCAAGCGCTGGAATGGGCGTTATATCTCCAGCGCTTTGGGCAAATAAAGATAAAGATCCGGAAGCATTGCGTAAAGAATTTTTAGGGCCAAAGGGTAGAGAATGGTTAATGCGTTGGTTGCCATCTCGAGCCTATGACTACGGGTGTTATGTTGTCTTTTCCAATGGAATTGGCCCAGATGGACCAAACGAAATTAGGGTTGGCAATGCTTGTATCATAGATCCTCATGGGAGAGTTGCAGCAGAAACAAATGCCCTGGGAGATGACATTGCGGTTGCCGATTGTGATGCGGATGACATTGTTAACTCTATTGGCTTTGCTCATACCCTATCTCGTCGTCCAAAATTATATAAACCTTTACATTCTGATGTAGATGAATTCAGTAAAAATACACGCCCCTCCAGGAATAAGATGCGCGAATTGCTTGGTGTCAAACTTAACAAATGAACAAGTGAGTTCACTCAGAAAAGTATAACACCCCTAAATCCCCTGAAGGGGACTTGTCAGTATTCGTTGATTTTCAACGGCTTCCCCCTGACTACCGGACAGGCAGGCTTTAGGGGTCAGAGGTAGAATAGTTGAAAATCAATGAATACCGACTTTTCGGAGTGGACTGATAAATTATATTTTTTTTATTTTTCTGAAAAATAAACTTTTAAATCGCCACGTATATAGATATATTAAATCTGAAAAATTTACTGTATATTTCACATTATAAATCTGCCCATCTCATGAAAAATAATCATCATTTTACCAGGCGTCAATTCGTGAAAACCACCGCCGCCGGAGCCATAGCAGCAAGCCAGATTGCACCCACATATGCTTTTAATATTCACGGCAGTTCACAATCCGGCAAGTTAGCAGCACTGGGAGGCACACCAGTCCGGAGTAACAAAAAATGGCCAGAATGGCCATATAAGGATCAGAATGTGTTGGACGAAATTACAAAAACAACTGAAAGCGGAATTTGGTGCAGAATTCAATCCAAAAATGGCACAGTTCCTACCTTCGAGAAAAAATACGCTGAAATGATAGGTGTCAAACGCTGCGTTGCTGTCGGTTCTGGCACGCAGGCCCTCCACACATCAGTAGAGGCACTCGGATTGGGACCTGGTGATGAAATAATCACTTCTCCATATACGGACCCGGGTACGATCTCAGCCATATTGTCAGCACGTGCTCTCCCGGTTTTGGCCGATATCGATCGCCTTTCTTTCCAGATCGATCCGGACGATGTCGAACGGAGAATCACTCCGAACACAAAGGCCATCATGCCCGTGCATATGTGCGGACTACCTGCTAACATGGAAAGGATTATGCAAATTGCCAAAAAACACAATCTGCTGGTGATCGAAGACTCCGCCCAGGCCCACTTTGCAAAGTACAAAGGTCAAATGCTCGGGACAATCGGAGATTTAGGATGTTTTAGTCACCAGTCGTCCAAAGTGCTCGCATGTGGGGAAGGTGGCAGTATTGTGAGTAACAACGAAGAACTCATGGAAAGATGTTACACAGTTCAAAATCATGGAACTTCCAAATACGGCCGTACAGAGACCATTGGTCCGAAGTACCGTATGAATGAATTTGAGGGGGCCATATTATTAGGACAATTGCCCACTGTAATGGATCGCCATTATACCCGGAACAAAAATGCCCGGTATTTAACATCAAAAATCAAAGATATTCCGGGAATTACTCCACAAAAGTTGTATGATGGTACAGAAGAAGGTTCTTTTTATCTCTATACAGTAAATTATGATAAAAAGCAGCATAACAATGTTGATCGCAGTAAATATTTAAAAGCACTGGCTGCTGAAGGCATAAACCTGAGCCCATACATTAAAAATGGTTTGCATAAAGAGCCCTGGGTTGATAATATCCTTACCAGAAATGTATATAAAAAAATGTACACATCACAAAGGCTTAAGCAGTTTAAAGAAGAAATGGCATGCCCTAATTGCGATATCGTTTGCGATGAAGAAATGGTGATGTTATGGGCATCTGGACCACTTTTAGGCACACAGGATGACATGGATGATATCATCAATGCACTTGGCAAAGTTTATGAAAACCGGGACCAGTTGGATAAAATTTAATAAATA
Source organism: Bacteroidota bacterium (assembly GCA_024280115.1). Classification (GTDB taxonomy): domain Bacteria; phylum Bacteroidota; class Bacteroidia; order Cytophagales; family Cyclobacteriaceae; genus JAAUQL01. Next base: position 40,659 of record JAJRQT010000045.1, on the reverse strand, counting down.
GTAGATGCGTAAAATATTACGCATCTACTATCCAATTTTTTTTATATTATTTCCAAAATAAATGAAGAACATATTCAAATCACAAACATTTATCCTTCTGTGGCTATTGGGCACTTTGATCCTGACGACCACCCAATGTAATACCAGTTCCAGCTCATTGAAAGTTGGAGTTTTCAAGGTCAATGTTACCCCACCAATCGGTAGTCCGGTTGCCTATGCCAAAACCAGGTCGATTGTTGATTCTCTTTATGCCAAAGGTATTGTCATTTTATCTGACGAGAAACCGATCGTATTGTGTGCTGTGGACTGGATTGGCATTGCCAATGAAGGGCAGGACGCATGGCGGGAAAGTCTGGCTAAAGCTGTTGGCACCACCATTGATCGAATTTCTGTCCATGCTCTACATCAACATGATGGTCGGCGTAATGATTTCACAACTGCAAGAATTCTTGAAAATTATGGATTAGGGGGATGGCGGTACGACACACTTGTTTCACAAAATATTATTAAAACGGTAGTCAGGTCTATCCATATTGCCATGAAAAATGCGCGGCCTGTTTCGCACTTGGGATTTGGAGAAGCAAAAGTAGAAAAAGTAGCCTCAAACCGTAGAATTCTTGGTGAAGATGGGCAAGTAAAAATTGTCAGGTATAGCAGTACAAGGGATTCTGCAGCTATTGCAGCCCCGGAAGGCTTAATCGATCCATGGCTGAAATGTGTTAGCTTTTGGAATGAAAACAAGCCAATAGTTGTGCTAAATTATTATGCTACACATCCTATGAGTCACTATGGCAAAGGTGATGTGACTTCTGACTTTGTAGGAATCGCCAGAGAAAATAGAGAAGAATTGCTGGGTGTTCCTAATATTTACTTTACCGGTGCAGCCGGCAACATTGCAGCCGGCAAATATAATGATGGATCTGATGAACGTAGATTTGTATTGGCAAGCCGTATGGAAAAAGGTATGTTACAAGCTTGGGAGTCAACAATAAAAACTCCTGTACAATCTTCAGATATAAGCTGGAAAAACATCGAAGTTTTACTCCCCCTGGGAAAGCACCTGGTAAAAGATGAACTATTGGCTAAGCTGTCCGATAAATCTTTGGATTCTTTGAAAAGGTTTACTGCCGCGAAACAACTGGCATGGCTCATCAGAACTGATTCAGGCCACAAGGCAAATGTATCAGCTCTAAAAATTGGTGATGTGCAATTACTAAATCTACCAGGTGAAGCTTTTATTGAATTTCAATTGGCCGCCCAGAAAATGAAGCCCGGTCAACATATTTGCACTGCTGCTTATGAAGAGTATGGTCCGGGATATGTATGCACCGAAATTGCTTACAGTCAGGGAGGGTATGAATCGAGCGAAAGGGCATCGAGCGTTTCTCCTGATGTAGAGCAAGTGCTTTTGAAAGCAATTGATATGGTTTTAGAATAAAACCAACTTAGAGCAAATTATTTTAAAGTTTTTTTTCTGCGGAATTAAAGATGAACAAACACTTTATAACAGAAACCCTCAATAAGTTAAATAATATCTCCCCGGAATCATTAAATGTAAACACATTTATCGGACTGGATGGATACATTGATTTTATACAACGGGCAGTTAAAACTCAAACCACAAACGGTCCTGAATATTTTACGAACATTAAGGACTTTTCTGATCACCTTAGTAAAGCTGCCGGGAAAAGCGGACAAGTAGAGATAATCACCCAGGAAACCAAGCTTGGAGGCAATGCACCGATTATGGCTCACGCATTGGGATCATTAGGATTCAAAACTTCATGCATTGGAAATTTTGGCAAACCAACCATAAATATGGTATTCCATGATATCCACGAAAACGTAGAGCTTTTATCATTAGGTAATTCAGCGCTGACCAATGCATTGGAATTCCATGATGGAAAAATAATTTTATCAGAAGTTGGCCCATTTAAAAACCTCGATTGGGAATACGTAAAAAAAGAGGCTGGATTTGAGTCTTTATCTACAAAAATAAAATGGAGCTCATTGGTGGCCCTGGTGGACTGGTGTAACCTACCATTTTCCACTGACATTTGGAAAGGAATATTAGAAGAGATCATTGCGAATACCGGCAACTCCAATTACCATTTCTTTTTTGATATCGCGGATCCATCAAGAAGATCGGATGGAGAAATCCAAGAAGCGTTGGAGGTAATCGGAGGTTATGCTAAATTCGGGAAAGTAACGCTCGGACTCAATGAAAATGAAGCTGAAAAGTTGTATTCATGTTTGAATAGGATCAATCAAACATTGGAGGAAGGCATATCACTCATCGAGAAAGGCAAATATATTTTTAGCAACATTCAAGTTTGGAATTTATTGATACACCCTACTGACCGTTCAATTTCTATAAATAATAGTGGCATTTCTGAAATAGCCGGGAGATTTGTAGAGCATCCGAAAATTTCAACCGGAGGCGGAGACAATTTCAATGCCGGTTATTGCCTCGGTCAACTTCTTAGTCTCGATATCGAAGAGTCAATGCTTATCGCCATGGCCAACAGTGGGGCCTATGTTCAAAATGGGAAAAGTTGTACTTTCAACGAACTAAAAGAATACTTAACAAATTGGATTGACGAATCGAAATAATTAACATATAATAGTTAAACTTTTTTTTATGCCTACATATCACCGTCTTTTTTTATTTGCACTAATCTTTAGTTTCCTTGGAATTTATTCATGTTCAGAAAAAGAAAATCCAAAATTCAAAACCGGGAAAAACTGGCCAATTTATCTGGGAGATAAACACAACAGCCACTATTCTCCCCTTTCTCAAATCAACAGAGATAATGTTGATCAGTTGAAAGTAGCATGGGAATATAAAACAGGAGATACCGATTCAAGGAGCAACACACAAATACAATGCAACCCGATAATCATTGACGGGATTATGTATGGATCAACACCAAAATTAAAAGTTTTTGCTATTGATGCAGCAACCGGCAAACAGAAATGGTTATATGACCCAGCTGCCATCGCCAAAATATCAATGCATGTAAGCCGCGGTGTGGTCTATTGGGAAGACGGCAATGATAAAAGAATATTTTTTACAGCAGGCCCATATCTTTTTGCACTGAATGCTGATACTGGTTACCCCATTCAAACATTTGGGATTTTTGGAAGAGCCTCACTAAAGTCTAAACTTGGGGAATGGGCGCAAAATCTATATGTTGTTTCCAGGACGCCCGGAATAATATTCAAAGATCTCCTGATAATGGGAACGGCTGTATCGGAAGGCGCCCTGGCAGCACCAGGATATATCAGAGCCTACGATGTGAGAACAGGAAAAGTCCGTTGGACCTTCCGTACCATTCCAAAACCGGGCGAATTTGGGTATGAAACATGGCCAAAGGATGCTTACAAATCAATTGGAGGCGTAAATTCCTGGGCTGGATTTGCACTTGATGAGCAACGTGGGATTTTGTTCGTACCGACAGGATCTGCCTCCTATGACTTTTATGGTGGCAACCGAAAAGGAGCAAATTTATTTGCTAATTGTCTGTTGGCTCTGGATGTAAAAACAGGAGAAAGGATCTGGCATTTTCAAACAGTTCATCACGATCTCTGGGACCGGGATCTTCCCTCACCACCAAATCTTATTACTGTCGTCCACGATGGAAAAGAAATCGATGCTGTTGCCCAGGTGGCCAAATCCGGTTTCATCTTTCTATTCGATCGGGAAACAGGGAAACCATTATTCCCCATCGAAGAGCGTCCTGTGAAACCTACAGACCTGGAAGGTGAAGAAGCCTGGCCTACTCAACCATTTCCTACTAAACCTCCACCATTTTGTGGTCAGCAACTGACCATGGAAAACATAACTGATATCAGCCCGGAATCGCATAATTACATCGCCGGGATTCTTGCCAATGTTCGAACAGGAGAACAATTTATTCCTCCGAGCAAACAGGGAACTGTCATCTACCCGGGATTTGACGGGGGTGGCGAATGGGGTGGTTCCGCCTTCGATCCGAAATCAAAAATACTTTATACAAATGCAAACGAAATGGCATGGATACTTACCATGATAGATCTCAATCCTCTAACATCAGAAAATCCTGTAAGTCTCGGAGAATCAACCTATCTGGCAAACTGTGCCATGTGCCATGGACAAGATATGAAAGGTGATATCACGGGAACCTACCCAACGCTTAGGGGAATTACCAACAAATACAAGGATAAAGAAATAAAGGAGATCATTTCAAACGGTAAAAACTTCATGCCGAGTTGGAATCATATTGGAGAAAAAAGGATTAAAGCAGTGATGGACTTTATTGCGGGCAAACAAGAAACCATGGACCCTCACTCTGTTGGGATAGATGACAATAAAGGAATTGTGCCATTTACTCATACCGGATACAATAGATTTTTCGACCCTTTTGGCTACCCTGCTATGAAACCGCCATGGGGCACATTGAATGCGATTGATCTAAACAAAGGTGAAATTTTATGGCAGGTGCCATTGGGAGAAATTGAAGAACTATCAGAAAAAGGCATTCCAAAAACCGGTACGGAAAATTACGGCGGGCCAATATTAACTGAAAGTGGATTATTATTCATTGGAGCTTCTAAAGACGAACATTTCAGAGTGTTTGACCAAACAACCGGAGAGGAACTTTGGAAATACAAACTACCTGCCGGGGGATATGCCACTCCGGCAACATACGAAGTTGATGGAAAGCAATATGTCGTCATTGCATGCGGAGGGGGAAAAATGGGTACAAAACCAGGGGATAGCTATATAGCCTTTTCGTTGCCTTAGTATCAATTAAAAATAGCGAACTTCTAAAAGCAAAAAGCGGAAAAATAATCCGGTCAGATATTTTTCCGCTCCATTCTCCAGAAACCGTAGTTGCTGAATCATGCCAAGTTACTGTTATGGACTTCATCCCAGTTGCCTGAAAATCAAACAAATAACAACACATTCAGGTTCAATTTTTCAATTTCTTCTGTGGAAACATTGCGCGTTTGAGGTAGTAACCTTTTCATCCACCGCTCTCGCGTGCGATGAACATTAACACACTGAATTCCAAATTTTGTCAATTGCCCGGCGCTTTAATTCCGGCCTTTTATCCCTTACTTGGTAATGCTAAAAGTAGGTGATCTGCTTTTATCTCCCAAATAATTTGGCACTATGTTTTACACAGTTTATACACATAAAATATTACGTTATCCCATGAGATATTAACATGTTTTCCATAAGTGTATAGGAGTTTTCCACAAAATGTCAACATTACAAGACGAGACCACCTGTGTGTAGCTTCATAATCCCCGGATTTATTCCGGGGACTGTTTGCGTTTGGTAGTAGCCTGAATAGCCAGGCCCAAATAGCAAAATTCAACAGCCTCGTCCTTCTTAATATTCCATGGAATTTACATGCTTTTCCAATAGCTTGGATTATGGGAGATTGATCGCCAACAGATGCCGGAATAAATCCGGCAATTACTGGATCAAGTCTAAAATCTGGGAAAAAAATGGACAGATGAAATAGCACCGTTATAAAACAAAAGCGGGAAGACATTCTGTTCGAATATTTTCCCGCTTCACGAAGAGACGACCGTGGTCTTCAATTCGCGCCAAGCTACAGTTATTATGACTTTTCACCCAGTTGCCCGAGATCATAACCTTAGATTAAAAACCCTTCTTTCTCAACCTTTAAGCTTCGAATGATGAACTTCGACATTTCTGCGGTTTGACCCGTTTCACACTTCCACCTTGCGGCTTCGGTTCCTTCACATCTTGTTCACAAGTTTTCAATCATAATCCGGAATTGTACTCCCAGCCTTTTATCTCTCACTTGATGAATCAAAGATATTATATATATATTTACACACCAACAAAAATAACTTCGTTTTCCCCACAACTTTTGCACCTTTTGTTATGCCTAATTCACATATTTATTCACCAATATTATTACTTATTCACACATTTATTCACAAAGTTGCTCAATCGGAAGTTTAATCATTTAAACACCAATTATACTCCCTCTGCTTTTATAAAACAGAATCCATTATTAGATGGGTTTTGCTGATGTCCGCTCTTGAAAAATAACCTCATCAATAAAAAACCACCCCCGCTCACCTTTTCCCTGATGCCACATGGGAATTTTCTGTAATGGCCTAACGATGATTTTAATATATTTTATAGGGGTAGATTCGACATTACACTCAAAATACTTCAATTGCTGATTTTGACGTTCTGACAATTGAGATGGTCGCAAGGAACCTAACGGCTTCAAATTATCTTCATCAAGCCCTCCCCTGATCTCAATAGATGATGGTGGAAAAATATATGGATCCGGATGGATTAAAGAACTTAGAATAACAGATTCCAAATTGACTGCTTCATTCCAGGAACATGACAAAACAAAGTTTTCATTTCTGAATGCCATCCATGCGTCATCATCAAAATTGTCAGGCCCTTTTTCAAGATCGAATAGTAATGAATTTACTCGTTCTCCAAATTTCAAATTTGGCTTTTCTCCCAATTCATATTCGTCCGGCGCCCGAGTTGATTTTAAATATAAAACTGAATCAACTTCACTGGATCCCCAACCGGTTTTGGAAGCAAAATATTTCAACAACATTCTTTTATCAATAAATATACTGTCTTCCTTCACCGGTGAATTAATATCCGGAACACTCCCATCAATTGTATAATTAAGGTCAATACCATCCAACGGGTGTTTGAGCTTCACAAAGAAGGGCTCCCTAAAGAAGTATTTCAGCGGCTCTACTTCAGACAGTGGTAAAACTGATTTGAATTCAAGGGCTTTATCGGAAATAGTAACGACATTCAAGCCCTCCTTTTTATGAATTAAATCAGAGATTCCTTCTTTAGTAAAAAGCGTATTATAAATGTAAAGTTCTTTGAGCCCAGAAAGAGCCGTCAATTGACCGATTGCACCGTCACCAAGTTGTGTATCATAAACCTTTAATATCGATAGATTTCCCAAATTACCAATGCTTTTAAAATCATCATCATTTATTGGTGTTCCACTCATTTTTAGTATCTCAATATTTGAAAAAGAGCTAATAGTTTTCAACTCATCAGAGCTCAGGGGCAAGTTACTGAGGTTGAGTTCCACAATATTCTTCGCAATCGGCTTAAGATTTCTCAATAATTCCGGACTATAGGAACTATGAGGAAAAACCAATATCTGAAGCGCATTGGTATTGCTATAAATTCGCCGGATTGTGCAATAAACAGAAGATAATTCATTGATCCGGTCATCAGAAATCTCTGGTAAATGACTCCAGGTACTTTTTTTGCTTTCTTCAATTTTGGACTGAACAATGCTATATAAAGGAATCGTGTCTATAAGTTCACTAAAATATAATTCGCCCGGCGCGCCTTGCTCCACCCAGCCTTTAATTATGCCCAATTCTACTTCGGTGAGTTGCTTTTCCTCCTCCGGAGGCATATGATCCTCGTGATCAATTGGAAATTGAATTCTCTGAAGCAACTCACTCTTACCCGGATTATCCACATCGACAAGACTTCCTGACTCTCCACCTTTCATTAAAGAAGTAAAATTACCCAACACCAGTTCCCCCTTTGATTTATTTGTATTGTGACAGGAAACACACTTTTTATCTAAAACCGGCTGAACGATATTTGTATAAATATTCGGGTTTTCCGAAATGATTGTAGTTTCATCTGATCCTGTAGGATCAAAAGTCAGAAATTCTTTTCCATGTGTAACCATTCCCCCATAGTGCCCGGTTAGAACAATTAATACCACCAATCCACTTTGTATTACCTTAAAATATACTTTTGGAATTGAAAGATTTTGAGAAAACCAATACCAGGATGACATAAGAAATGCAACGGAAACTCCCAACCATTGATGGGTTAAAATCAGGTCTCCTTTCGCTCCTCCTTCAAGACTTAATAGTAATCCGGTTATAGCTGAAACTAAGGTTAGCAGTGTAGTTAATGAGAGATACCAGGAAAAAGCCTTGTCATTGCGCCAATACTGAACGATAGTTACAAGAATCATAACGATGGGGAAATGAAGAATCAGCAAATGCCAATGCCCCAACCACCTGACCAAAGATGGCAATTCCAAATATCTTTCAAAAACTAAAAAAAATGCCAGTAATATAGCTAAAGAATAGATTCCAAAATCAAAAAAAATCTTAACAACTTTTAATCTCATAAATTATGCTAAAATACCTTTTACAACATTTCCAGCTACATCCGTCAACCTGAACCTTCTGCCCTGATATTTGTAGGTAAGGTGTTCATGATTTACGCCCATAAGATGCAACAAGGTGGCATGAAAATCATTTATATGCACCGGATCTTTTACAATATTATATCCAAATTCGTCTGTTTGCCCATAGGTAATTCCTTTTTTTACACCACCACCGGCCATCCAGATACTGAAACTCCTGGGATGATGATCCCTGCCATAATTATCGGGCCGGAATCTTCCCTGACAATAATTTGTTCTGCCGAATTCACCACCCCAAATCACCAGTGTATCATCCAACATTCCGCGCTGTTTCAAATCCAGTACCAAAGCTGCCGAGGCCTGGTCAACATCCAAGGCCTGCATCGACATTTCACCTGGCAAATTACCATGTTGATCCCAGCCCTGGTGATATAGCTGAATAAATCTGACACCATTTTCAGCAAGCCTTCTGGCTTGCAAACAATTTGCTGCGAATGTTCCTGGAATTAACGCCTCTGCTCCATACATTTTAATAATTGACTCAGGTTCTTTTTTAATATCCATCACTTCCGGGACAGACATTTGCATCCTGAAGGCCATCTCATACTGAGCAATCCTCGATTTTATTTCCTCATCACCCGTTTGCTTGTAATGCTGGTCATTTAGCTCGGCAATTTTATCTATTATAACCCTTTTGTCTTCCCTTGATACACCTGCAGGATCATTGAGATAAAGCACCGGATCTTTCCCCGACCTGAGCAAAACACCCTGGTGCTTCGAATTCAGAAATCCACTGGACCACAGCTTTGAATACAAACCCTGGCTATTTCCTTTTCCCCGGGAGGTTAGAACAACAAATGCGGGTAAATTTTTATTTTCACTTCCCAAACCATAGCTCATCCACGATCCCATGCTGGGTCTTCCTGAATTTTGATTCCCCGTCTGAAAAAATGTGATGGCAGGATCGTGATTGATGGCCTCTGTATGCATGCTATTGATGATGCATATCTCATCCACAATTTTTCCGGTATAAGGAAAATAGTCATTTATCCAGGTACCGTTTTGCCCATATTGCTTGAAACCGGAAAAAGGAGCGACAAGTGGAAAACTATCCTGGCTGGCCGTCATCCCCGTGAGCCGCTGACCATTTCTAATCGATTCGGGAAGATCCTCCCCCATCCTCTCTCGGAGTAGCGGTTTATAGTCAAAAGACTCAAACTGAGACGGGGCGCCCGCCTGGAACAAATAAATGATTCGCTTAGCCTTTGGAGCAAAGTGGGGAATTCCAACCTTTAACATACCCTCTTCAATTCCAGCGCCTCCCCTTTTAAACAAATCCGGGATCATCAATGATCCAAGGGCAACTGTGCCCAAACCAACACTTAATTTAGAAAAGAAATGTCTCCGGTTTATATTCAGCTTTTCATCAGCTATTTTTTCCTTTAATTCCATAATTTATTCTTTGGTTATGGTTTCATCCAGGTTGTACAATACTTGCGCAACCATCATTAATGCGGCAGTACCAGCAGGATCAGAAATACTTTCTGAAAACTGACCAACAGATATTAGTTGCTCAGCATCCTCAGTGTCACTCATAAATTTTTCCAGGTAACTTTTATGGTACTCTGTTAAAACTCCCAACTCATTTTCAGTCGGATCCCTGAGTAATATACTTGTGAAAATAGTTTTCAAAGCCTCTACATCATCTAATTTTTTTTCATTTATTTTTGAAGCTAAAACACGCGCTCCTTCCAATACCTGAACGTCATTTTGCAATGCGAGCGCCTGCAACGGGGTATTTGTTTTTTGTCTTCGGACTTCACATAAATCTCGATTTGGGGCATCAAAGATGGCCATGGAAGGTGGAGGTAAAGTTCTTTTCCAAAAGGTATACAAAGACCTCCTGTAGAGTTTGTCTCCGGAATCAGGGATATATTTTGTCAGAATACCCCGGTTGCCCCCTGCATTTGTTTCTTCCCATAAACCCGGTGGCTGATAGGGCTTTACACTCGGGCCACCAATTTCGTCATTTAATAAACCACTTGTAGTTAAAACATAATCTCTAATCACCTCAGCTCCCAACCTGAATCTTGGACCTCTGGCCAAATAAATATTTTCCGGGTCCGCTTTTTTCATATCTGGTGTGATGACAGAAGATTGCTGATAGGTAGCGCTGGTAACCATCTTTTTCAAAATATACTTTATATCCCAATTGTGCTCCATAAAATCAACAGCAAGCCAGTCCAGCAAATCAGGATGGGTAGGCAATGAACCCTGAGCGCCAAAATTCTCAGTGGTTAGGACAATCCCCTGTCCGAATATCATGGCCCAGAGTCTGTTCACAAATACCCTGGCGGTCAGGGGGTTTTTGCTATCAGTTAACCACATGGCAAGGCCCATCCTGTTTTTAGGATAATCTTCAGGGAATTTCATAATCGCTGCCGGTGTGGATGCACTAACTAAATCCGAAGGGGCATCGTAGTTTCCCCTGGATAGCAAATGAGTATCCCTGATCGTAGAATCATTCATCACCATGACATTTACAGGCACAGTGTCTGTTTTATTTATAAAGGATAGAATACCTGTCAAATCCGCATCATCAATCTTTATATAAGGAGCATCTGCATAGTACTTCTGGTTTTTTGCCTGCACTGCATCCATCTGAAGTCCTTTTTCATTTACATTATTAAAAAAGGCATACATACCATAATATTCCTTTTGGGAAAATGGATCATATTTATGATCATGACATTTTGCACATTCGAGTGTAACACCAAGAACCCCTTTACCAAGCGTATTCGTCCTGTCGCTCACATAGGTAAATCGATATTCTTCATCGATCACTCCACCCTCCTGGGTGATGGGATGATTCCTGTTGAAACCGGTGGCCAATATTTGCTCTTTTGTCGCATTGGTCAATAGATCACCAGCAAGCTGCCATGTTAAAAATTGGTCATAAGGCATATTTTCATTAAAAGCGTGAATTACCCAATCCCGCCACGGCCACATAGTTCTATAGCTGTCATCCTGATAGCCATGAGAATCAGCATACCTGGCAACATCCAGCCATTCCCTCGTCATCTGTTCGCCATAAGCGGGCTTGGCAAGATAAAAATCGATTAAATCTTCATAACTGAATGCCCCATTGTTTTGCGTGAATTTTTCAAGTTCTTCCGGCGTTGGAGGTAACCCAGTGAGATCTAAACTTAACCTCCGGATCAATTTGGTATCGGGTGCTTTTTCTGACAATTCCAAACCAACTTCTTCAATCCTGTTTAAAATGAAATAGTCAATTTCATTATTTACCCAGGGTTCATTTTCAACTTTTGGAAAATGATCGGGCTTTTCAGGTGGGGAAAAAGCCCAGTGGGGTGCATACTTAGCTCCCTGCTCCACCCATTTTTTTAATATTTCTTTTTCTTCATCACTTAATTTCAAGTTAGATTCCGGGGCTGGCATCACTATATTTTCATCGTCCGAAAAAATCCTTGATACAAGTTCACTTTTTTCAACATCTCCAGGAACAATTGCAAATTTCCCCGGGTTTTCTTTTAATTCAGCTTTGGCAACTTTTTCTATATCAAGCCTTAAACCGGCCTTTCTTGTACCGACGTCAGGACCATGACAAACAAAGCATTTATCGGAAAGTATGGGTTTTACATGGAAATTGAAGTTTACTTCATTCGGTAATTTTTGCCTTTTCGATGACCCTTCAACGCTTATAGATTTATTTCCGGTCATTGACCAGATAAATAAAAACAAAGTTCCAAATATGAGAAGAAGAAGTAAATTCTGTCGCAAAAGTATAGTTAGTTATTTGTGCAATTTGTAAAAATATCATAGTTGACAATATAAAGCAAATTGAATAAATCTAATATCTTCGCAATTTCATAAACATCTTCAACTTGAAAAACGTGATAAAAAACCATGAACTGGTTTGACTATTTAGTGTGGGCCTGGATTGCAATTCCAATAATTATTTTCCCTATACTGTTGAAAATCAGGGTTCCATACGGTCGCCATACAACATCAGGACTTGGCCCGATGATCGATAATCATTGGAGTTGGTTTTGGATGGAAGTACCTGCATTGTTAACATTTCCGCTATTTGCGATTTTTGGACCTACTGAAAAGGATGTACTTTCATGGGTTTTGATAGCGCTTTGGTCACTTCACTATATTAACCGGGTTTTAATATTTCCATTCAGGATAAGGACAAAAGGCAAGAAGATGCCATTAATCATTTCAGTAAGCGCTGCCTTTTTTAACCTGATGAATGGTTTTGTAAACGGATACTATATTGGATTTGTAAATGGACTCTCAGGCGACTTATTTCATATTATTTCATTGATGGGTATTATAATATTTATAACTGGTTTCATTATCAACAACATCGCAGATTCCAAGCTTATCACTTTGCGAAAACAAGGCAATGGTTATCAAATACCCAGGGGTTGGCTTTTTAAATACATTAGCTGTCCAAATTTTTTTGGCGAAATTATCGAATGGATAGGTTTTGCATTAGTTGCCAGAAATTTACCCGCTTTATCCTTCGCAATATGGACCTTTTGCAACCTGGCTCCAAGAGCAAAAAATCATCATTCGTGGTACAAGAAGTATTTTTCTGGATATCCTGAAGACAGGAAGATTGTGCTCCCATATTTGTGGTGAAGCAATACAAAGCACTTAAACAGAGCGTTTTTTCTACAAAAAGTTAACTGTTATTCAAGTATATAATACTCACGGTAATAAATATAATTTAAAAATGTATATCCCATAAATTTAGTATGTATTTGGATTTAATGTGTTCCCCTTATTCACCAAGAGAATATATGCATATTCTATCAAGAGCAATCACTCTTTTAGCTGTACTTGAATCGTAATATCTGTTAAGGCCATTTCCATTAAGTATATGTAACGGAATGATTGCTGATATGTGTGTTTAAAATATAAAAAATAAAACACCCGTCAATTTTACATTTTATAACTTCTATATTATCTTGGTTGGAATTAATTAAACCTATCTAAATATGGAAAAATCAGAAATTGAAAACAAAGTGAAAAAAGTCGTCGGTGAAGTATTGAATATTGCGCCATCTGAAATTGGAAATGAGGCTAACTTCATATTCGACCTGGGAGCCAATTCTATGCAAAGTGTTGAACTGGTTGGTGCTTTTGAAGAGGAATTCGAAATTGAAATGGACGAAGACAAAGCGCTGGAGATACAAAGCATTTCAGATGCGGTGAATTTTATAAGTGGCTATATGTGATTTTTATTCCACATTTTTTAGCTTTAACCAGCTACCTTCCATCTTAATTTTTAAATCTATAATCTTGCGAAATGCATTTCTAAAACCTATTGCAAACATCTTGTAATTTTAATTAAACCTTTCTTCTTATGAAAAACAGATCATCGCTACATCACAAAAATCTTGAAAAGATATTTTACCCGGACTCGGTGGCAATTATTGGAGCCAACAAAATGAAAGGCACCGTACCCTACGATATTCTTATGAGTATCCTCAATGCCAATTTCAATGGGATAGTTTTCCCTGTGAGTCCCGGTGAGCGGTTTATAGCTGGTGTAAAATCATATAAGTATGTTGTCGATATTGAAGAACAGATTGATTTGGCGATATTGGTATTCCCTAGTGCTGTATGCCATTTGGCCCTGGAACAATGTGGTCAAAAAGGTATCAAAGCAGTCATAATTATATCTGCAGGATTTAGAGAAATAGGGGGAGCCGGCATTGAAAGAGAGGAGCGAATTAAGGCTATTGCTGAGAAATATGACATTTCTTTTATTGGTCCTAATTGCCTTGGTGTCATAAATACCGATCCCAGATCGCATCTGAATGCCTCATTTGCCAGGAAGATGCCCGAAGAAGGCCCCATTGGATTTTTATCTCAAAGCGGCGCGCTCTGTACTGCCGTTCTGGATTATGCCCGTGCAAAACATATCGGTTTCTCGAAATTTATCAGTTTTGGAAATAAGGCTGATATAAGCGAGATAGACTTACTGTTTTACCTCATGGAAGATGAAAAAACAAAGGTTATTCTGCTTTATCTTGAAGAGGTCAGCAACGGAAAAGAGTTGTTGGATGCAGCCAAAGAGGTCATCTCTAAAAGCGGGAAACCCATTTTAATAATTAAATCCGGGAGGACTGAAGAGGGTGCTGCTGCGGCTGCTTCCCACACCGGATCATTAGCTGGCGGCGATGAGATTTGTGATGCAGCTTTTGAACAAGCTGGCATCATCCGTTGTGATAATGTAGTAGAAATGTTCAACCGTGCAATTGCATTTGCCTATCAACCGGTCCCTAACGGTGATAAGGTGGCTATTATTACCAATGCTGGCGGACCGGGTGTGCTTACCACAGATTCGGTGATTCAAAACGGTTTAAAATTAGCAAAGTTCTCAGAAGAGACCGCCAAACACCTGAAACGCCACTTGCCGGCAACTGCCAATAGAAGCAACCCCATTGATGTGATTGGTGATGCACGTGCAGACCGGTACAATGCAGCCATGTCCGCTACTTTTATAGATGAAGGTGTCGATACAGTATTTGTTATCCTTACACCTCAATCGATGACTGATATCGACTTGATCGCCCGTGAAATCGCTAAGGTATCCAGCCATTACGATAAACCGGTTTTTGCATCTTTTATGGGTGCGACCGATGTTCAGGAAGGTATTGATGTGTTACAACGCAATGGAATACCGCACTACCAGATACCAGAATCTATGGCCGATGCGCTTAGCTGTGTTGTCCATTTTCATAAGGATCAGAGCAAAGTTTCATCTGTACTTATCACATATAATGATGTAAATGCAGAAAAGGCAAAGCTGATTTTAGATGAAGCAGTCCAAAATGGACGTAACTTTTTAACAGAAGATGACGCCAGTGAAGTATTAAAAAATTATAATATCCCCACAATTCCTATACAAGTTGCCACGTCAGTTGAAGAAGCTAAAGAAGCTGCTGACAAAATAGGTTATCCGGTGGTAATGAAAATTGTTTCACAAGATATAATACACAAAACTGATGTTGGTGGTATTATCCTCCCGATTCACACATCAAATGAAGCGGGCGAGGCCTATTCTACCATCATTCAAAATGTTAAAAAACATATGCCGGATGCCAATATAAAGGGTGTACTGGTCGCTCCTTTAATTTCAGGCGGCGAAGAAGTAATCCTTGGCATGAAACGCGATTCTTCTTTCGGTCCGGTTATAATGTTTGGAATGGGAGGCATTTTGGTGGAAGTATATCGTGATGTGAGTTTACGTGTGGCGCCCATTTCTGAAGCAGATGCAACAACAATGATAGAGAAGATACAAGGGTATCCATTATTAACAGAATTCCGTGGTAGAAAAGCCAAGGATATTGAAATCCTGAAAGAATGCATCATGCGACTAAGTCAACTGGCAATGGAATGTCCGCAAATTAAGGAATTGGACATCAACCCTCTGATTGTATTAGAAAAAGGCTGTTTTGTAGCTGATGCTAAAATTATGGTATAAATAATCATTTAATAAAACAATTGTGAAATTTCGAAAACTAACTCCTGAAGAAATACACATCCTTGAGCAACAGGGATGCCATGCTGATGATTGGATGAATATTGAAGTCAAAGAAGCTTTCACGCCAGACCTGATTTGGCATGCTACTTTTGAAGGCATCAATACACTTGGAATCCTTAGTCGTGAATCTAAAGATGACAAAGACGAGAAGACAGGAATTTATAATTCGCTGATTGTCAATTGTCAGATAGGAGATCACGTGGGAATAGGAAATGTGAAGCATCTGGAAAACTATAATATTGGCGACAACTGCATCCTGGAAGATATCGGTTTGTTATCAGTGAATGGTTCGACGACCTTCGGCAACGGGACAGAAGTTGAGGCACTTAATGAAGCCGGAGGAAGGACACTTCCAATTTACGATAAACTTTCTGCCCAGGCAGCCTGGTTAATAGTACAATGTCGCCACGACATGAATGCAATTACAAAGCTACAGGATTTAATTGTCGCTTATTCAGAAACTAAAAAAAGCACAAAAGGAACAATTGATCCACATGTTGTTATCCTGAATTGTACTTCCATCAAAAATGTAAATATCGGCGAAGGCGCTCAATTGATAGGTGTACAAAATCTCGAAGAAGGAACGATTCTGTCATCCATTCAAGCAGTTACGAAAATTGGAACCTCCGTTTCCGCCAACCACTTTATCATCCAGGAAGGATCCAGCGTTACAGAAGGAGCTATACTTGACAGGTGTTTTGTTGGGCAGAGCGTACAGATCGGTAAACAATTTTCGGGTGAAAACTCCGTATTTTTTGCCAATTCAGAATGTTTCCATGGTGAAGCCTGCAGTATCTTTGCCGGTCCATATACGGTAACTCATCACAAGTCAACCTTGATGATCACCGGGTTGTACTCCTTTTTTAATGCGGGTAGTGGCACTAACCAAAGCAATCATATGTATAAGCTAGGGCCTATTCACCAGGGAATTGTGGAGCGAGGCAGCAAAACAGGATCTTTCTCCTATCTCCTTTGGCCGTCAAGAGTAGGGCCTTATTCTGTGGTCATGGGTAAACACAGCAATAATTTTGACGCAAGCGATTTTCCTTTTTCATACATTAATGAAGAGCATGGTAAAAGTTTTCTGACCCCTGCCATGAATCTATTTACTGTAGGCACCAAACGCGATATTCAAAAATGGCCTACCCGTGACAAGCGAAAATCAAAGGAGAAGTACGATTGCATCACATTCGATCTCTTTTCACCGTACATCATCCACAAAGTACTTAGAGCCATTGATCAGTTGGATGAGCTTTACCAGAATACTCCGAAAGAAAAAAAGGTTGTACTCGTAAAGGGCCTTAGCATAAATCGGCTCATGCTAAAAACATGTCGTAAATATTACGAATTGGCGCTGCAGGTCTTTCTTGGCGAAGGCATGATTGAGCTATTGGACAAATTGTCATTCCCGCTTCCTTTTTCAGAATTATATGAAAGAGTTGCCGCTATTGGAGAGACAGAAGACAACAAATGGCTTGACGTTGCGGGATTATTTATGCCATTTACACAATTAGAATTACTATTGCAAAAGCTTAAAAAAGATGATATAAATTCCCTTGGACAGCTTCAGGACTATTTTGTGGATCAACAAAATCAATATGCTGCCAATAAAGCCATAGTTTTTAAACAAATACTCAAGGAAAGACGAGGCATCGATTTGTCTGTTGTTACTTCTCAGGAGATTAAGCAGATTATTGAAGACTGGAAAACTGCATCAAATAAACTCAACAATATGATTCTGAAGGATGCAGAAAAAGAATTTGATGCAAACAGCCGTATTGGTTACGGCATCTCTTCTGACGAGCTGATAAAAGATGCTGATTTTGAGGAGGTCCGTGGACGATTTGAAGACAATGGATTTGTAGTTGCACTTAAAACCGAAATTCAAATGACAAACCAAAAGGCGGATGAGATTATACAAATGGTTGTGAGTGATTCGGAATAAATCACATCCTCCTGTAAACCTCCATCAAATACTCTTTGGTTAATTTCTTCTCCCAATCATATCCCATGGCATGTGTCCACATGTGTGGGAGATTATAGGCTACATCTGCCATTTTGGAAATTTCTTCATCTGACCAGCCTGCTGAAATATTTTGAGGGAGTTTGATATTATGAAAGGCTACCATTTCCTTAAATTCCTGAACAGCATCACCATAAAATTCCTCTAAATAGTTAAAAGCGATGCAGTTGGCAATGCCATGACGCATTCCAAAAACGTAAGAGAGTCCATACGAAAATGCATGGCAAGCACCCACTTCTGAATAAGTAAGGCTCAGACCCCCAAACAGAGATGCTATCATCAATTTTTCATTATTCTCCGAATTTTGACCGCTCCCCTCTCCTGTAAACACATCCCTGCACAATTTTAAAGCCTGGTCTCCATAAGCTCTTGAAAATTCATTATAAAAAATACCGCTTTCGGATTCTATGCAATGAATATAACAGTCCATACCTGTATAAAACCACTGATTTCTTGGAACAGTTGTTATTAAATCAGGATCGAGGATCACCTGGTTGAATACTGTCCAATCACACTTCAAACCTAATTTTTTCACTGGTCCGGTCAATACTGCAGTCATTGAGCACTCGGCGCCGGTTCCGGATATCGTGGGTACTCCGAGGTGATAAATTCCCGGATTTTTTACCAAATTTAACCCCTGGTAAAGTGAAGATGATCCTTCATTATTTACCATCAGTGAAAGTGCTTTTGCTACATCCATGATGCTGCCTCCACCTATTCCAATGATCCCTGAGGGCATTCCTTTTTCTTTGAGAATCGCATCCCGAAGTCTATCCACTTGCTCTGTGGTTGGTTCATGACCATCAACATCCTCAAAAAACATTAAATCTTCATCATGGACAGGAACCCTGTTTTCAAGTTCCTTACCCTTGAAATAATTATCCACAATAAATACCATGAAGTTGTCATTCTCCGAACGCTTTGGTGCAAGTATATCATCCAATTGATCGAATGCTCCTCGCCCAAAACATACCTTATCTATATTCTTGAAATTTCTATGCATATTTTCCCCTATTGATTTCTCTGATTTTGATAGCAGTTGAGCTACTGAATTATTGATTTTATTTTACAAATTTACCACCCAATTACAGTACTTTATTTATTGAAGCAACAAGCTTATCAGTATAAACGACCAACTCTTCTTCCTTCCATGTGCATTGAATACCCACAGAAATTAATCTACTTATCACATCTTCTGAAATGGGCAGTGAAAGATTTTTGTAATCCTGCGGCGCTCCCAGATCATGGACAGCAAGTTTCGATGGGAATTTCATCTCTTTTATATGATCCCACTGGTTGATGAAGTGATACATATTTGTGTACCAGTTGGCGACTCCTCCAACACTATCTTCAGCCAATTGAATAAAAAGTTTTGTGGCTTGAGACTTTGTAGGCACAAAGAAATTCAGAAAGGTAGCTGAGTCACCTGATTCATCTTCCATTTTCCTGAAAGTGAGTCCATCAATTCCTTTCAATCTGTCCTTGATATATTTTTTATTTTTCCTGTTTTGCTCCAGAATCCAGGGAAGCTTTCGCATTTGTGCCAATCCTATCGCTGCACTCATTTCGCCCAGACGGAAGTTTGAACCCATCACATGATGATCTTCCATTCCCCTGTTATCTCCCTCATGTGTATGCCCATGATCAGTTATATGATCAAGATTTTTATATATTTCTTCATCATTTGTGATGGTCATACCTCCCTCTCCACAGGTGGCAATTTTGAAATAATCGAAAGAAAAAGCGCCTGCTGCCCCGTGGAGCCCAACAGATTTTCCCTTATAGCTCGCACCCATCGCCTGACCACAATCTTCCAGCAATATCAAATTGTGCTTTTTATAAACTTCTACAATTCCATCGAGATCAGCAGAGGCACCACACATATGAATCACCAACACCGCCTTTGTATTTGGAGTGATTACAGCTTCAATTCCTTCAGGACTAAGGCATAGAGTTTCATCAATTTCCGCAAACACGGGCAATGCTCCAGCCAACACAACTGCTTCAATAGGTGCCACAAATGTATAAGGAGGCACGATTACTTCATCACCATGCCCAATGCCTGCCGCAGCCATGATGCTTGTAACGGCCGCAGTTCCACTTGAAACGGCATGTGCATAATTTGCGCCGGTTTGTTTGCGAACTTCCGCTTCAAATTCAGCCGTTTTCCACATACCTTTTCTGATGTGTTCATGTCCATATCGAAACAATGCCTTCGTTTCAAGGACATCCATTACTTCTTTGCGCTCTTCGGCGCCAAAAATTTCCATTCCCGGCATAATCTTGAATTAAATATTTGTAACATAAAATCTGGATTTGTAAATAGAGTTTGTCCATAATGTTCGATCTCTGCGTTACGCTTGTTTCTAAAAAACTCATTTACGTGCGTAAACTCCGTTTTTCAGAAACTGCACAAGCCTTAATCTCGAACATCCTGAACAAACTCTGATCTTATAGACAGGTTCAAATAGAACCTGTAATAAATTCAGCACAATATTAACCATTTATCTTTTTTCTATTAAAAGTTCGACTCAATAAATTTAATAGTGAAGAAAATCCATTCAATTGACATAACAATTTTGTTATTTTGCGCTCCAATTTGACCTGAGTTGTTCAGGGTATAATCAAAGCTGATGTGTCTATGGAATTTTTGGGTATTATCCCAGCGCGATACGGATCCACAAGGTTAGAAGGAAAACCACTCGTTGATATCAATGGAAAACCTATGATCCAGTGGGTTTATGAAAAAACAAAACTTGCCTTGCAGCATGTGGTCGTTGCGACTGATGATGCGCGAATCATAGCAGCAGTAAATGATTTTGGAGGAGAGGTGGTGATGACTTCCAGAGAACACAACACCGGGACAAACAGGTGCCTTGAGGCTCTTCAAAAATCCAATAAAATACATAACATGGATTTTGATGTGGTGATAAATATTCAAGGGGATGAACCTATGCTGAATCCCGAACAAATTATTACCTTAAAACAATGCTTTGATGACAAAAACACAGAACTGGCAACGCTTGTAATACCGGTTACGAATCCAATAGACCTTGAAAATGACAGCGAAGTTTTTGTGACATTTGACAAAAATATGAAGGCCCTGTATTTCAGCCGGGCAGTTATTCCGGTCGTTCACGGTGTAGAAAGAAAAAATTGGATGGATCAAACCACATTTTATAAACATCTCGGTTTGTATGGTTATACCGCTAAAGTTTTAGAACATTTTGCCAATTTGCCACAATCCAATCTTGAGAAGTTAGAGAAGCTTGAACAAAATAGATGGATTGAAAATGGTGGCAGTATTCGAATCGGAATAACCGAACATCAAAGTATTCCGGTAGATACGCAGGAAGATTTGGAAAGAATCAGAAAGATAATTTTATAATTACACATGAGCGATAAGAAATTTAATGTAGGAAATATAGAATACGGCGCAGACCAGCTTTTTCTAATCTCCGGTCCCTGCGTCATCGAAGATGAAAAAGTAATGATGACGACAGCTGAAGAGTTGAAAGGAATAGAAGAGCGCATTGGAGTGCCGATCATTTACAAATCTTCCTTTATGAAGGACAATCGCAGCGATGCCTCTTATTATATGGGCCCCGGAATCGATGAAGGATTGAAAATGCTGGATCGAATAAAGAAAGAATTTGAGTTTTCAATATTATCTGATGTGCACTACCCTGAACAGGTAGCGGCGGCGGCGGAAGTTCTTGACATTATTCAAATACCCGCATACCTTTGTATGCAAACTACATTAGTTTTGGAGGCCGCTAACAGCGGAAAAGTAGTAAATCTGAAACACGGTCAATTCCTCGCCCCTGAAAATATGATCAAACCGGTAAAAAAAATCGAATCTACTGGTAACAAACAAATTATTCTGACCGAAAGGGGTTTTACATTGGGTTATAATGACCTAGTGGTAGATCCAAGAAGTTTTTATCATTTACAGGAAACGGGATATCCCGTCGTTTTTGATGTAACGCATTCCATAAGAAAATATGGAATTCCAAGTGCAGACCCGCGTGGCGGAGCACGTCAATATCTCGAAGTACTCGGACGTGCAGGAATAGCTGCTGGCATTGACGGACTGTTTATTGAAACACATCCCTGTCCATCGGAAGCATTATGTGATGCTGCAAGCCAGTTGGATGTAAGCAAACTAGAGGAGTTTATGAAACCACTTATTGAAATTCATAATATTGTAACACAATATCGATAGAAATAATCTTTAATTACACGATACAAATTAAAAAAACATATGGAACTTTATCTTGATTCAGCCGATGTTAATGAAATTAAGGAAGCTTTTGAACTTGATTTCCTTAGCGGACTGACCACAACGCCAACATTTATGCACCGTCATGGCATTACCGATATCGACGGCACCATCGTTGAATTGTCAAAAATTGTACCTGTTCTTCAAATAGAAGCCCTGGGATCAACTGCTGATGAAATTGTTGCGGAAGCTAAAAGACAACACGAACTCGGACTTGATAAAAGCAAAACAGTTTTTAAAATCCCTATCTCTATTGAAGGTGTTAAAGCTTGCAAGAGGTTAAGAGATGAAGATTTTTTAGTCAATATACATTTGGTTTATACCCTTCAGCAAGCTTATATGGCCATGGCTGCGGGAGCAACCTATGTTTGTCCATTGGTTGGCAGATTACAAGACCAGGGTCATGATGCAATAGATTTAATTGAAAAATGTGTTCAAACTGTTGAATATTATGGTTATGATACCAAGATCATGTTCTCATCTGTAAGAAGTAACGAACATTTTAGAAATGCCCTAAGTGTTGGCGTACATACCATTACGGCCCCCTGGAAAATTATTAAGCAATTGACAGAAAACAACCTTTCTGAACTGGGGACTAAACAGTTTTTTGAACATACGAGATTAATGACCCAGCAGGTCAAGGATATTATCACTACTGTAAATCCAACAGTAAGAAAAGAAGATTCGATCCATGATTGCCTTGTGAAAATGACAGTCGGTGGATTTGGTGCAGCCACAGTTATTGACAATTCCGGCGCTCCTATAGGTATATTCACAGATGGAGATTTGAGAAGAATGATCGAAAAAGAAGGAGGAGCGTCAGTGAATAAAAAAGTTGGTGACCTTGAATTAAAACAGCCAAAATCCATAGAAGCAAATGCCCTATTAATTGATGCTTCAAATTTATTTAAAGATTCACAAGTTGATACACTTATCGTTACTGAAAATAATAAGGCAATTGGAATGATTGATATTCAGGATCTTATGAAACTAGATGAGGCGTAATGATTTTTAGTTGGTTGTTTGTAAACGCGAAGTTGACAACCATATCCAATTAATAAACAGCAATGATATGCAGGAAGATATATTCAGGTCCAACGGGGGCGAATTCATTACTCCTCCAAAAAAGTTAAGAGAAAAACTTCTAAATATCAAAGCTTTACTTTTTGATTGGGACGGCGTATTCAACAGTGGGGAAAAGGGAGAAATCCCAAGTTCATTCAATGAAGTTGATTCCATGGGGATCAACATGCTTCGCTTTGGATATTACATGATTTCAGGCCAAATTCCATATACAGCCATTGTTACCGGAGAAACAAATCAAACCGCTTTTAAATGGGCCAGAAGGGAGCGGTTAAACAATGTTTATTTTCAGGTAAAGCATAAGGCTGATCTGATCGCACAATTAAAATCAGAACACAATATAGAACCTGACGAGGTATTGTTTGTCTTTGATGACATACTGGATCTTTCCCTGGCAAAAGAAGTTGGAATCCACTTTCTTGTAAATAGAAAAGCCAATCCACTCTTTAATGCCTACTGTGTAAAAAATAATTTATGCGACTACATTACCTACTCATCCGGGAGTGAGCATGCGATCAGGGAAATTTCAGAGGTTGTTCTGGACAGTATCGGAAAATATGAATCCACCATTGAAGAACGAATTTTATTTGATGGGATTTACCGACAGTTTCTCAATGAAAAAAGTCTGATAAATACCATTTATAAATTATCTACAAATGGGACATTTGCGGAAAAAGATTTTGGCTAAATTAAATGTTAATCCAATATTATCTTTTGAAAAAAATCCATTGCAAATAAACTATTTGAACACGTAATCCACACCTATTTTTCACATAGTTTAGTCTTTTTATGGTTTTTTCTTACATAAAAGCACTTTTTTACACCGAGATTAATTTATTTTAAAATTAATTTATTAATTTTGAATTAACATTAAGGTAACATTGTAATATAAAAGGAGGAAATATGAAGACGAGGTATCAAAAACTATCAAAATACGGGATAAATACAATGGTATTTGGAAAGACTAAAAAGAAAGATAATTTGATCTTTTGGATTTTGATAGGAATGATTTTTTTAATTGGTTTAATGCTATGAAACCATTCAGTAAAAACTGAACATCACAATCAAGAAAAAATTAAAATAAAAAAAAGCGTTATCACATAACGCTTTTTTTTATTTAATATCCTTCAAAATCTAAAAATCATCACTCTCAATATAAGCCTCAATCACCTTCTCTTCACCTTCTTCTCCATCTACAGAATTTCCATGTTCCATCCCTAAAATAAAATCTGTACTCCTCGAGTGAATGTGCTTAAACACATTTTTATAATTAATCTCACCGGTCGTAGGTTCTTTTCGCCCTGGGTTGTCGCCTATCTGGAAGTAGGCGATCTCTTCCCAGGTGAGATCAATATTATGGATCAAATGACCTTCATTTTTCTGCATGTGGTAAATATCGTACAGGATTTTACATGAAGGGCTGTTCACTGCTTTGCAAATCATATAGGTTTGTTCTGAGGTCCGCAAGAATAGGTTAGGTGAGTCAGATAGCGGCTCTAATACCATTACCAATCCATGAGGCTCCAGGATCTCCGCCCCTCTGCGCAAAGCTTCAACGACATTAGCAGTCTGAATACCGATAGGTAAACTTCTCTCAAAACCTCCGGGTACTACTGTCATCCATTTAGCATTTACCCGTTTGGCCACGTCAACCGCTTTTTTACAGCCGTCTAAAAAAATATCAACATACTCCGGATTGCCTGCAGCAAGTGTGTTTTCCATATTTCCACCCTTATCAATCACAAATACGCCCATGGTCATATTGAGCTTGGACATAGTTTCGCCAATTTTTGTTTGCAATCCTACATTCCGGCGCATCATTCCATTATCCTCCATTGCAGTAAAACCCCGGTCTGCCATAAACTTGAGTTGATCAATGAAATCTTTTCCGGCACTATTTTTAAACATACCAAAATGTGGCGCATATTTTAACTTAAAATCGGCTTTCTTTTTCTTTTTTTTCTCGCCCATTGCCAGACTGGTTCCGGCAGTTATGGTGGTCGCCCCTGTAGCCAACATGCTATTTTGCAGGAAATTTCTTCTTTTCATCGTTACAATATTAAAATTAAAAAATAAGAATACAGACTGGCATTTGCCATATAAAAAATCCCGGAACTGCGAATTATTCAACTCACTATTCCGGGATTGAATTACATTTTTATTTAATTAAAACACCATGGATTTTCCAGGTACGGCTATAGGATAATATCCATCAGCATTCGGCATAATAGGAGGATTATCACTCCATTTATTTGTTGCCGGCATCAATTGGACATTCGATGCAAGCGCATCTTCCATTTTCACAACTACTCCGGTGTATGTTGCATATCTGCCAAGAATCGATGTCATGGTTGACATTGCGCCATATTCAAGATTATTTATTACGCCACCCTTTCTAATAGAAGCAAAAAGCTCATCATGCTCAACTTGATATGGATTTGGATCATTTTTCCCTCTATGCTTATAGATGGAATTTCCGCTCAAATCAGAAATAGTTCCACTTCCACTGGTATCAACTTTACCTTTTGTCCCAATAAGAGTTTCCGAAACCCGATTCATACAACCCTTAATATGACGGCACTGGCTATTCAATACAGAACCATCCTCATAGGTAAACTCTACATAGTGATGATCAAATATTTCACCATATTCTTTACCTGTTCTTACCTGGCGTCCACCCATTCCCTGCGCAGAAACAGGATAGGCATCTTTTGCCCAGTTAAAAACATCAATGTTGTGAACATGTTGCTCAGTAATATGATCCCCGCACAGCCAGTTGAAATAATACCAATTGCGCATCTGGTATTGCATTTCCGTGTATTCAGGTTTTCTTTCTCTCACCCAAACGCCTCCACCATCCCAGTAAACCTGGCCTGAAATAATATCCCCAATTGCGCCATCATTCACACGCTTCATTATTTCACGGTATTTCGTTTGATAATGTCTTTGCAGACCTACGACAATATTAAGTTTTTTACTCTCTGCAACTTTTACCAAATCCAAACATTTTCTGATTCCAACAGAATCTGTTCCCAATGGCTTCTCACAAAAAACATGCTTTCCCTGATTCACACATTCTTCAAGGTGATAGGGTCTGAAACCCGGAGGAGTTGCGAGAATAACCACATCAGCATCCTTAATGGCCTCTTTGTATCCGTCAAAACCTACGAATTTATTTTCTTCTTTGATTTTAATATTTTTCTTCCTGTCTTCGGCAAGATGATCCGAATTCATAATGCTGTTGAGACTGCTGTCTAACCTGTCTTTGAAAGCGTCACACATAGCAATAAGCTGCACGTTAGGGTCTGCGGTCAATGCCTGAACAGTTGCGCCTGTTCCTCTGCCACCACAACCGACTAATGCTAGTTTCAATTTTTTCTCAGTAGGATTTACAAAAGCGCTCGCACTCACTGGGAGTCCGGCCATCATAACACCACTGGCTGCCAGGGCTGATCCCTTCATAAAATTTCGTCTGTCAATTTGTTTGTTCTTCATTTTGAGTTCTTTATTGTTTATAAATAAAATTTTAAAATTTAATGTTCTTCAATTTACTCATCCAAGGCCAATGAAAAAAATTCTTCAATTTCTTCTTTTGACATTTCTTTCGCCGGTCTCACAACCCTAAGTCCCAAAAATGGTGCATCAGTATTCCACCAGAAGCTTTTTGGTATCTGGGGATCTCTTTTTTGCCAATCTTTGTTCGACTTCAGTCTCGATGATGATCTTAACGCATCCGGGTCATCATCCCAGCTCCCTCCTCTTACAGCTCTTGGATGTAAACTGGTGGGAATTCTCCAGGGGTTTGCAACACCATCTTCAATTGTAGAATAGTAGTCCTCCTGGTATTGGTCCATTGTCCATTCAGCCACATTCCCATGCATATCATATAATCCCCATGGATTTGGCTTTTTTTGTGCTACCTCGTGATATGAATCATCACTGTTATCCCAATACCATCCATATTCTCCAAGAACTGTCACGCTATCGCCAAATGAATAAGCCGTTGTCGTTCCTGCCTTACAGGCATATTCCCATTCTGCTTCTGTAGGTAGTCGATATAGTTTACCAGTCACCTCCGAAAGCCACTTACAAAAATTTAATGCTGCAAATTGGGTCATTGATATCGCGGGATAGTTCCTTTTCCCCATTCCAAAGCTCGGATCCAGATAAGGGGTACTTGGCCTTGTGACTGCATCTGCATTTATTTTACTTTCCTCAGAAGAATATCCCACAAGGGCACTTTTTTCCGTATCTATGAATAATTCAAATAAATCCCAGGTCATTTCTGTCTCCATCATCCAAAATGCATCTATTTTCACATTTTTCTGAGGACCTTCATCTGCTTCTCTTTTAGCTTCGCTTTCCGGGCTTCCAATTAAAAACTCACCGGCAGGAATTGGTAACATACTAAAGTTAACCTGCGTAGAATCGATTTCCTCTATATATTTTTCAAAATCTCCCTCTTGATTTAATGACTCTATTTTATTGACGGAATTCTTATAATCTTTACCCCCAACGAAAGAGAGCGACACAACCGCACCGGCGATGATTACATAATAATAAGCTGATTTTCTGATATTCATAAATTTACAATTCTATTTCGCGACTATTAATTCAAATTTTATCTCCACTTCTTCACCTGTAACGATTTGTCCGTACATGGCAGAAGGAGGCTCAATATCATATTCAACCATATTCAATTTATAAGACCCTGTAAAGCTCATTTTCTCTGAGGAAATTATTTTTCCCTCAACAGGGAACTCTACTGCTTTTGTTTTTCCAGCCATGCTCAAATTTCCCCTGGCGTTCAAAGTAAAAGCATCCTCACTGACAGATGATATTTTATTGCTGGTAAGCATAAAAGTAATTTCTGGATTTTCTTCGGATTTAAGGGCATTGTAGGTCTTTTTGTCCATGGTCGAGCCTCTTGGACTTATTATGCTTTTTACTGGAATATTGAGATTGACACTGGCAATCTCATCGCCTATTTTAAACTTTCCGTCATTAATCAATTTTTCATCAATCTCTACAGTACCATTTACTGTTTTCACTTCACTTGTCCAGTCATGAAGTGTGGATGTACCAGATACAGTCATTGAAGTTTCTTCAGTAACATTTAATTTTACTGTTTGTGCAATACTCATGGAGTATGCAATCACCAAACCGGTTAAAAAAAATAATCTCAACATTTTCATCATTTCTCTACTTTCGTTATTTATATCAATAAAAGAGTTAATAAAATATCAATCTACTCCGGCTGTTCTTACAGTTCTTACATCATTTACTGTAATCGCCACAGCATCGTTTCCGAAATTCGTTCTAATATAATTCAGCACATTCGCCACTTGCTCATCATTCAAGTAGTCGAATTTGGCCATTATACTGTTGTAATCCTCTCCACTAACCGTGATAGGTCCCTCCTGCCCATGTAAAACGGTTTTAATCAATTTCCTATTATCATTCAAAACCATTTCAGTTTTAATAAGCGGGGGATACAATCCTGGAACACCACTGCCATTTTCCATATGACAAGACAGGCAAAACTGCATGTATAGAGCCTTGCCGGGATGATTCTTTTGCTTTATCTCCTGGCTTTCCGATGTTTGCAAAGCCACAGAGTCAATAGATTCTTTTTCATCATCCGAACAAGACGCCAACAAATTTAACGAAAAAACCATCCAAAAATACCTGATATTTCTCATATAAATCAATTCTAAATATCTGTTCAAATTAATAGCATTAAAAAATGAAAAGCAATGTCCCTCATTGTTCAATACTAAATACCTTAATATAGTTTTTCTTTCCTCTCAAATTCACCTCTCCTATTTCCTGAATATCGTATTCAGATAATGGATTGATATTTCTGATTACATATTCAGAAGCAAGTAGTTTCTTTTTAAACTCATTACAGGCGCCCCGCAATCTTGCCGCAGTATTTACGACGTCTCCATGATAAGCAATTTCCCGTTTCAAATCTCCGATTTCGGCCACTGTGACCACACCGGCATTTACACCAGCTTTAAATTCCGGGACAACACCATATTTGGATTCATAATAATTAGCTTTTTTTTCAAGCCTCCTTTTAAAGGAAAAGAAAAGCTGAAACGGCTTGGTGAAATTTTTATCATAATTCTTGATTTTCCATGTGAGAACGGCTTCATCTCCAACATATTGATAAATTTCAGCTTCCGATCTTGGAATGAGTTTATTCATATCGAGAAAACACTCTTGCAATAGCTTGCTGTAAATAATATGACCAAGCTTTTCTGCGATTGTAGTGGAATTATTTAAATCCAAAAACATGAAAATTCGATTTTCAGTAATTGGCTTATTATACTTGCCAAGGAAAATTAGCCACATTTGACCAGGGCCAAATTTCTTGTTCATCAATGCAATAAAATTTATCAATAATGTTGACATGATGAAAAATATAGCGCCGCCAAGGTAGAAGGATAGAGGAAAATTACTTTCAATGAAAAATATCTGGTATTCCCGGGCAGTCAAAGGTGAAATCCCTATAGACAAAATAATACCAGCCATAACCACAAATATTAAGGCCATGGATAAAAAATATAAAACAGTTTTAAAGATGATTGTTTTACCGTAAGAAAATTTGTGGATACCTGTATAATCTACCACCAGATTTATACCAAATGTTGCGGTTCCAAACAATAATCCAAAAAGTAAAGATTCAAAATACTGGTAATCAGAGATCATATAGGCAAATATTGGCTCCTTTTCTACCAATTCCTTTACCTCCAGGTATTCAAGCATTGCCCGAATAATTGACAAATAAATGAAGCTGTAAAATAAAGTGATGCCTACCCAAAGGGTCACATAAAATAACCAATCATAAAAAAATCTTTTCATGAAGAAAAAGTTGATTCACTAATCTCGCAAAGATACTTTCAACAAGTAAGACAATCCCCATTCACCGGGCTTTTATTTAATGACCCATTATTAGGTAAAAACCCTTAAAATTCATGCTTCCTAAATAACGAAAAATCCACTATCTTCGCGCAAATAAAATAAAGTGATAAATAAAGAATCATTAAATACAATATTTGAAAACTGGTCAGGTGAAAAGGTCAGTCAAATCAACAGCATTCCCCAATCCGGTTCTTACAGGGAATACTACAGAATAATAGGATCAACTAAATCAGCCATAGGCGTTTACAATGAAGACATTAAGGAAAATAAGACATTTCTAAGCTTCACAAAGCATTTTATTTCCGTCGGCCTACCGGTACCAGAGGTTCTTTCTGAGGATAAAAATGGCAAACTCTATCTTCTCTCAGATTTGGGAGATGAATCGCTTTTTGACTTTCTGCAACAAAAACGAAGCCGTGTTGGTGTATTTCCCGGAACAGCCATCGAAGCATATAAGGCTGCATTGACAAAACTTCCGGAATTCCAGATCAAAGCGTCAAACGGGTTGGATTATAGCGTTTGCTATCCCAGGGCTGCTTTTGA
This sequence comes from Bacteroidota bacterium, assembly GCA_024280115.1. Taxonomy (GTDB): domain Bacteria; phylum Bacteroidota; class Bacteroidia; order Cytophagales; family Cyclobacteriaceae; genus JAAUQL01. Next base: position 10,009 of record JAJRQT010000045.1, on the reverse strand, counting down.
CAGGCAATCGATGATGTGGGATTTAAGCTATTTCAAGTACTATTTCCTGAAATTGGCTAAAATTCCATTTGATGAACAATTGCTTGAAAATGATTTTAACAGATTTACAGACTTCCTTCTGCAAGCCGATGCTGATTATTTTTTATACAGGGATTTTCAGTCAAAAAATATAATGTTGGTAGAGGGGGCGCCTTATTTCATCGATTACCAGGGCGGTAGAAAGGGCGCGCTCCAATACGATGTCGCATCCATATTATACGATTCCAAAGCAAATATTCCTGCGGATATTAAAGACATCCTATTAGATCATTACCTTGTTGGGCTTCAGAATTATCTCAAATTCGATAAGGAAGAATGGCTGAAATTCTACAGGGCTTTCGTACTTGTAAGGTTGATGCAAGCCATGGGCGCCTATGGGTTTCGAGGATTTTATGAACGGAGAACGGCATTCTTAAAAAGCATCCCGTATGCTCTAAAACAATTAGATTACATTATTAAAAATGATCTGTTCCCTCCCGGATTCCTTTATCTAGAAAAGGTGCTGAAAAGTCTTACAGAATCCAAAGAATTGCTCAAATACCGAAGAGAATTCAACACGCTCATTCCTCTTAATATTGAAATTTTAAGCTTTTCATATCACAAAGGATTGCCGGAAAATAAACATAATGACGGGGGCGGTTTTGTATTTGACTGCCGGGGCATTCATAATCCAGGGAGATACGAGCGATTTAAAGATAAAAATGGGAAAGATGCAGATGTTGTTGATTTTCTTCAATCGGGAGGAGAAGCTGATGAATTTTTGCACAATTCAATCCAACTTGTTGAACAGACGATCGACAAATATTTGAATCGTGAATTTAAAAACCTGCAAATTGCTTTTGGATGTACCGGCGGACAACACCGATCTGTTTACTGTGCGGAAAGATTGGCGGAGAATCTTAAGGAAAAGTATGAAGACAAGGTCATTATCTTATTAATTCACAGGGATCAACCAAATTAATAACTATGAAAGCGATGATATTTGCCGCTGGTCTCGGCACAAGGTTAAAGCCGATTACCAACGACCGTCCAAAAGCTCTTGCCGAGGTTCATGGCACACCCCTGCTCGATATCATCATCCGGAGATTGATCAACTATGGGTTTGATGAAATTATCGTAAACGTCCATCATTTTGCTGAAAAGGTCATTGATTTTCTTCAATCAAAAAATAATTATGGAATCAACCTAAAAATTTCCGATGAACGGGGGGAGCTTCTCGATACAGGCGGAGGATTGAAAAAGGCGTCATGGTTTTTTGATGATAGTGAACCCTTCCTGGTTCACAATGTAGATACACTCACCGATGTTGACCTTCGGGATTTTTATAACTTCCATAAGCAAAGCAATGCGCTGGCAACACTTTTAGTAAGACATCGACCTGGTAGCAGATTTTTTCTTTTTAATGAGAATAAAAAACTCTGTGGCTGGGAAAACACTGTGTCAAAAGAAAGGATTATAGTTACAAATCAGGGAACTCAACTGGAGCAACTTGCTTTTTCATGCCTTCATGTTATCAATCCATCTATCTTCAAATTAATCGATGAAGATGGCTGTTTCTCAATTATTGATGTTTATTTAAAATTGGCAAAACTCCAAAAAATTATGGGATATATCGATGATACTTCCTATTGGTTAGATGTGGGTACTCCTGAGAAACTACAACGAGGCGAGCGTGAAATCGATATTGAGAAGTTTGTTAAAAAGTGATCATACCGACAATAATATGTTTATAAAAGGTCTGCCTTACTCAATAAAAAATCCAACTCACCGTCCTTAATATTGTCTTTTTCAGATTTATCATAAATGGACAAAAGATAAACTGTATTAGCAACAACTTTAACACTATAAATCACCCGGCTCCCGCCAGACTTTCCTTTTCTCTTTGACGCTATAGACATTCGAATTTTATAACAATCTTTTCCCAGTGCCTGGCCTTTTTTAGGGTTGGTTTTTAGTGATAACAAAAGGGATTTAAAATCGCTTTTAATCGAGGAATACTTCTTTGACAGTTTCTTTAATTGCTTTTCAAAATGATTTGTATAGTATATTTTATAACTCATCTAACAGTTTATCTGCTGATTTTAGATTTATTTGACCTTTCAAATGAAGTTCAACCTGAGCAAGTGAATCCTTCAAATCATCAACAAACTCTTTTTGATCTTTGTTGAGATTATCATCATTCTTAACCTTTATAAATTCAAGATTTCTCACCAATTCTAGAAAAAATTGGTACTTATTTTCCGGTATATTTAATGTTATTTGTTTCATTTCACTTATTAGTAAACTATGTTATTAGTATTAAACTTAATGATTTAACGAAATAATACGAAAAGAGAATAGATTTATTATTAAATCTTTGACCCTAACAAGAATTTAATTGGCAATGAAAAAATGATGGAATGAGATGATGACAGAGATCAGATTACACCCTCCAATAGAAATTTGCAAGATTATTAAGCTTGTGAAATCAAAAGTAAAAAACATTGTAGCATTCAGGCATTATAGCATTCTCTCATTGTAGCATTCTCTCATTGTAGCATTAAATCAACAAAATCATATCTATATCCAACTAATCTTCAGAAAACTCCTTGAGCATTTTTCTGTATTTTGAAAAGACATTGGCTCGAGAGACAAAACCAACATATTTACCTTCTTCCAGTACGACAATATTGAACTGTGGTGTCCGTTGAAATTTTTCGACAATATCTTCCATAGAATCATTTTTGGTCGCAGAAGTCATTGGAGCATGCATTAAACTGGAGACCATAACGGAATCATATAATTCAGGTTTGAAAATCACATCCCTGATGTCATTGAGGTGCACTACACCATAAAATATCCCATCATCATCCACTACGGGAAAAACATTTCGTTTTGAGGCAGTAATCACTTTCACCAAATCCCCGAGATTTGCATCTTTATGAATTGTTTTAAACTTGGTTTCAAGTAAATCTTTTACATTCATCAGCGAGATGACCATTTTATCTTTATTGTGTGTAAATAGTTCACCTCTTCTCGCCAGCTGCCTGGTATAAACTGATGTTTTTATAAAATATTTTACTGTAGTGTAAGAAATAGTTGAAACAATCATAAGCGGGATAAACAACTGGTATCCCCCGGTTAATTCGGCAATAAGAAATATTGCTGTCAGTGGAGCGTGAATAACACCGGCGATCAATCCACACATGCCGATCAGGGCAAAGTTGCCAGCAATTATTGTATCGTACCCAAGGTATTTTAATATTTCAGCGAGAAACAAACCTGTGTTTGCGCCGATGAATAAAGTAGGTGCAAAAATACCACCAATTCCTCCTGCTCCAAAGGTTGCGGAAGCTGCAAAACTTTTTAGAAAAATTGCAGCTAAGAACATTAATATGATTGCTAAGGTATTTTCACGATACTCATAGAACATACTATTCTTAAAGAGTTCCGAATAATCTCCTTTCAAGCTGGAACTCACGACATCGTAGCCTTCACCGTATAGAGATGGCAAAAAGAATAATAATACTCCAAGAATAGTTACCCCCAATAACAACCGTACATACCAGGTTTCAATCTTATCGAAAGTGTCTTCAAATATGGTATAAACTTTGGTAAAGCTTAATGAAATAAAACCTGCCAATACACCCAATAATATATAAAATGGAATATTCCCCAAGCTAAATTGCTCAATAACAGGGATTGTGTAAATAGTATATTGCCCCATAAAAATATACGAAACCAATGCTGCTGAAACAGAAGCTATTAAAAGAGGCGCCAGAGCAGCCATTGTCAGATCCAGCATAAGCACTTCAAGAGCAAAGACAATTGCAGCAATCGGAGCTTTGAAGATTGCAGCCATTGCTCCTGCAGAGGCACAAGCTACCAGCAATGTAATCCTTCGATAATCAAGTCTTAATATCCTGCCAATGTTGGATCCCATTGCACCACCTGTAGAAACCGTAGGGCCTTCAAGGCCTACGGAACCGCCAAAACCAACAGTTAAGGAGCTGGTAATAATTGAGGCAAACATTTGATAGGGCTTAATCAGGCTACTATTTTTTGATATTGCGTATAGTATGTTCGGTATCCCATCACCTACAGGGTTCTTTAGTATATATTTAATAAAAAGCACTACTATTAATACTCCAATACCCGGGTAAATGAAATATAGATAATTGTGTAATTCATCTGAAAAACCACTGGTGAGCAATTGTTCGATTAGACCAACAGACCTTTTTATTATAACAGCGCCAAAACCTGCAGCTATACCCACAATCATACTTAGCAGCATCACAAACCTTGAATCACTGATATGATTTCTTCGCCAAATTAAAAATCTGGTAAGTGGTCCTACTTTTGTCATCGAGGTAAAAAAACTTTGAGAATAGAAATAATATATTTTAATGGCAAATATAGAAGCAATAATTGAAATCAGGTGATTGTCAGTGTTTTTTATACCATTCCCTGACAACTTTTTCTACCGGCTTCTTTTGTGGGGTGTAGTCAGAATTTTCAGGGTCCAATTTCCGCCAATGATCGGGGTACCATTTCCATAAAAAACCGCCATGAAACCAGGGCTCTGCCCAAAAAGTCTCAAAAAGTGCCTGGTAAGCATTTTTCTGCACATCAAAATTTGGGTCCCCTTCGTATTTCCTATGATGCTCCAATTCCCATTGGTTGCCTGCTCCTTTATCAATACTCCTGTACCCATACTCAGTAAATACGACCGGTAATCCATATTTTTTACTTAGTTCAAAAAGCAATTCCTTTTCCTTTACCCACGATTTTTTCAATTCTTCAACAGTAGGGCTTTCATTTTGTGACAATGGAAAATATGCATCTATACCTATAAAATCCAATTCCTCCCAGAATGTCACATTTTGATAATTATCCCAATTGGCAGCGTAGGTTATATTTCCATGATAAACCTCTCTTACATTTATTATCAGGTCGCTCCAGAACTGAGGCCTTTCTATCACGACATTTTTAAATTCAAGACCAATACAAAATGCCTCTACATCCATAGAATCTGCTATTCCCGCATAATTCAGAATATATTTTTCATAATCGGCCTCCCATTTTTTCCAATCCTCTTCAGATTCCAATATGAAATCACCTGTCCATCCCTGACCACCTATCCATACGTGGGGTTTTAACAATATCTTCAGCTTTTTCTCCTTAGCTAACTCAATCGTTTTGATTACTCCCTGGGTACGCTCTCCCCACCATTGCCTTTCATTGTCAAATATCACTTTAGGTTCATTTCCCCTTGTGAAAGCATACGGCATAACGGCAACCCAATTGGCATTGACTTCAATTACATCAGAAAATGGATTTTCACTAAATTCTTTGGGGGGAGCTACAAAACTGACACCATTCATAAAATCAATTTCACTCCGGGCACCATAGTCATCTTCCTGAATATTAAAAATCATCAGGAAAAACAATCCGGCTGTAAATAAGGAAATAAGAATTTTTATGATGGGCATAGCTGGTCAATAGTTGCATCCACTTTCACCAAAATTCATCTATCACAAATAATAGAGAATTATAAAGATAACACTTTTCACTAATCTATATTAAATTACGTTCTAAGATTTACAATATACACAAAAGCCATCTTCAAAAATGAAAACGACTTTACTCTTTATATTATTCATATTGTGGGAATTTAATATTCCAAACCTAAATAAACTTGTAGTAGAATATGTGGATTCAGTAATGGGAGAAAAAGTGAATAGTGGCGAGTGCTGGGATTTGGCATCAGAGGCACTGGATCATGCAGGAGGTTATCTCGACCGAAGCAGTCAGATGAGCATCTATATTTTTGGTAAAAAATTAAACCCTAAAAAAGATAAGATTTTTCCAGGCGATATCATTCAACTTGAAAATGTAAATTTAGAATATAGAAAGAATGACAGGATTTACACAGAAACCATGTCTCATCATACTGCTATTATTTATAAGGTATTAAAAAAAGACCACTACAAGATTGCACATCAAAACACGAGCTTGTATGGTAGAAAAGTTGGAATAAGCGAATTGAATATGGAGTATATTAAAAAAGGGGAGATTATATTTTACCGGCCCTATAAAAAGTAAATTAGCATAGCCTTTGCAATTGTGAATTTGCCCAGCTGGACAAATAGCATTTATTTATCGGTCATCTATAAATCTAAATAAAAATAATTAACCTTAATTCTTTGAATTTAAAATTTATTCATACATTTTTGTTGCTTCTTAATTTAGCAAAAGAAAATTTTGAATTTTAATTTAATAGTTTAATGAAAATATTGTCATCTATAGTTCTTCTTGTCCTTTCTGTCGTGGTCCTTATTTATGATGCCTGAGGAGAAAGGAATACTATAGATTCTAAAAAACTAAACCTTTCTCTTTAAACAGAAAGGTTTTTTTTATTCACAACACATATGGAAAATAATATTAATAAATACAGTAGCAAAATTACACAAGACGAAAGTCTGCCTGCAGCACAGGCAATGTTATACGCGATTGGCATGCAGGATGCCGATATGAAAAAAGCCCAGATTGGTGTAGTAAGTACTGGTTTTCAAGGCAATCCCTGTAATATGCATTTAAATGGATTAGCTGATCAGATCAAACAAGGCATTGACGAAAATGGGCTTTTAGGCCTTATTTTTCATACGATTGGCGTCAGTGACGGCATCACTAATGGAACAGAAGGCATGAAATATTCATTGCCATCAAGGGAGCTCATCGCAGATTCTATTGAAACTGTTGTAAGCGCCCAATTTTATGATGCTGTTGTCCCTGTTGTAGGATGTGATAAAAATATGCCTGGAGCAATGATGGCCATGGGCAGACTGAACCGCCCGGGAATACTTGTCTATGGAGGTACGGTCAGAAAAGGTAAGTGGAAAGGCAAGGACCTCAACATAGTTTCTGCGTTTGAAGCTTACGGTGAAAAATTGGCTGGAAAAATAAACGAGGAAGATTATAAGGGAATTATAAAAAATTCTATTCCTGGAGCTGGCGCATGCGGAGGCATGTACACTGCCAATACCATGGCTGCAGCAATTGAGTGCCTTGGTATGAGTCTCCCCTATTCATCTTCGAATCCTGCTACCAGCGCGGAAAAAGGTCACGAATGTCATGACATTGGTAAAGCCATCAAGCATCTGCTAAAGATTGACTTAAAACCAAGAGATATCATGACAAAAGCTGCCTTTGAAAATGCGATTGCTTTGATCATGGCGCTTGGAGGTTCTACAAATGCCGTACTCCATTTGCTGGCTATGGCAAAATCAGTAGATGTTAAATTAAAAATAGATGACTTTCAGAGGATTAGTGATAAAACACCATTCATTGCAGATTTAAAACCGAGCGGCGAATACCTGATGGAGGATTTATACAATGTTGGCGGCGTCCCCGGTGTTATGAAGCACTTATTGAATGAAGGATATTTTGATGGTAATTGTATTACAGTTACCGGAAAGACTTTTGGAGAAAATCTTGAAATGGTTGCCGATTTAGAAAAGGGGCAAAAAATAATTCGCCCTTTTGACAATCCTATCAAACCGGTAGGACATATTCAGATTCTTTATGGAAATTTAGCAGAAGAAGGATCAGTCGCAAAGATCACCGGTAAAGAAGGGGAAATTTTCACAGGCCCTGCTAAAGTATTTGAAGATGAATTTGAAGCTATAGAAGGTATCGGAACAAGCGTAAAAAAAGGAGATGTGATCGTCATCCGGCATGAGGGGCCCAAAGGCGCTCCGGGAATGCCGGAAATGCTAAAACCAACCGGCGCTGTGGTTGGGGCAGGACTTGGAAAAGATGTCGCATTAATCACAGATGGAAGATTCTCTGGAGGATCTCATGGATTTGTTGTAGGACACATTACCCCTGAAGCATCTGAAGGAGGCCTCATCGGTTTGCTGGAAGATGGAGATATCATTACAATTGATGCTATAAATAATAAAATTGATGTCGCTCTTTCTGACGAAGAAATTGAAAAAAGAAGACAAAATTGGATTAAACCGCCCTACAAGGCGCAAACAGGAATATTAAAAAAGTTTATTGATACAGTAGCTACAGCCTCTGAAGGTTGCGTTACAATTTAAAATTTCTATTATGGAACAGATGGATACATTACAAAAATCATCGCCCGGCACGAGTAAAAAGAAAATGAGCATTACTGGTTCAGAAGCCGTAATACTTTCGTTGCTGGAGGAAGGAGTTGATACCATTTTTGGTTATCCCGGTGGTGCAATTATGCCGATCTACGACTCGTTGTACCATTATCAGGATAAGGTCAACCATATTCTGACAAGACATGAACAGGGTGCCGCTCACGCCGCCCAGGGTTATGCGCGAGTCACCGGTGATGTGGGCGTCTGTTTTGCTACCAGTGGGCCAGGTGCAACAAATTTAATGACCGGCATCGCCGATGCGCAAATAGATTCTACACCATTGGTATGCATCGTAGGCCAGGTTCCTTCTCATTTACTTGGAACCGATGCTTTTCAGGAATCTGATGTGTTGGGCATCTCTATGCCCGTTACAAAATGGAATTTCCAGATAACTTCCGCAGATGAAATCCCTGGGGCAATTGCACGCGCATTCTACATTGCCAGAACCGGCCGGCCCGGACCAGTCTTGTTAGACATTACTAAGGATGCACAATTTGGTGAGTTGGATTTTGAATATAAACCATGTGAAAAAATCCGAAGCTATCATCCTTATCCTGTTATAAACAATGATGACATTGAGGATGCTGCAAAAATAATTAACAATGCAAAAAAACCATATATTCTCGCTGGACATGGCATACTAATTTCCGGCGCTGAAAAAGAAGTTTTGGAACTTTCTGAGAAAGCTGATATACCAGTAGCATGTACTTTACTTGGTCTTTCATCCTTTCCCCAGGATCACCACAATTATGTGGGTTTTCTTGGTATGCATGGAAATTATGGCCCTAATGTCCTCACCAATGAATGTGATGTACTCATTGCAATCGGTATGCGATTTGATGACCGCGTAACAGGTGATGTTAATCGTTATGCCACCAAAGCCAAAGTAATACATATAGAAATCGATGCTTCTGAAATTGATAAAATAATTAAAACAGAAGTTGGGATCAATGCAGATGCAAAACAGGCTTTGGGAATGCTTAACAAAAAGGTTAACAAAGCAGGTCATAAGGATTGGATCGAAGAATTCAAAAAGCTGGATAAAATAGAATATGATAAAGTTATAAAACGAGATATTTATCCGGAAGGAAATCAAAATAAAATGGGTGAGGCTGTCCGGCTAATTTCAGAATTGACAAATGGAGAAGCCATCATAGTTACCGATGTAGGTCAACATCAGATGGTTGCGCCGAGGTATTATAAATTTAAAAGCCCAAATCAACTGGTGACTTCAGGCGGTTTAGGAACAATGGGTTTTGGTTTACCCGCTGCAATGGGCGCACAGGTAGGGAAAAAAGACCAACAAGTTATTGCAATAGCCGGTGACGGGGGCATTCAAATGACCATACAGGAATTGGGAACAATATCACAGTACAATATACCCGTAAAAATTGTTGTCCTGAATAACAGCTTCCTGGGAATGGTACGACAATGGCAGGAATTATTCTTTGACAAAAGGTATTCCTTTACAGAGATGGTCAACCCCGATTTTGTTAAAATCGCCGAGGGTTATGGCATTGCAGGGAAACAGGTAAAAGAAAGAGCGGGGTTAAAAGATGCATTAAAAACAATGCTTGAACATGACGGCCCTTATTTCCTTGAAGTAGTCGTAGAAAAAGAAGAAAATGTATTCCCGATGGTTCCATCAGGGGAGTCCGTTTCAAATATCCGATTAGAGTAATTTTAGATCTTAGTAAAATGACAGATATATATCAAGATTCGACAGGACATGCAATCGAAAAAGAATATACGATTTCGATCCTGACAGAAGACAAGCCCGGCCTTTTAAATGCGGTCACTATTGTTTTCACCAGAAG